>NZ_DASRXF010000178.1:0-5314 GCF_035654295.1 Noviherbaspirillum sp. | reverse complement strand
ACTGCCGGCCCGAGCTGAGCACGCGCGGGTTGCGGCCGAGGACTTCCTCACAGGTGTAGCCGGTGATGACGGTGAAGGCATTGTTCATGGTCAGGATATTGCCCTTGGCATCGGTGATCGCAATGCCTTCCAGCGAGTTCTCGAACGCCTGGTTGGCCAGCCGCATCGATGCCTCGGCAGTCTTCCTGCGGGTGATGTCGCGGATGGTGAGCTGGACGGTAGCCCGCTCGCCGAGCAGGGCGACATCGATCGCCAGTTCGGCGGGGAATTCCCTGCCGTCGTGCGACCGGAAGTGCCATTCGAAACGCTGGGAACCGCCTTGCAGGCTTTCTTCCAGCCGGGCCTCCAGCGCGGGCGCGGACAGCGTGCCGTCCGGCTGGTGCCGCGGCTGCAGGCGGCCGAGTTCCACATCCTCGTCCACCGGGGTGGCCGGAAGGGCAAACAGCTTGATGGCTGCCGTGTTGACTTCGGTGACGCGGCCATTATTGATCAGCAGGACGCCGTCGTTGCTGGCCTCGAACAGAGTGCGGAACAGCGCATGTTCGCGGTCCAGCTCCGCCGACTTGCGCCGCCTTTCCATCGATTCGCGATAAGTCAGCCAGGCGGTCACGCAGAAAAATACGGTGGCCAGCAGCGACAGCGCGAGCAGGGTGTCGCGCGCCAGCCGGTTGCCGGCGACCGCCTGCTCATAGGCGAGGCGCTCGGCCTCGATGGCCGGCGGAACCAGCTGGTGGAGGGTTGACGACAGCTGGTTGTAGAGCGGCAGGACGGTATGCGTGTGATAACGGTAAGCGGCTGCGGGGTCGCCTGCCATCAGCTTCATCGCATGCTGGCGGCTGGAGGCGACGCGTGCATGCAGGTGGGCGATGTGCGTCCATTGCTCGCTGCCGGCGGAATCGTGCTGCATGCCGGCGAGCAGGGCGGCCAGCCGCGCTTCGACCTGGCTCAGTGCTTCCCTGTCGGCCTGCGTCAGCTTGCGCTGCTTGAGCGCGTCGATGAACAGCGCCTGGGAGCGCAGCATCAGGCGCTCGACCTCGGAGACATCCTTGAGCACGACGCCGCCGCTCCGGTAAACCTGTTCCAGGTCTTTCTCGCCCTGGCGCAGGCCCCACCAGCCGATATTGCTCATGAAAAAGCCCGATGCCGCGCCAACCAGGAACATGATCAGGAGGAGGTTTGAAACGATCAGCTTGCGCATTGGGGACAAAGGAGGCTTGGCGACATGAAAGATATTTCCATAAAGCAATTAATATGCCTGTGCCAATGTTTCGCCCGGGGCACATGTTTTGACGCTGGTCTCATTCCCGAAAATGGGAAGCACGGCGTGTGCTATCCCATTCACGAGAAAAAAATCAACAGTGCCATTTCCCGCCCCAGGAGTGCGCTTCCCTTGAGTTTGGCGGCCTGCCGCGCTCTTTTTTCCGGATGGAACCGAAATTGCTTGTACACGGGATTGCAGCAATTTCAATATCGCTTGTCGTCTGCTCCGCCGGGGAGATGCAAAAAGCGGAGGAATGCAGGGCAGGGCGCGCGGGAGGGCTGCGCCGGCTCGCGCAGGGTTCATGTTGGAGGAAGATTGTGGAATTTCTTGAAACGCCGGCGCTCGTGCACGGTGTGCTCGGATTCGGCAACCTGTTGTTGATCGTATCCGCCGTGCTCTACGTCAGTCATGTGTGGTTCAGGTCAAAGGCGGTGGGGCAGTGGGCGTCGCTGCTGGCCGGCCTTGGCGCGGTCGCCTCGCTCCTGGCGCTCGCCATGGGCCGGATCGGGAGTGGCTGGGCGCTGAACCCCCTGTACGAAATGATCGCGCTGTTCGGCGCGCTGACGGTGCTCATCTATCTCACGATGGAACGCGTCTACCGCACGCGCGCGGCGGGGGCGTTCGTCATGCTGGTCGTGATGGGCGCGGTGCTGTTCCAGATCCGGCTGGCCGGCAACGAGACGGCCATCTCCGGCGGGCAGGCGCTGATGCTTCGCGCGGCCGCGGAGAATGCGCCGGACGGGCCGATTTCCTTGCTTAAATAACCCATCGAACGGACAAGGCTGTTGAATTCGATACGGAAGTTCTTGAACGCAATCCACATGCGGCTACTCAAACAGGAGTCCGCCGCGGGGGGGAGTGCGCCGTCCTTTCAGTCAGCGGGCACGAACGTGTTTTCCGTCAGGACAAAAGGCTTGATCGTGTTCGGCGCGCTGATCGCCTATGCGGTGATCATCGCGCTGTTCGCATTCCATCAGAAGAACCAGTTGCTGCGTGATTTCGATGAGATCCAGAAGTCGCTGGAGGTCGACAGCATGCTGAAGCAGGCCGATACCGCCGCCTTCCACGCCGTCATGGGGGTGTTCGCCAATGTCGACGCCGAGGACCGCAAGGCGGGCATGCAGCGCATCCAGATGCATTACCAGATCCTGCGCACCAAGCACGCGGAACTGCAGCAGGCGGTACCGGGCTTCGACCTCAGCCTCGACGGCGCCGACGCCGCGCTGGAGGATGCCTTCCGCGATGCCTCGCGCGAGAACTTGAGCCAGCTGATCGTGGAACTGATCAAGACCAAGAACGAATTCACCGACCTTGCCGAGCAGTCGCAGCTGGCCCGCGCACGCATGTCGGAAAGCTACCGCGTACAGGCCGACTCGGTCGCCATGACCACGCTGTTCCTCGGCATGATGGGACTGGCCTTGCTGGGCACCATCATGGCCCTGTTCTTCAAGCAACTGACCGAAGACCTGCGCACCTTGCAGCAGCGGGCGATTGACATCGTCAACGGTTATCGCGGTGCGCCAATCCCGATCCGCCGGCACGATGAAGTCGGCCAGCTCATGGCGGCCGTCAACAGCATGGCGACCGCGCTCGACAAGCGGGAAAAGGAACTCACCGTCGAGCGGCAGAAATACTTCCACCAGGAGAAGATGGCCGCCATCGGCGCATTGGCGGCGGGGGTGGCGCACGAGATCGGCAATCCGATTGCCGCCATTTCCGGTATCGCGCAGGACATGAAGGAACGCCGCGAGGCCGGCTCCGCCTACTGCAAGCACGACTGTTGCAGGTCGTGCCGCCCGGACCTTATCCAGGCGCAGGCGGAGCGGCTGGCGGCAATCACGCGCGAGATCCAGGAATTCGCGTCGCCGCAACCGGCCGAGCCGCAGCTGCTGGACCTGAACGCGCAGCTGCGCAGCACCGCCAGCCTGATCCGTTATGACAAGCGCTTGCGCGGCGTCGAGCTGCGTCTCGAGCTCGACCACAGCCTGCCCGCGATCCACGGCGTGGCCGACCAGCTGACGCAGGTCATCATGAACCTGCTGATCAATGCGATGGATGCATTGGAGATGGTCAATGACAGGTCGCCGATCGTTGTCATTTCAACACGACAGGAAGGCGATCGGGTATGCATGCGCGTCGCGGACAACGGCGCGGGGATGGAAAAAGAAGTGCTCGAACGGGCCTTCGAGGCCTTCTATACAACGAAGCCGGCTGGCAAGGGCACCGGCTTGGGCTTATCCTTGTGCTATTCCATCATGAAAAATCATGGCGGTAGCATCGAGATCGATTCCACCCCGGGTGCCGGGACCCAAGTCAATGTCTATTTTCCGTTAAATGAAACCGAACGATTCATCCATGAAATCACTTGAAGTCCTGGTCGTCGACGACGAGCCGGCCATCCGCCAGATCCTTGCCGCCCACCTCGGCAAGTCGGGCTGCAGCGTGTGCCAGGCAGCCAACGGCACGGAGGCGCTGGAGCGCCTGTCGAAAGGGGATATCGATGTCGCCATCAGCGACATCAAGATGCCGGACTTCACCGGCATCGAGCTCGTGCGGCGCGCGCGTGCCGCCGGCATCGAGACGAGCTTCATCATGATGACGGCATATGCCTCTGTCGATACCGCGATCGAGGCGATCAAGGCGGGCGCATCCGACTACATGATCAAGCCGGTGCGCAATGAGGAAGTGCTGCACCGCCTGATGAAGGTGCGCGACCTGCGCCGTCTCAGTTCCGAGAACCGCGTGCTGCGCAACCTCGTCATGGGCGCGCGCGAAGACAACTTCGTCTTCGAGTCGCCAGCGATGAAGCAGCTGGACCGCCTGATCGCAAAGGTCGCGCCCACCGACAGCACGGTGCTGGTGACCGGCGAGAGCGGCACCGGCAAGGGCGTGATCGCGCGCCAGATCCACCAGCAGAGCCAGCGCGCCGACGGGCCGTTCATCCCCGTCAATTGCGGCGCCATTCCCGAGAACCTGATGGAGAGCGAACTGTTCGGCCACATCAAGGGTTCGTTCACCGGCGCCGACAAGGCGCGCAAGGGCCTGTTCCTCGAGGCCGACAAGGGCACCATCTTCCTCGACGAGATCGGCGAACTGCCGCTGGCGCTGCAGGTCAAGCTGCTGCATGTGATCGAGGAAAAGACGGTGCGCCCGGTCGGCGGCGAACAGGCCAAGCGCGCCGATGTGCGCATCGTCGCCGCCACCAACCGCGATTTGTCGCAGATGGTCGCCGAGGGCAAGTTCCGCGAAGACCTGTACTTCCGCCTGTCGGTCTTCCATGTCCATGCGCCGCCGCTGCGCGAACGCCGCCAGGATATCCCGGGGCTGGTGCGGTTCTTGCTGCAGAAGGGCGCGAAGCGTCTGGGCAACGTGGGGCCGATTTCCCTCGAACCGGACGTGGAAGAAATCCTGAGTGCCTATGAATGGCCTGGAAACGTCCGGGAGATGGAAAACGTGGTTGATCGAGCATTGATTCTGGCCGACGAAGGCCGCATTAGCCGGGATGACCTGCCGCCGCAGATCCTGCGTTCGGCGCCGGCCGCCGGCAACGGCGCCGCCGTGGCCGGGTCCGGCGACAGCCTGCGCGAGCAGGTACGCCGCTTCGAGGCGTCGGTCATCAACAAGGCCATCGCGGACGCCGGCGGCGACCGCCGCGCGGCGGCCCAAAAGCTGGGCATCGGCTTGTCCAGCCTGTATCGCAAGCTGGAAGAGTATGAAGCGCTTGGCCTGGTCCAGGACGCCAGCAAGGCATAAACCTCCTGCCGCCCAAGGCAGATAGCGGGACCGGGTGCCTTCCGGATATGCCGGAGGGCCGCCGTGCCCGCCAGTTCAACTGCGGCGTGCGGAGACGCCGCCGCCCAAGAAAGTTTCCCATGTCATCCAAGTTCGCCCCCCTCCAGAACGACACCTTTTTGCGCGCGCTGCTGCGCCAGCCCACCGACTACACGCCGCTGTGGCTGATGCGCCAGGCCGGCCGCTACCTGCCGGAATACTGCGCCACGCGCAAGCGTGCCGGCTCCTTCCTCGGGCTGGCCAAGAACCCGGACTTCGCCA
>NZ_DASRXF010000177.1:0-10024 GCF_035654295.1 Noviherbaspirillum sp. | reverse complement strand
CTGCAGGAGGTCTGCATAGCCGGCAACGCTCGACGCATAGCATCCGTCGATAGCCAGAATCGCTGCTCTAGGCATGTCATCCTCCGATCAACCATCAGTATTGATGTGCTGGAACAGTGCGCGGGATAGCGCGTGAATGATGCGCGCGGAGAAGAAAAATTCTTCCGCATGCGCTGGCGAGAAAACGGCTTCGCAATCACTTCGTGTCATCGCGCACACAGCATTACGTTACGCGGAAAACTTTGCAGCAACTGCGGTTGCAGCTTGTTCGCGTTCAACTGATCCGGTGCTTGCAGCATAGCAGAGGCTCGAAAAATTTCGAGGTTTTGATTTTCTGCGCACAGGTACTTGACACGCCCGATTTGCGGAGTTAAGTTAAATCATCAAGCTATGAATAAGGATTCATATCATGGTCTACCGCCGCACAGAGTACGTCGAACAAAAGATCGACAACGCGAAAACCGCAATCGTCACGGCGACAATCCGCCTCATCACAACCGGGGGGTGGCGCGCGGCGTCAATCGCTGCAGTTGCAAGAACGGCGCGTGTTGCTGCCGGTTCGGTTTATCTCCACTTTCCTTCCAAAAGCCAACTCCTCTGCGAGGCATACCGCAGGATCGCGGAGTTGGAGGTCAAGATCATTGCGGACATCGCGCACGGGGAAGGCACGCCGGGCGAGCGACTCTCCGCGGCGATCGAAACCTTCGCACGCCGTGCCCTGCGTGGCAGGCGCAAGGCTTACGCGGTAATTGCGGAGCCAGCCGACGAAGCAGAAATTGAGCGCTTGAGGCTGCACTACCGCAAACAGTTTGTCAGCCAGTTCGTCCACATCATCGACGATGGCATTCGCGCCGGCGAGTTCACGCAGCAAGATTCGAACGTGACCGGCGCATGCGTCCTCGGCGCCCTGGCAGAGGCAATCGTTGTGCCGCTTGCCGACGAAAGCTACGACCCGGTATCGCGCACTCCGCAACTCATTTGCGAGATCCAGGCCTACGTCAATCGTGCAATTGGCGTCAAGCGGACAAGCAGCCGGCCCGCTATTCAAGAAAACGAGTTTCAGGAGAGCTAAGATGAATGGTTTTGCGTTCCAACCCCCGGGTGTCCCGGCGCCATACAGGACACACCGCGTTTTCAACATGCCGTTCGAGCAGCCCGACTACAACGCCTTCACCGGCGATGCCGTGCTGAGCAGGGCGCTGGAGCGCGAAGGGGCAGGGTGGGCGCGGGAGCGCGCGGCGCAACTGGGCGCGGCAATCGGTAGTTTCGAATTGCGCGAACTTGCGCGGCAGGCGAACCAGTATCTTCCCGAGTTGAGAACGCATGACCGTTTCGGCAATCGCATCGACACGGTCGACTTCCATCCGTCCTACCACCAGCTCATGTCCAAGGCCTACGCCTCCGAGGTGCACTCGCTCGCATGGACGGCAACCGAGGAACGCTCGCAGGTGGCGCGCGGCGCCCTCTCGTACCTCTGGAACCAAGGTGAAAACGGTATCTGCTGCCCGACCGTGATGTCTTACGCAATCATCCCGCTCCTTCGCTCTGACGCCGAACTCGGCGCGCGCTGGGAGAACCTGGTGCTGTCGAACGATTACGACAACCGTCACATTCCATTCGCACAAAAGCGGGGAATCACCGTCGCGATGGGGATGACGGAGAAGCAGGGCGGCTCCGACCTGCGTGCAAACGAAACCGAAGCGATTCCCACCGGCGCCGACCGCGAATACATTCTTCGCGGCCACAAATTCTTCTGCTCGGCACCAATGGGCGATCTTTACCTCGTGACTGCGCGCACTGCAGAGGGTATCTCGTTGTTCATTGCACCACGCATCCTGCCAGACGGCCAGCGCAATGCGATCCGGATCGAACGGCTCAAGGACAAACTGGGCAGCCGCTCGAATGCCTCGAGCGAAATTGAACTCGACGGCGCGCTCGCTTACCGCATCGGCGAGCCGGGCCGCGGTATCCGCCAGTTCATCAAGAACATGACGCATTACATCCGCATGGACCTGTCGATCGCATCTGCGGCGATCATGCGGCAGTCGCTTACGCTGGCCATGCATCACACGTCGAACCGGAGTGCATTCGGCTCCACCATTTCCAGCCTGCCGCAGATGCAGAACACGCTCGCCGATCTCGCCATCGAGAGCGAGGCCGCGCTCCTGCTCGGCATGCGCCTTGCGCGCGCCGCGGATGACGAACACCTCAGCGACCACGACCGCCTTCTTATTCGCGTTGCCGTGCCGGTGGCGAAGTACTGGAACTGCAAGAGGGTCAATCACGTTGCCCTCGAAGCCTTGGAGTGCCATGGGGGCATGGGCTACGTCGAGGAACAATCGATCGCTCGCCTGTACCGGGAAGCGCCGCTCAACGGTATCTGGGAAGGCAGCTCGGCAATGATGGGACTCGACCTGATGCGCGCACTCCGCGGCGACAACGCCACGCGGGAGGCGTTGATGGATGAAATCAACCTTGCCAAAGGCGCACACCGGAAATTCGACGCGTATGTGGCGAAGCTCGACCGCGCACTGATGGATGTATCCGACAATTTTGAGCCGCATGCGCGACGGGTGATGGCAATGATTGCCATGGCTCTCCAGGGAAGCCTGCTGCTGCGCTTCTCCACGGAAGATGTGGCCGATGCATTCGTCAATTCGCGCCTCGGCACCGACTATGGCAGCGAGTTCGGCACCCTGACCGCATCACCGAACGCCCTGAAACGCATCATCGAACGCGCGTCGATTTCGGGGTGACGGCAACGGCGCGCCGGCTGGTTCTTCAGGCGCGCCAGCAGTTGACATACAAGAATTGCGCGATTGAAAAGCGCAGCACGAAGCAGGCACAAATACAGACCGGTATAAACCGGCGGCGTGCCGAATGGCTGGCCCGAGAGAGAGTGGACGATGGAAGAGACGACGAAGGCGAGCGAATGCACGTTCCCCCGCTTGCTGCTTAAACACGCGCAAACGCGCCCGAACGTGCCTGCCTACCGGGAGAAAAACCTCGGCATCTGGCAAACCTGGAGCTGGTCGGAGGTCGCTGAAGAGGTCCGTGCCCTGGCCTGCGGGCTGGCGGCCATGGGATTCAAGCGTGGCATGAACCTGGCGATCGTTGGCGACAACCGTCCCCGCCTGTACTGGGCAATGGCGGCAGTGCACTGTCTCGGCGGCGTCGCCGTGCCGTTGTACCAGGATGCGCCTGCTGCCGACATGGCCTATGTGCTCAATGACGCTGATATCGATTTCGCCATTGTCGAAGACCAGGAACAGGTCGACAAACTTTTCGACATCAAGCAGACACTTAACCGCATCGCCAACATCATCTATGACGACCCACGCGGCATGCGCCACTACAGGCAGCAAGAGCTGACGTCATACGATGTCGTGCAGGAACTCGGCAGGAAGTTCGACAAGGCGCATCCCGGCTTTTTCATCGGCGAGGTGTATGCAGGCAGGGCGAGCGACACGGCGGTCATGCTGTATACCTCCGGCACCACCGGCAAGCCGAAGGGCGTTTGCCAGACGCACGGATCGTTCTTCGTCGCCGCCGAGGGCGGACGCAAATTCGACGGCCTGAATGCGGAAGACAATGTCCTTTCCTATCTGCCGATGGCATGGGTCGGCGATCATTTGCTCTCCTTCGCCCAGGCGCTGGTGGCCGGCTTCACGGTGAACTGCCCGGAGTCGGGCGACACGGTGCTCACCGACCTGCGCGAGATCGGGCCGACGTATTACTTTGCCCCGCCGCGCGTGTTCGAGAACATGCTCACCACGGTGATGATCCGCATGGAAGACGCCGGCGTGATCAAGCGCAAGATGTTCCGCCACTACATGGAAGTGGCGCGCCGGGTCGGCGCCGACATCCTTGACCGCAAGCCGGTCGGGTTGCTGGACCGCCTCAGCTATGCGCTGGGCGACCTGTTCGTGT
Source organism: Noviherbaspirillum sp. (assembly GCF_035654295.1). GTDB lineage: Bacteria > Pseudomonadota > Gammaproteobacteria > Burkholderiales > Burkholderiaceae_D > Noviherbaspirillum. The sequence continues at coordinate 6,094 of NZ_DASRXF010000177.1, read as the reverse complement.
ACGGCCCGCTCAAGAACGTGCTCGGGCTGTCGCGCGTGCGCGTGGCCTACACCGCCGGCGCGGCCATCGGTCCCGACCTGTTCCGCTTCTACCGCTCCATCGGCGTGAACCTGAAACAGTTGTACGGCGCCACCGAAACCTGCGCGTACGTGTGCCTGCAGCCGAACGGCAACATCAAGTTCGATTCGGTCGGCCTGCCGGCGCCGGGCGTCGAGGTCAAGCTGGCCGACAACGGCGAAGTGCTGGTCAAGTCGGCCGCGATGCTCAAGGAATACTACAAGCGCCCGGACGCCACCGCCGAAGTGATTGACGCCGACGGCTACTTCCACACCGGCGACGCCGGCATCTTCGACGACGAAGGGCACCTCAAGATCATCGACCGTGCGGCCGACGTGGGCAAGATGAACAGCGGCGACATGTTTGCGCCGAACTACATCGAGAACAAGCTCAAGTTCTTCCCGTTCATCAAGGAAGCGGTGGCCTTCGGCAACGAGCGCGACATGGTGTGCGCGTTCATCAACATCGACATGGAAGCGGTGGGCAACTGGGCCGAGCGGCGCGGCATCGCGTATTCCGGCTATACCGACCTGGCCGGCAAGGCCGAGACCTACGAACTGATTGCCGAATGCGTGGAGAAGGTCAATGCCGACCTGTCGACCGAAGCGCTGATGTCGGGCACGCAGATCCACCGGTTCCTGGTGCTGCACAAGGAACTGGACCCGGACGACGACGAGCTCACGCGCACGCGCAAGGTGCGGCGCCGCTTCATTGGCGAGAAGTACCGGGTGCTGATCGACGCGCTGTACGCGGGCAAGATGTCGCAGTACATCGAAACCCAGGTCAAGTTCGAAGACGGGCGCAAGGGCATGGTGTCTGCCGACCTGCGCATCGTTGATGTCAAAACCTTTGGCGCACTGAAGAAGGCGGCCTGATATGCATAACGAGAACCGCAAGATCGGCGACGTGATCCTGGACCTGCAGAACATTTCGCTGTCGTTTGGCGGCGTCAAAGCGCTGACCGACATTTCGTTCGATGTGCGCGAACACGAGATCCGCGCCATCATCGGCCCCAACGGCGCCGGCAAGAGCTCCATGCTCAACGTCATCAACGGCGTGTACCGGCCGCAGCAGGGCGAGATCGTCTACCGCGGCCAGCACCGCAAGGACATGGATACCTATGCCGCGGCCAAGAGCGGCATTGCGCGCACGTTCCAGAACATCGCGCTGTTCAAGGGCATGACCGTGCTCGACAACATCATGACCGGTCGCAACCTCAAGATGCAGACCAACTTCCTGCTGCAGGCGCTGTACTGGGGCCCGGCGCAGCGCGAAGAGATCGAGCATCGCAAGAAGGTCGAGGAAGTCATCGACTTCCTCGAAATCCAGCACATCCGCAAGACGCCGGTGTCGCGCCTGCCGTACGGCCTGCAAAAGCGGGTCGAGCTGGGCCGGGCGCTGGCGGCCGAGCCGGAAATCCTGCTGCTGGACGAACCGATGGCCGGCATGAACGTGGAAGAAAAGCAGGACATGTGCCGCTTCATCCTCGACGTCAACGACCAGTTCGGCACCACCATCGTGCTCATCGAGCATGACATGGGCGTGGTGATGGACATCTCCGACCGCGTGGTGGTGCTCGACTACGGCAAGAAGATCGGTGATGGCACGCCGGACGAGGTGCGCAGCAACCAGGACGTGATCAACGCGTATCTGGGCGTCGCGCACTAAAGAACACCCCTCTCCCTTCAAGGGGGAGGCCGGGAGGGGGATGGGTTTCCCTCGCAGATAACGAACCGAAACCCATCCCGCCCCAAGGGAACCGACAGAGGGTGAATCAAACATGGAACTCAGTTTCTTCTTCGAAGTGTTGATCGGCGGCCTGCTCGCCGGCGTCATGTACGCATTGGTGGCGCTCGGCTTCGTGCTGATCTACAAGGCATCCGGCGTGTTCAACTTCGCGCAGGGCGCGATGGTGTTCTTCGCCGCGCTGACCTGCGTCGGCCTGATCGACAAGTTCGGCGTGCCGCTGTGGGTCGCGATTCCGCTGACGATGGGGGCGATGGTGCTGCTCGGCCTTGCGACCGAGCGCATCGTGCTGCGGCCGCTGGTCGCCCAGCATGAGATCACGCTGTTCATGGCCACCATCGGCCTGACCTTCTTCGTCGAAGGCCTCGCGCAGCTGATCTGGGGCTCGGAAGTGCGCCGCCTCGACATCGGCATCGAAGACGTGCCGATCATGTACTTGCTCGACAACTACAACATTTCGATTTCCCAGTTCGACGTCACCGCCGCCGGCATCTGCGCGGTGCTGGTGACCGGCCTTGCGCTGTTCTTTTCCAAGACCAAGATCGGCCGCGCGCTGCGCGCCGTGGCCGACGACCATCAGGCCGCGCTGGCTGTGGGCATTCCGCTGCAGCAGATCTGGGGCATCGTGTGGGCGGTCGCCGGTTTCGTCGCGCTGGTCGCCGGCCTGCTGTGGGGCGCCCGCAACGGCGTGCAGTTCGCACTGACCTTCGTTGCGCTCAAGGCCCTGCCGGTGCTGATCCTCGGCGGCTTCACCTCGGTGCCCGGCGCCATCATCGGCGGCCTGATCATCGGCGCCTCGGAAAAACTGGCGGAGGTGTACATCGGCCCGATGGTGGGCGGCGGCATCGAAGGCTGGTTCCCGTACGTGCTCGCGCTGCTGTTCCTGCTGGTGCGGCCGGAAGGCTTGTTCGGCGAGAAGATCATTCGACGCATCTGACGGCGAACCCGGAGAAGCGCTTAAAAAATCCCTTGTCGTCCCCGCCACCGCGGGGATGACGGACCGGAGAGACAAAGGAAGCAAACATGTTCTACCGCGAAGCAGGTCAATTCAAAGCCACCTACCAGGCCGACAACCAGATCTTCCCGATCCGGCAGGACCGCGTCGGCATCTACGTGCTGCTGGCCGTGGCCTTTTTCATCGTGCCGATGTTCGCATCGCCCTATGCGTTCTCGGCCATCCTGATCCCGTTCCTGATCTTCGCGCTCGCCGCGCTCGGACTGAACATCCTGACCGGCTACGCCGGCCAGCTCTCGCTCGGCACCGCCGCCTTCATGGCCGTCGGCGCCTTCGCGTCGTACAACTTCGTGCTGCGCATCCCGGGCATCCCGATCCTGGTCGCCTTCATCCTCGGCGGCGTGTGCGCCGCGCTGGTCGGCGTCGCATTCGGCCTGCCGTCGCTGCGCATCCGCGGCTTCTACCTCGCCGCCGCCACGCTGGCCACGCAGTTCTTCGTCGTCTGGTGCCTGACCAAGATCGGCTGGTTCACCAACTACAGCTCGTCGGGCGTCATCACCGCGCAGCAGATCACCATCCTCGGCTTCGACTTCGATACCCCGGGCCGCAAGTACCTGCTGGTGCTGTCCATCGTCTGCGTGATGGCGCTGATGGTGAAGAACATGGTGCGCACCAACGTCGGGCGTTCCTGGATGGCGGTGCGCGACATGGACGTGGCGGCCGAGGTGATCGGCTTCCGCCTGATGCGCACCAAGCTGCTCGCCTTCGCGGTCAGCTCCTTCTACTGCGGCGTGGCGGGCGCGCTGTATGCGTTCGCCTACCTCGGCACCGTCGAGCCGGAAGCCTACAACCTGGACCTGTCCTTCCGCATCCTGTTCATGATCATCATCGGCGGCGTGGGCACCATCATCGGTTCCTTCTTCGGCGCGGCGTTCATCGTGCTGCTGCCCATTCTGCTCAATATCATCGCCCACACCTTCGGGCTCCCCACTTCGGTTGCGTCGAACCTCGAACTGATGGTGTTCGGCGCACTGATCATTTTCTTCCTGATCGTCGAGCCGCACGGCCTGGCCCGCCTGTGGCAGATCGCGAAGGAAAAACTGCGGTTATGGCCATTTCCGCACTGAGGTAAAGCAGTCCACACAACTAGTTGTCATTGCTGTCTAAAATTAGGAGGAGCACATGAAGTTGATCAAATCTGTCATGCTCGGCGCAGCGCTGGCTGGCACGGTCGCGGCCACTACCGCCGCCGCCCAGGAGCAATACATTCCCATCCTGTCCTATCGCGTCGGCGCCTATGCCGCGGGCGGCTCCGGCTTCTTCGGCGGTGCGATCGACTACTTCAACCTCGTCAACGCCAACGGCGGCATCAACGGCGTCAAGATGAAGTGGGAAGAGTGCGAAACCGAATACAACGCCTCGCGCGGCGTCGAGTGCTATGAGCGCCTGAAGTCGCGCAACGGCGGCGCCGGCCTCGTCGAACCGCTGTCCACCGGCATTGCCTACGGCATCCTGGACCGCGTCGCCAACGACAAGATCCCGATGACCACGCTCGGCTACGGCCGCTCCGACGCCGCCAACGGCAAGGTCTTCCCCTATGTCTTCCCGCTGATCACCAGCTACTGGAACCAGGCCGCCGCGATGACCGCTTATCTCGGCAGCAAGGAAGGCGGCATGGACAAGCTCAAGGGCAAGAAGATCGTGCACCTGTACCACGACTCCGCTTTCGGCAAGGAGCCGATTCCGGTGCTCGACGCGCAGGCCGCGCAATACGGCTTCGAGCTGATCAAGATCCCCGTCGCCCACCCGGGCAACGAGCAGCAGTCGCAATGGCTGCAGATCCGCCAGGCCAAGCCGGACTACGTGATCCTCTGGGGCTGGGGCGTGATGAACGCCGTGGCCATCAAGACCGCGCAGCGTAACGGCTTCCCGCGCGAGAAGATCCTCGGCGTGTGGTGGGCAGGCTCGGAAGAGGACGTGATCCCGGCAGGCGACGCCGCCAAGGGTTACACCACGATGACTTTCAACACCCCGGGCAACTACCCGGTGCTCGACGAGATCCGCAAGAAGGTCTATGACGCCGGCAAGGGCAACCTCGACGACAAGACCCGCGTCGGTTCCGTGTACCACATGCGCGGCGTCACCGCGGCGATCCTGTGGACCGAAGCCATCCGCAAGGCGCAGGAAAAGTTCGGCAAGGGCAAGGTCATGAACGGCGAGCAGATCCGCTGGGGCATGGAAAACCTGAACGTCGACGAAGCGCGCCAGAAGCAGCTGGGCGTGCTGGGCATGTTCCCGCCGGTGAAGACTTCCTGTGAAGACCACGAAGGTTCCGGCGCCGTGAAGGTGCAGCAGTGGAACGGCAGCAAGTGGGTGCCGATTACGCCGAACTGGGTTACGGGTGACAAGGCCCTGACCAAGAAGCTGATCGAGGAATCCTCGGCCAAGTACGCCGCGGAGAAGAAGATCACCCCGGCCTGCGCGACCTAAGCAGTCGCCGCTGAGCGCCGCTCCCGTGCCGCGGGAGCGGCCTCACGCCAGGGCTTGCCGGTGTCGACACCAATGTCGAGCCCTGGCGTGAGCAGCAAGACCCGTTGAATCCGATTCGAGAAGAGACACCATGACAACGCAAACCGTAGCGGTGGCACCGGCGGCCAGTACCTCCAGTAGCCAGCCGTACCTTTCCGTCAACAACATTGAAGTGATCTACGACCACGTGATCCTCGTGCTGAAGGGCGTGTCGCTGCAAGTCCCGCAGGGCAAGATCGTGGCGCTGCTCGGCGCGAACGGCGCGGGCAAATCGACCACGATGAAATCGATTTCCACGCTGCTGCGCGGCGAGCGCGGCGACGTCACCAAGGGCAACATCGAATTCAAGGGCGAGCGCATCGACCAGCTGACGCCGAACGAACTCGTCAAGCGCGGCCTGTCGCAGGTGATGGAAGGGCGGCACTGCTTCGGCCACCTCACCATCGAGGAAAACCTGCTGACCGGCGCCTATACCCGCCGGATCTCGCGTGCCGAACTGAAGGACCAGCTGGAAATGGTCTATCACTACTTCCCGCGCCTCAAGCAGCGCCGCACCTCGCAGGCCGGCTACACCTCGGGCGGCGAGCAGCAGATGTGCGCAATCGGCCGTTCGCTGATGGCCAAGCCCTCGATGATCCTGCTGGACGAGCCGTCCATGGGCCTGGCGCCGCAGATCGTGGAAGAAATCTTCGAGATCGTGAAAGACCTCAACAGCAAGGAAAACGTCTCCTTCCTGGTGGCCGAGCAAAACACCATGGTTGCGCTGCGCTACGCGGACTTCGGCTACATCCTGGAAAACGGCCGCGT
>NZ_DASRXF010000176.1:0-11531 GCF_035654295.1 Noviherbaspirillum sp. | reverse complement strand
CGTCGGCAAGACGACAACGGCAGTCAACCTCGCAGCCGGTCTCTCGAAAATCAATCAGCGCGTGCTGCTGGTCGACCTCGACCCGCAAGGCAATGCCACGATGGGTGCCGGCATCAACAAGGCCGAGCTGCAGAGCTCCGTTTATGAAGTGCTGCTCGGCCTGGCCGACGTCCCAACTGCGCGCAAGGCATCCGAAACCGGCGGCTTCGATGTGCTGCCCGCGAACCGTGAATTGGCCGGCGCCGAAGTAGAAATGGTCGAACTCGAGAACCGCGAGAAGCGCCTGAAGGATGCCATCAATGCCGTCGCGCACGAATACGATTTCGTGCTGATCGACTGCCCGCCCGCGCTCTCGATGCTCACGCTCAACGGCCTCTGCGCGGCGCACGGCGTGATCATCCCGATGCAGTGCGAGTACTATGCGCTCGAAGGTTTGTCGGACCTGGTCAACACGATCAAGAAAGTGCACGGCAAGCTCAATACCGACCTCAAGATCATCGGCCTCTTGCGCGTGATGTTCGATCCGCGCATGACGCTCTCGCAGCAGGTCTCCGCGCAACTCGAGCAACACTTCGGCGACAAGGTCTTCAAGACCATCATCCCGCGCAACGTGCGCCTCGCCGAGGCGCCTTCCTACGGCATGCCCGGCGTCACCTTCGATCCCGCATCGAAGGGCGCGCAAGCCTATATCGCGTTCGGCGCCGAGATGGTCGAGCGCATCAAATCCATGTAAGGCAGCACTATGGCACTGAAGAAAACCAAGGGACTCGGCCGCGGCCTCGACGCACTGCTCGGCGGCTCATCCGACATCGAGGAAGCGGTACCGACGGTGGCAGGCTCGCCGTCGACGCTCAAGGTCGCACAGATGCAGGCGGGCAAATACCAGCCGCGCACCCGCATGGATGAAGGCGCCTTGCAGGAGCTGGCCGCATCGATCAAGGCCCAGGGCCTGATGCAGCCGATCCTGGTTCGCCCGGTCAATGGCGACGGCCGCTATGAAATCATTGCCGGCGAGCGCCGCTTCCGCGCCGCGCAGATCGCCGGCCTAAGTGAAGTGCCGGTGCTGGTGAAGGATGTCGACGACCAGGCCGCCGCGGCCATGGCGCTGATCGAAAACATCCAGCGCGAAGACCTCAACCCGCTGGAAGAAGCGCAAGGCATCCACCGCCTGATCACCGATTTCGACTTCACGCACGAACAAGCGGCCGGCGCCGTCGGCCGTTCGCGCAGCGCGGTGTCCAACCTGCTGCGCCTGCTGAACCTTGCCAAGCCGGTGCAGACTATGCTCATGGCCGGCGACATCGACATGGGCCATGCGCGTGCATTGCTGGCGGTAGACTCCGCCACGCAGATCACCCTCGCCAACCAGATCGTCGCCAAGCGCATGTCGGTGCGCGAGGCCGAGAAACTCGTGGTGAAGGCCACCACCGAACAATCCGGTGCGAAGTCGCGCGCAGCGAAGGAAAAGTCGCGCGACCTCGCCCGCCTCGAAGAAGAGCTGTCCGACATGCTCGCGACGCAGGTTGTGATCAAGGTCGGGGCCAAGAACAAGGGTCAGCTCATCGTCGACTTTGCCAACCTCGACGCGCTCGATGAACTGATCGCGAAACTGCGCGCCGGCCAATGACGACCACCATCCTCATTCACCCCGGCCTGTTCAATTCTGGCGAGGGACACTGGCAGACCCTCTGGGAAGCCGACCTGCCCGGCGCGCACCGTGTGCAGCAGCGCGACTGGGAACAGCCGGTCCGCAGCGAATGGGTGGACACGCTGGATGCGGCGATCCGAAACGCCCCCGGCCCCGTCGTCCTCGCCGCGCACAGCCTTGGGTGCGCGACCGCCGCCTGGTGGGCCGTCACCCATGGCGCCGCACCACACGCCGCGAAGCTGAAGGGCGCACTACTCGTCGCGCCGCCCGATGTGGAACGCTCCGATTTCCCCGCCTTCGTCACCGGCTTCACGCCGATGCCGCAGATCCGCCTGCCGTTCAAGGCGGTGGTCGTCGCCTCCAGCAACGACCCTTGGTGCGAGCAGCCGAAGGCAAAGGCCTGGGCCGAAGCATGGGGCGCGCACTTCCATGACCTCGGACCGCGCGGGCACATCAATGCCGAGAGCGGACTGGGCGACTGGGGGCAAGGACGCAACTGGCTGTACAGCCTTGCAAGCTGAGGGCAAAGGGATGCACCCCGGCGGTGCATGCAGGGGCGCGATACCGTAGTTTTACGGTAGCTCCTTGTCGGATTTCCGCCCGTCAAAGGTTTGACGGTCCTTGTGGAAAACACTTATAATCCCGTGGTTTCACAAGACGCACCACCAAGAAATACCGCGGCCCGTCTCGAGTGCTTTCAAAAGTAGAAAGCCCACGGATTGCACCAAAGCGGACCACTATGCTACGCGTCGTCCTCCTGCAGTTTTTGACCACGGTCATCACCGGACTGATTGCCGGCCTGATCGGAGGATGGCACGCGCTGTTGTCAGCGCTTCTTGGCGGCTTGTGCTGTGTTGTGCCAAACGGCTTGTTTGCCTTGCGTTTGTTTATCAACGCGCGCAAGCCGGGGGCTGTCAACCCGATGACTTTTTTCATCGGCGAATTTATCAAGATTGCATTGACTGTCGCGCTGCTTGGCGCGGTGGTATGGCTGTACCGCGATTTGAACTGGCTGGCGCTACTCGCTGCCTTCATCGTGGCGCTGAAGAGTTACATCATCTTAATATTTAGGCACTGACATGGCATCCACCGGACACGCTCCTACTCCATCAGAATACATAGTCCACCACCTCGGACACCTCTCCACCAAGCACCAGGACAAGATCGTCGATTTCTCGATCATCAACATGGACACGATGTTCTGGTCCATCGCGATGGGCGTGGTCGGCTGCTTCCTGATGTGGCTGGCTGCACGCAAGGCGACCTCCGGCGTGCCGGGCCGTTTCCAGGCTTTCGTTGAAATGGTTGTCGAGATGGTCGAAGACCAGTCCAAGGCCATCGTCCACGGCGACCGCCGCTTCATCGCCCCGCTGGCGCTGACGGTCTTCGTCTGGGTCGCGCTGATGAACTCGCTGGACTTCCTGCCGGTGGATATGTTCGCCGCACTGTTCTCGCTGTTCGGCCTTGAAAACGTGTTCCCGTACCACCGCGTGGTGCCGACCGCCGACCTCAACGGCACCCTGGGCATGGCCCTCGGCGTGCTGGCCGTCGTGATCTACTACAACATCAAGATCAAGGGCATGGGCGGCTGGTTGCACGAGTGGCTGGCAGCACCGTTCGGCATTTGGATGGCGCCGTTCAACGTCCTGCTGAACGCGATCGAATATGTGGCCCGTACCGTTTCGCTGGGCATGCGACTCTTCGGCAACATGTACGCAGGCGAACTGCTGTTCCTGCTGATCGCACTGCTCGGCTCGATGGCAACCGCATTCGGTTTCATCGGCCACGTGATCGCCGGCTCGATGTGGGCAATCTTCCACATCCTGATCGTGCTGCTGCAGGCGTTCATCTTCATGATGCTGACGCTCGTGTACATCGGCCAGGCCCACGAAGCCCACTAAAGAATCCTCAGGATAGTAGTAAGTAAAGAAGTTTGTTTTTTAGTTTTTGTTTTTAACCTTAACCTTTTGAAGGAACTCTCATGACTGACATTTCTTTTGTTGCTTTGGCTTGCGGTCTCATCATCGGCCTGGGCGCTATCGGCGCATGTATCGGTATCGCCATCATGGGCGGCAAGTACCTCGAAGCATCCGCACGTCAGCCTGAACTGATGAACACCCTGCAGACCAAGATGTTCCTGCTGGCTGGTCTGATCGACGCAGCGTTCCTGATCGGTGTTGGTATCGCCATGCTGTTTGCTTTCGCAAACCCGTTCATCGCGAAGTAATCAGCCTATCGCTGAATTTCCCGCAGCCGGACCGATCCCAGGTTCGGCTCTCGTTATTCTGAGAAGGAAAACACCGTGAACTTAAATGCAACCTTGTTTGCGCAGTTCGTGGTCTTCTTCGTCCTCGCGTGGTTCACGATGAAGTTCGTGTGGCCGCCGCTGATGAAGGCGCTCGACGAGCGCGCCGAGAAGATCGCGAGCGGCCTGGCAGCCGCCGACCGGGGCAAAGCAGAAATGGCCGAAGCCGCCAAGCGCGCGCAGGCTGAACTCTCTTCCGCCCGCGACGAAGGCCAGAAGCGCATCATCGACGCCGAAAAGCGCGCCCAATCGATCATCGACGACGCCAAGAAAGCCGCATCCGAAGAAGCAGCACGCATTGTCGCCGCTGCCAAAGCCGATGCAGAACAGCAAGTTACTCGTGCACGCGACGAACTGCGTGCCCAGGTCGCGACTCTCGCGGTCAAGGGCGCCGAGCAGATCCTCAAGCGTGAGGTGAACGCAGCGGCCCACGCCGACCTGCTGAACCAACTGAAGACCGAGCTGTAATCATGGCCGAACTCGCAACGATTGCTCGTCCTTACGCCGAAGCACTGTTCCGTGTAGCCAAGTCCGGCAACCTGGCCGCCTGGTCCGACCTCGTGTCGGAAATGGCGGCCGTTGCCGCTCTCCCCGACGTCAAGTCTTTCGCCAGCAATCCGAAGATCTCGGATCGGCAGGTATCGGAAACGTTCTTGTCGCTGTTGAAGTCCAATGTCTCCCCCGAAGCGAAAAACTTCGTCGGGATGCTGGTCGAAAACGGTCGACTCGCACTGCTGCCCGAAATCGCCGCGCAATTCTTTGCATTGAAGAATGCATCCGAAGGCGCCGCAGATGCGGAAATCACGAGCGCGTTTGCGCTGACTGACGCTCAGGTGAAAGACCTGGTGGCGACGCTGGAAAAGAAATTCGGCCGCAAGCTGAACCCGACCGTGACGGTGGACAGCGCGCTGATCGGTGGCGTGCGCGTCACCGTTGGCGACGAAGTGCTCGACACTTCCGTCCGCGCCAAGCTGCAGAAGATGTACGTAGCCCTCGCGTCGTGATCGCGGCCATGCTCACGCTGGCGTAAGCAGAGATTAAAAAATTTAGGAGTTAACATGCAACTCAACCCGTCTGAAATCAGCGAACTGATCAAGAGCCGGATTCAAGGCCTTGGCGACACCGCTGAGATTCGCAATCAGGGCACGGTGATTTCCGTGACCGACGGTATCTGCCGCATCCACGGTCTTTCCGACGCGATGCAGGGCGAGATGCTGGAATTCCCGGGCAACACCTTCGGTCTGGCGCTGAACCTCGAGCGCGACTCCGTCGGCGCCGTTATCCTGGGCGAGTACGAACACATTTCCGAAGGCGACACCGTCAAGTGCACCGGCCGCGTGCTGGAAGTGCCGGTTGGTCCGGAACTGGTTGGCCGCGTGGTCAACGCACTGGGCCAGCCGATCGACGGCAAGGGCCCGATCAATGCCAAGCTGACCGACGTGATCGAAAAGGTTGCGCCGGGCGTTATTGCACGCCAGTCCGTGTCCCAGCCGATGCAGACCGGCCTCAAGGCAATCGACTCCATGGTGCCGATCGGCCGTGGCCAGCGCGAGCTGATCATCGGCGACCGTCAGACCGGCAAGTCGGCCGTCGCGGTTGATGCCATCATCAACCAGAAGGGCCAGAACATGACGTGTATCTACGTCGCGATCGGCCAGAAGGCATCGACGGTCAAGAACATCGTGCGCGCTCTCGAGCAGCACGGCGCGATGGACTACACCATCGTTGTTGCCGCCAACGCTTCCGAATCCGCCGCGATGCAGTACATCGCCGCCTACTCCGGCTGCTCCATGGGCGAATACTTCCGCGACCGCGGCCAGGATGCACTGATTATTTATGACGACCTGTCCAAGCAGGCAGTCGCCTACCGTCAGGTTTCCCTGCTGCTGCGCCGTCCGCCGGGCCGCGAAGCCTATCCGGGCGACGTGTTCTATCTCCACTCCCGTCTGCTCGAGCGTGCAGCGCGCGTGAACCCCGACTACGTCGAAGCGTTCACCAAGGGTGAAGTGAAGGGCCAGACCGGTTCGCTGACCGCACTGCCGATCATCGAAACCCAGGCAGGCGACGTTTCCGCGTTCGTTCCGACCAACGTGATTTCCATTACCGACGGCCAGATCTTCCTGGAGACCTCGCTGTTCAACGCCGGTATCCGTCCCGCGATCAACGCAGGTATCTCGGTGTCCCGCGTCGGTGGTGCTGCTCAGACCAAGGTCATCAAGGGCCTGTCCGGCGGTATTCGTACCGACCTGGCGCAGTACCGTGAACTGGCCGCGTTCGCGCAGTTCGCTTCTGACCTCGACGAAGCCACCCGCAAGCAGCTCGACCGCGGCGCACGCGTGACCGAACTGCTGAAGCAGCCGCAGTACTCGCCGCTGCCGATCTCGCTGATGGCCGTGTCGCTGTTCGCAGTGAACAAGGGCTACTTCGACGACATCGACGTCAAGAAGGTGCTGGCGTTCGAATCCGGACTGCACAACTTCATGAAGACGAGCCACGGCGCCCTGCTGCAGAAGATTGAAGACACCAAGCAACTCGACAAGGACGGCGAAGCCGAACTTGCCGCCGCGATTGCCGCCTTCAAGAAAACTTTCTGATCACTGGGGCTGAAGGAGTAAATACTCATGGCTGCAGGCAAAGAGATACGCGGCAAGATCAAGAGCGTAGAGAACACGAAGAAGATCACCAAGGCGATGGAAATGGTCGCCGCATCCAAGATGCGCAAGGCGCAGGACCGGATGCGTTCGGCCCGTCCCTACAGTGACAAGATTCGTAATATCGCCGCTCACTTGGCGCAGGCCAACCCGGAGTACACGCATCCCTTCCTGGTCAAGCAGGACACGGCAAAGACGGTGGGCATCATCGTCGTCACGACCGACAAGGGTCTGTGCGGCGGCATGAACACCAACGTGCTGCGTCAGGTGACCAACAAGGTGCGCGAGCTCGAAGGTCAGGGCAAGAAGGTTGAAGCAGTCGCAATCGGCAACAAGGGTCTCGGTTTCCTGAACCGTATCGGTGGCAAGGTGGTGTCGCAGGCCGTCGGCCTCGGCGACACGCCGCACCTGGACAAGCTGATCGGCCCCGTCAAGGTGCTGCTCGATGCGTACCAGGAAGGCAAGCTGGATGCGGTCTACCTGTTCTACACCAAGTTCATCAACACGATGAAGCAGGAACCGATGATGGACCAGTTGCTGCCGCTGTCGGCAGAGCGTATGGAAGCGGACAAGAATTCGCACTCGTGGGATTACCTCTACGAGCCGGATGCCCAGTCCGTGATCGACGAACTGCTGGTGCGATATGTCGAAGCGCTGATTTATCAGGCCGTTGCAGAAAACATGGCGTCTGAACAGTCGGCGCGGATGGTGGCGATGAAGGCTGCTTCCGATAACGCAGGTAACGTGATCAGCGAGTTGAAGCTTGTGTACAACAAGACTCGCCAGGCTGCGATTACCAAGGAACTGTCCGAGATCGTCGCCGGTGCGGCTGCGGTTTAACTAAAAGAATCTACTTATATTGAAGGAACGAAAATGGCTGAAGGCAAAATCGTTCAGTGTATCGGCGCAGTGGTTGACGTGGAATTCCCGCGCAACGCGATGCCCAAGGTTTACGATGCGCTGAAGATGGAAGGCTCCGCGCTGACCCTCGAAGTGCAGCAGCAGCTTGGCGACGGCGTCGTCCGTACCATTGCGCTGGGCTCTTCCGACGGTCTGCGTCGCGGCATGCTCATCAAGAACACCGGCGCACCGATCTCGGTGCCGGTCGGTCCGGCAACCCTGGGCCGCATCATGGACGTGCTGGGCAACCCGATCGACGAGCGCGGTCCGGTGAACGCGGCACAAACCGCATCGATCCACCGCAAGGCTCCGGCCTACGACGAGCTGTCCCCGTCGCAGGAACTGCTGGAAACCGGCATTAAGGTGATTGACCTGGTCTGCCCGTTCGCCAAGGGCGGTAAGGTCGGTCTGTTCGGCGGTGCAGGTGTGGGCAAGACCGTGAACATGATGGAACTCATCAACAACATCGCGAAGGCACACTCGGGTCTGTCCGTGTTCGCCGGCGTGGGTGAGCGTACCCGTGAAGGTAACGACTTCTACCACGAAATGGCTGACTCCAAGGTCGTTGACCTGGACAACCTGGCCAACTCGAAGGTGTCGATGGTGTACGGCCAGATGAACGAGCCGCCGGGCAACCGTCTGCGCGTGGCGCTGACCGGTCTGACCATCGCCGAATCCTTCCGTGACGAAGGCCGTGACGTTCTGTTCTTCGTGGATAACATCTACCGTTACACCCTGGCCGGTACCGAAGTGTCCGCACTGCTGGGCCGTATGCCTTCCGCGGTGGGTTACCAGCCGACGCTGGCCGAAGAAATGGGCCGTCTGCAAGAGCGCATCACCTCGACCAAGACGGGTTCGATCACCTCCATCCAGGCCGTGTACGTCCCTGCTGATGACTTGACCGACCCGTCCCCGGCAACCACCTTCGCCCACCTCGACTCCACCGTCGTGTTGTCGCGTGACATCGCTGCACTGGGTATCTACCCCGCAGTGGACCCGCTCGACTCGACCTCGCGTCAGCTGGACCCGAACGTCGTCGGCGCCGAGCACTACGAGACCGCGCGCGCCGTCCAGGGCACCCTGCAGCGCTACAAGGAACTGCGCGACATCATCGCGATTCTGGGCATGGACGAACTGGCGCCGGAAGACAAGCTGGTCGTGGCACGCGCTCGCAAGATGCAGCGTTTCCTGTCCCAGCCGTTCCACGTTGCTGAAGTGTTCACCGGCTCCCCGGGCAAGTACGTTCCGCTGAAGGAAACGATCAAGGGCTTCAAGATGATCGCTTCCGGCGAACTCGATCACCTGCCGGAGCAGGCGTTCTACATGGTCGGCACGATCGAGGAAGCAATCGAAAAGGCCAAGAAGATCTAAGTCGTGCGCGGTGCAGTGCGCCGCAGCCGGGCAGGGCACAGGGTAGCGTGCCTCGCCTGACTGCAGCGGACTGCAAGCAACCGGTCTGGACTTCAGACGAACAACAAAGGTTCTAACATGGCACAAACTATCCACGTAGACGTCGTCTCCGCCGAAGAGGAAATCTTCGCCGGCGAAGCCGAATTCGTCGCGTTGCCGGGTGAGGCAGGTGAACTGGGTATCTATCCCCAGCACACCCCGCTGATCACGCGCATCAGGCCGGGTGCGGTGCGCATCAAGGTGCCGGGCCAGGCGGACGAGGAATTCGTATTCGTCGCGGGCGGTATCCTCGAAGTGCAACCGAACGTCGTCACCGTGCTGGCCGATACCGCCATCCGCGGTCACGACCTGGACGAGGCGAAAGCGGCCGAAGCGAAGAAACTGGCTGAAGAAGCGCTGGCCAACCGCGAGTCGGAAATCGACTACGCCAAGGCACAGGCGGAACTGGCTGCGGCAGTTGCGCAGCTGGCAGCGATCGAAAAGCTCCGTCGTAAGCGCTAAGCAAGCGTTAGGCAAGGCAGGCAGTACAATGAAAAGGCAGCTTCGGCTGCCTTTTTTATTGGCATTCCGCCGGGCCGGCCAGACCGGCAGATATCCATCACAGGAATTGGAATGGACGAAGGAATGGACGAAGAACAGCGCATCCGCGGCATCCTTGCCGAAAGCAAGACGATTGCCGTCGTCGGCCTGTCCGCAAGGACGGATCGCCCAAGTCATGAAGTGGCGCAATACCTGCAGGCCCACGGCTATCGTATCCTTCCGGTGAACCCCGCGTACGCAGGTACTCACATCCTTGGACATCCTTGCCATGCGTCACTGACCGAGGCGAATGCGGCGATACGGAAGGAAGGCGGTCGGATCGATGTGGTCGACTGCTTCCGCAAGTCGGCGGAAGTCGGCGCGGCCGTCGACGAGGCAATCGCCATCGGTGCTCGCGCCGTATGGATGCAGCTCGGCGTCGTCGACGATGCGGCCGCCGCCCGCGCCGAGAAAGCAGGGCTTGCCGTTGTGATGGATAAGTGCATCAAGATCGAACACATGCAGCTGCGCTGAAGCGCCCCGACAAGGATCAGGATGCGTCGCTATCTGCCGGAATTGGTCGCCTTCCCCATGCTGCCCTTGCTGATTGCGCAGGGGAAGTACACGCGCCGCGTCACCCCGCGCCTGCCGGAAGCCGGCGGACCGCTTGAAGGCCTGTGCGGTGGGGCCTATGCCGGTACGCCCTTGTCCCTGCTGACCGTGGGCGAATCCCCGGTCGCTGGCGTCGGCGTCGGCACGCATGACGAAGCGATCACCGGCCAGCTCGCGCAAGCGATGGCCGAGGCGATGCAAAGGCCGGTGGCCTGGCGCGCCTGCGGCAAGAACGGCGTGACGGCGCGCGAGGCGCTGGAAACCGTGATCCCCGCCATTCCGCCCGCGCCCGTCGACGTCGCGCTGGTCGCCTTCGGCGTCAACGACACGACGGCGTTCCGCCCGGTCGCGCACTGGGAGCGCGACCTGCGGCAGGTCCTGCAGGCCGTGGAGCAGCGTTGCCGGCCCGGCCTCATCCTGCTCTCCGGCGTGCCGCCGCTGCGCCATTTTCCCGCACTGCCGCAGCCGCTGCGCTGGATCATGGGCCTGAAGGCGAGCGTACTGGATCGTGCTGCACAGGAAATCGCCGGCGAGTGCGGACATGTCTGTCACGTCCCGCTCGCCCTCGACACGACAGACCGCGCCATGATGGCCTCGGACGGCTATCATCCCTCCGCCAAGGGCTGCACTGCCTGGGCCGGCCTGCTGGCCGCGGCGGTCGCCGCCCGCAGATGATTCCTGACGTAAATAACGGTAGCATAGAGCGACTACCTGAGAGGTTGTCATGGAATTCCTGCTCAATCCCGATTTCTGGGAAGTCGCCAGCTTCATCGTCACCGTGTTCGGCTTGCCGTTCGCGATCTTCCTGTTCCTCTTCGAACAGCGCAAGGAGCGCGACGCCGAGGACGAGGAAGCCTACCAGCTGCTGCAGGATGCGTACCACGATTTCCTGAAGATCGTTCTCGTCCATCCCGACCTCAAGCTGCGCACCACGACCTCCACGCCGGACCTGACCGACGAGCAGCGCGAGCGCATGCTGATCATCTTCGAAATGCTGATCGCCCTGTTCGAGCGCGCCTACATCGTGTCCTACGAACCGGACATGAAGGGCGTGGCCCTGCGGCGTTGGCACTCGTGGGATGACTACATGCGCGAGTGGTGCCAGCGGGAAGACTTCTACTTCCTCCTGCCCCAGCTCCTGCGCGGCGAAGACCCCGACTTCGCTGCCTACATCCGGCGCATCGCCGACCAGGAGCAGCGCGGCCGCCTCGCGCCCTGAACCCGCCGCCCATGCCAACAGGAAACATGCTCTTGGCCCCGGAGCGGCGGCATCGGCGATAATGGCGGATTCGTGAAAGGCTTTCCATGTCATCCAAGTTCGCCCCCCTCCAGAACGACACCTTCCTGCGCGCGCTGCTGCGCCAGCCCACCGACTACACGCCGCTGTGGCTGATGCGCCAGGCCGGCCGCTACCTGCCGGAATACTGCGCCACGCGCAAGCGTGCCGGCTCCTTCCTCGGGCTGGCCAAGAACCCGGACTTCGCCA
>NZ_DASRXF010000175.1:0-20846 GCF_035654295.1 Noviherbaspirillum sp. | reverse complement strand
GAATAGCTTGTCTTGCGTCATTGAGCGGCAGCTTGAATACAAAGTCGGGAATGTGGCGGCGATTGAATCCGCGATAAGCCGTCAACTCCTTCAATAACGCCGCTTTACACTCTTCGCTGCTGAAGCGATCCTGGAACAGCGCAGTGATCGCGTTTTCGATGACTGCACATTCCAGGCCCTCATTGCCCGCTTGCCTCGCTGTGGCATCACTTGCAATCAATTTGCGAACGGACTCTACGTCTTGCTTGCGAACGGCGTCCGCCAATTGGATCGCCGCGCCCGGCGGCCGACAGCGGACGGTTACTCTTTCAACTGGAATATTAATCAATCTCCCTCCTCGGAGCCGATGTGCGCAGCCGCGGAGACTCAGCGTTTCAGCGCCTCTTTCATGTCCTTGAATTGCTTATGGAAGCTCCGATCCCTGATTAACTCCGTGTAGTAAGGCTCGTTAACCGGGATGCAAAGTGAATACCATTTCCTGATTTCATGCGCATCCCGGATCATTCTCGACAGGCTTGCACGAGCATTTTTGGAAAGGTGCATTGCATTGGCCTGCACAATCTCTGTGAATGCGAGATCAGCGTCTTTCCTCTGGTTTCTCAAGCCACATTCCAGTCCCGATATCCCGTCCAAACCCCGTGCCTCCAACAAGCTGGGCAAGTAAATGGAGCGGCGATTTTCAGGGATCAGCTTCAGCAGTTCTCCGAAGGCTCTCACCGCATCGGCATGACCACGCGCGAGAGCGAGAGCCAGGCCTGGACGTTCCGCCCTGCTGTTAGACGCCAGAAGCTTGGGCAAGACGATGGAGTGCTGGATTTCGGGGAGAATTTTCAGCAGTCTTCCAAAAGCCCTCACCGCCGCCCCGTGGCCATGACAGAGAGCCATAACCAGTCCAGGGAACTGCATTGCGTTGTTGCCAGCCAGCGCATCGGGCAAGGCCGAGAGGCGTATGTTTTCAGGGATCAGTTCCAGCAACTCGCCGAGGGCATCGACGGCCGCCGCGTGACC
The DNA here is from genome assembly GCF_035654295.1 of Noviherbaspirillum sp. GTDB lineage: Bacteria > Pseudomonadota > Gammaproteobacteria > Burkholderiales > Burkholderiaceae_D > Noviherbaspirillum. The sequence continues at coordinate 19,838 of NZ_DASRXF010000175.1, read as the reverse complement.
ATGGCCGAGAGCCAAAGTGAGTCCTGAGTAATCTTGGGAATTCTTTAAGTCGAGCAGGACGGACAAGATGTCGGCACGTTGTTGTTCAGGAATTTGTTTTAGCACTGCCCCGAATGCACGCATGGCCTCGGCGTGCCCGCGTTCGAGGGCCAGGCCGAGCGCCGCCGAGCCTGCTCCCCTGTCGGCAACTCTTTTTCCAAGAAGTTGCAAAATCTCATCGCCAGAACTACGGTATTCCGCCAATGCCCGAGAGACTGCGAGAATGTGCTCTGCCCCTCCTTCCGTCAGCGCATCCCAGAGGCTGTCGACTTGACATTGCAAATCCTGATCGATCAGCCGTCCTGCGTACTTTTTCACGAACGACTCGGAAACGCCGAATACGGAAAATGTCTCCGGTGGAATCTCGTATTTACCAGTCATGAATTGCTGAAGGGTCAAGTTGGCAATTCCTTCCTTGTCCTCCCCGAGGAATTCGATGTGTTTCATGTTCGCCGTGAGATTCGAATCGTGCACGGCAATGCGAATCCGCCCATTCTTCTTTTGCAGATGCAGGGTCATGACGTGGCCCGTGGTGGCAGAAGCCTGGAAGCGCATCCTCCAGCTCCTGGACTCGCCTTCCTTCAGTTCGCCACTAAGCTTATAGGACAGCTTGCCGAACCCGCTATTGCTGCATTGGACGCTAGGCGCCCTCGGATCGCTGAGCTTTTCCAGGTTTTCATAGCCAATGGAATTGAGCAACTTGTGTGCTGCTTCCTTGCTTGAGAATATTCCCAACCGTTCCTTGAGCACCTGGTGTGGTTCCAGCCCGTCTTGTTCCATTCCGCGCATGACGGCATCGATATGGCGGCAGAGGTAAGAAGCACTCTCGTTGTCCTTGTCTGTGCCTTTGATAACGCCATTCAGGTTGATTCGGCGATCCCTTTTCTCGTAGAAGAATGGCGAAAGCGGTCCCTTGTCTTCCAAATTGTGCTTGAGGATTTTCTCACGGCGGTACTCGGCATATTGCTCCAGCCGCTCCTTTTGCAGCTGATGTACCAACTCGCAGACGTCGTGGCTTGTTGATTGCGTGCCGCCTACCTTGCTGATGCGGGGAGCTGTTCCGGCGCCGACGAAGAAATGGATGGCCTGTCTTGCATCGTCGAGTGGCAGCTTGAATACGAAGCCGGGGATATACCGGCGATTGAATCCACGATAGCCCGTCAACGTCTCCAGCATCGCTTCCTTGCATTTCTCACTGCTGTTGCGATCTTCAAAAAGCGCGGTGATCGCGTTTTCGACGACTGCACAGTTCAGGCCCTCCGTGCCGGTTTGGGTGACGGCCGAGCCCCTCGCAATCAGGTCGCGTACCGACTCTATGTCGTGCTTCCGGACGGCGTCGGCCAACTGCTGTGCCGGGCTGGTCAGCTGGCAGCGGACAGCTATTCTTTCGATTGGGATAGTGCTGATCAATTTCTCTCCTCCGTTCCGGTGACGCAAAAGGCGGCGATTCTGCAGCGTTCGCTGCATGGAGAGAAATCAATATTAAGGTCGGTTAATTTGGATGGAGAGGCTTAGCGCGACATTGCGTCGACCAGCGAATAGCCGCGCACAAAGCCCGCTTCGACCGCGGCTTCTTCGGTGGGGAAATCGGCGTCGTCGCCCGCCGACGCCGTCAGTTCGCTCTCGGCGCTGGAATCCTCGCCCGGTTGCGTCACGCGCACCGTGTAGTCCCAGGCCGAGCCGCTGTCATCCTTCGGCAGCGCCGTCACGTGCACTTCCATGCCTTTGTATGCTTCTGTGTGCCAGTCCTGGCGCTGTTCCATGTACGGCTCCCGTTGCGTTCAGGCAGCGGAGGCCGCCCGCCGCCGCGCGAAGTCGACGAAAAAATCGAGACTGCCCGGGTTGCTCATCGCGTCCGGGTTCGCTACTTCATCGACCTTCATGCCGAGCAAAAGTTTCTTGACCGGCAGTTCCATCTTCTTGCCGGTGAGCGTGCGGGGAATCTCGGCGACGGCGAACACGTCATTCGGGACATGCCGTGCGGACAGTGCGGTGCGGATGCCGCCGGCAATGCGTGCAACCAGCGCCCGGTCGAGCGTCACGCCGGGACGGAGCACCACGAACAGCGGCATGTAGGATTCGCGGCCGAGGTATTCGAGGTCCACCACCAGGCTGTCGAGGATTTCCGGCATCGCTTCCACCACGCGGTAGATCTCGCTCGTTCCCATGCGGATGCCGTGGCGGTTGATGGTGGTATCGGAGCGGCCGTAGATGACGGCGCCGCCGCGCGGCGTGATGCGCAGCCAGTCGCCGTGCCGCCACCAGCCGGGATACATGTCGAAGTAACTGTCGTGGTAGCGCAGGCCCTGCGGATCGTTCCAGAAGTACAGCGGCATGGAGGGCATGGGCTTGGTCACCACAAGTTCGCCGACCGCGTCGTCCAGGGGCCTTCCCTGCTCGTCCATCGCATACACGGCGATGCCCAGGCAGCGGCACTGCATCTCGCCGGCGTACAGGGGCAGGATGGGACAGGCGCCGACGAAGGCGGCGGCGATATCGGTGCCGCCGCTGATGGAGGCGAGCAGAATGTCGGGGCCGAGCTGGTCATAGATCCAGGTGAATGCCTCTGCCGGCAGCGGCGACCCGGTCGAGCCGACGGTGTGCAGACGTTCCAGCTTCGCCAGTGCGCGCGGCACGATGCCGGCTTTCATGCAGTTGGCGAAGTAGGCCGCGCCGGCGCCGAACACGCTGAGGTCGGCCTCCTCCGCGAATTTCCATAGGGTGCCGAGGTCCGGATAACCGGGGTTGCCGTCGTAGATCGCAATGGTCGAGCCGAGCAGGAGGCCGGTGACCTGCGAGTTCCACATGATCCAGCCGGTGGTCGAGAACCACATGAAGCGGTCCTGTTCGCCCAGTCCGAGGTGCAGGCCGTGTCCCTTGAGGCTTTCGAGCAGCACGCCACCATGCCCGTGGACGATGGGCTTGGGCATGCCGGTGGTGCCGGAGGAGTAGACCACCCACAGCGGATGGTCGAACGGGAGCTGTTCGAAGCGCATTTCCCCGCCCTGTTCCAGCAGTTCCTGCCACAGGTGTGCGCCTTCCAGCCGCGCATCGGCATTCAGGTACGGCAGCAGCACCACATGCTCCAGGCTGGGCAGTGACTTCACCAGTCCCTTCACCACCTCCAGGCGGTCGAAATCCTTGCCGCCGTAGCGGTAGCCGTCGACCGCCAGCAAGACCTTGGGCGCGATCTGTCCGAAACGGTCGAGCACGCTGGGCGTGCCCATGTCGGGCGAACAGCTGGACCAGGTGGCGCCGATGCTGGCGCAGGCATAGAAGGCAACGACGGTCTCGGGGATGTTGGGCAGGTAGGAAACCACACGGTCGCCGGGCTGCACGCCCATGCCGCGCAGGGCATTCGCTACCGAGGCAATCTGTTGCCGCAGCGCGTTCCACGAGAGGTGGACTGTCGGGCGGACTTCCGACTTGCCGATCACGGCAGGCGTCTCGCCGTCTTCGCGATGGAAGCGGAACACCTGCTCGGCGAGGTTGATGCGGCTGCCTTCGAACCACTTTGCGCCCGGCATTTTTTCCGCATCGATCACGCGCCCATAGGGCACGCTGCTTTGCACCTCGAAGTATTGCCAGATGGATTCCCAGAAGGCCGGCAGTTCATCCACCGACCATTGCCACAAGGCCTCGTAGCTGTCGACGCGCACCTTCTTTTCGCTGCCCAGCCAGCGCATGTAATCGGTGATGCGGCTGGAGGCAATGCGTTCGGGGCTTGGTGACCAAAGTGGATCGTTCATGTTTGTCTCCTTGAGTATTTTTTAGTGGCGCGGACCTCGCGCCTTCAGTTTCATGCTGAACCGGACCGCGACGGCAAGCACACCGGCGGCGCCGGCGAGCATGACGTTCGCCGTGCCGAGACGCTCGACCAACAGGCCGGCGATGCCGACCCCGACCGACTGCCCGAGGAAGAAGCAGGAAGCGAAGGCCGATACCGCCGCCCCGCGCCGCTCCGGCGCCATCTGCGTGGCATTGATCTGCATCGTGTTGTGCAGCATGTAAAAGCCGAGGCCGGCGCCGAAGCAGCCGCCGACGGCCCACCACCAGACAGGGGCAAGGCCGGTGGCGAGCAGCGCCAGCGCGACGAAAATGCCGCCCCACAGCGACAGTCCGACTTCACCGAGGCGGCGTACCAGTGTCGCGGACGCCACCGCGAAGACAAAACCGCCGAGGCCGAACAGCATCACCAGCGCACCGGACGAAGTCAGCGAGAGTCCGTAGGTGTGGTGCACGTGGGAAGCGATGAAGGCGAACGCGCCATACAGGAACGCGCCTTCGAGAAAGACTGACAGCAGCACCATGCGCGCCCAGGGCAGGCTCAGGATATGCCTGAACTCGCCGATCATGCGCGCGACGACGGCGCCTTCTGCACGGCGCACTTTCCGGGCCTCCGGCGGCAGCTGCCGGTTCAGCGCCAGCAGCGCGAGGCTAACGGCGAGGAAAATCGCGGCGACCAGGAAGAACGGCAGCCGCCAGTTGCCGGCGTCGGCAGCGAAACCGCCGATCAGGACGCCGGTCGCCAGCCCGAGGATCTGCCCGATCAGGAAGCGCGCCAGCACCGGCTGCCGCTGGTGGTAGGGAATGACGTCGCCGATCCAGGCCATCGACAGCGGAATGATGGCCGCGGCGGTGGCGCCGGCAGTCAGCCGCGCGGCGAGCAGCGGTGCAAAGCCGGGAGCGAGTGCGCAGAGCAGCGCGGTGAGCGCGCAAGCCATCGTGGCGTAGGCAACGACGAGATACTTGCCGTAGCGGTCGCCGACCGGGCCGAAGAACAGTTGCGACAGGCCGTAGGCGATGGAGAAGACGGTGATCACGTTGGACGCATCGCCCAGCGTCACCGAAAACTCCTGCGCCAGTTGCGGCAGCATCGGATCGGTGACGCGCAGCGAGATGCCGCTGCCGAAGGCGGCGAGCGAAAGCAAGGGAACGGAAAGCGCGGGAATGCCGGCGACGCCGGATTGTTCTTGGGCGGGTAAGGTCATGACACCGGATGAAGCAATGCTGCGGGGGCTGTGAGCAATGCCATCCATTCTAGTGTCAAACGAAATCCGGCGTATTCAGGTAGGGCAAAGTGGCGCCGCGCCGTTCCGCCGCCGCTTCCATTTCCTGCCGCGCGACGGTGCGCAGGTGTACTTCGTCAGGCCCGTCGGCGATGCGCAGCACCCTGCCCCAGGTCCACAGTTCCGCCAGCGGCGTGTCGGGGCTGAGGCCCATCGCGCCGAACACCTGCATGGCGCGGTCGCAGATCGTCGTGTGCAGGCGCGGAACGATCGCCTTGATCATCGCGATCTCGCGCGCCGCGCCCTTGGCGCCGTAGCGGTCGATCATCCATGCGGTCTTGAGCACCAGCAAGCGCGCCTGTTCGATTTCCATGCGCGACAGCGCGATCCATTCGGCGACGTTGGCATGCTGGTGCAGATAGCGCCCGAACGTGCGGCGGTCTGCCGCGCGTTCGCACATCAGTTCGAGCGCCAGTTCGGCCTGGCCGAGGGAGCGCATGCAGTGGTGGATGCGGCCGGGGCCGAGGCGTGCCTGGGCCATGGCGAAGCCGGCACCTTCCTCATGGATCAGGTTGCTGCGCGGCACGCGCACGTCGCGGAACACCATCTCGCAGTGACCGCCGGGGAAGTGGTGGCTCATCACGGGGATGTTGCGCACGACCTTGAGGCCGGGCGTGTCGAAGGGCACGATGACCATGCTCTGGCGGCGGTGCACTTCGGCATCCGGATTCGTCACACCCATCACGATGGCAAAGCGGCATAGCGGGTGGGCCGCGCCGGAGATGAACCACTTGCGGCCGTTGATCACGTATTCATCGCCCTCGCGGCGGATGGACAGCTGGATGTTGGTTGCGTCGGAGGAGGCGACATCGGGTTCGCTCATCGCGAAGCAGGAGCGGATGCTGCCATCGAGCAGCGGTGCGAGCCAGCGTTCGCGCTGTTCCTCGCTGCCGAACATGTGCAGCAGTTCGATGTTGCCGGAGTCGGGCGCGCTGCAGTTGAAGGCTTCCGCGGCCCAGTGCACGCGGCCCATGATTTCGGCAAGCGGCGCGTAGTCGAGATTGGTCAGGCCCTGCCCGCCATGCTCCTTTTCCAGCGCGGGCAGGAATAGGTTCCACAAGCCTTCCGACTTCGCAAGCGCCTTCAGGTCTTCCATGCACGCCGGATGCTGCAGGCCGTCACCAATCTCCTGGCGCCACAGCGGCAGGTTGGGCACGACGTAGTTGTCCATGAAATCCTGCAGCTGTCGTTTGAGCTGCTGCACGCGCGGCGAAAACTCGAAATCCATGTGGGTCTTCCGGAAAATATCGAAATCAACGGATCGTCGGAATGCTTTCGCGCATGCCGTTCAATCTGCGGAAAATAGTAAGTGCGCCCGAACAATCATTCAAATGAATGCTTCTCATCCGAAGTTATCAATTCGCTGCATGAAGCATGGCTGCACGCGGGGTTTGAAATCCTTGATCGAGGTCAATAAAATTCGCGCCTCGGCTGAATTATGCTTGCGCCGAAATCCATTTTTGTGATGTGCGTCCTGCATTCAAAAGAGGCAAGACGCGGAACGATTCAACGACCATGAACCACCCCCAACCCGCCACCGCCGCAGCCATGCCGGCAATGATCGACCAGCACAACCGCGAGTCGGGACAGACGCCGCGCATGCAGCAGCACACGCTGTTCGACGACATGCAGGCGCTCTTGACCGGCACTCTCCTCGTTTCGCTAGGCGTGGCCATGCTTGGCAAGGCCAGCCTGATCACAGGCGGCACGGTGGGCATCGCCTTCCTGCTGCATTACTTCACCGGCCTGAGCTTCGGCAAGCTCTTCTTTGCGATCAATGTCCCCTTCTACTTCCTCGCGGTGAAGAAGATGGGCTGGAAGTTCACGCTCAAGACCTTTGCAGCGGTCGCGCTGCTGTCAGCGTTTTCGGAAGTGCTGCCGCTCGTGTTTGCGATGGAATCGCTCAATCCGCTCTATGGCGCGACCATGGGCGGCCTGCTGTGCGGCGTCGGCCTGCTCGTGCTGTTCCGCCATCGCGCCAGCCTCGGCGGCATCAATGTGCTCGTGCTCTACCTGCAGGAACGCTATGGCCTGCGGGCCGGGCTCGTGCAGCTCGTGCTCGATGCCTCGATCCTGATGCTCTCGATCCCGATGATTTCGCTGACCTCGGTTGCGATCTCGCTGCTCGGCGCCGCCATGCTCAACCTGACGCTCGCGGTGAACCACAAACCGGGACGCTATATGGCAATTTGAGGACAATCCGAGTGTGGCGAATGCGGCGCTGCAGCACGACGGTCTTGCCGCGGCATGACGTTTCTGCCGTATTATTGCCGGGTGTCATTGCGAATCCGGAAAACTGATGCCCACAGCCTCATCGCTCCTGAGCGCCCCGATTGATCTGAAGGTCGATGCCGAATCCCCGCTCGACCTCGACTACCCCGAACTGGCCGAAGGCAGCACGCTCTGCATCGGCCTTTCTTTCGACTGGCGGCACCAGACGCCGCTGCATTCCTTCGCGCTGAAAAACACCCTGCAGGATGAGCATGCGCGCGCGGCACGCTTCCCGCGCCATGAAGACAGCCTGCGCAACCTGCTCGGCAGGACCATGCTGCGGAAGATGGCTGTGCATTATGGCGGCATGGACCCGGCGCAGATCATCCGCAGCAATACCTGGGGAAAGCCGGAACTGCCGGGATGCACGGTGGGATGCAATGTCACGCATGCCGGCAACCAGGTATGGGTGGCGGTCTCGCGTTTCCAGAGGGTGGGGATCGATGTGGAGCAGGCCAACGCGCCGCAGGAATACCACGACATCGCCGCAGGCTTCCATCCGGACGAAATCGCCGCGCTGCGCCGCATGCCGGACGGGAAGGTCGCCACCGTGCGCTGCTGGAGCCGCAAGGAAGCGGTGTCCAAGGCCACTGGCATGGGGGTATCGCTGCCCCTGCGTGCCTATGCGGTGGATTGCGACGCCCGTGCGCAGGGCTGGCTGCGGCTGGCGCCGCCGCGCAGCGTGCGGGAGGACTGGACGACGGTCGATCTCCCCGTCGGCAAGGACTACGTCGGGGCGCTGGCCGTCGAAGGGCGTTGCGACAGGATCACTGTGCTGCGCCTCAAAGCCAGCTGAGCTCGCCCTTCCCCTCTTACAAGAACGCCACTTCCGCAAAGCTGCGCAGCTTCCGGCTGTGCAGTTTGTCGATGCCCTTGCGCCGCAGCAGCTCGACCGCGCGGATGCCGATCCGCAGGTGCTGGTCGACCCGCTCCCTATAGAACTGGTTGGCCATGCCCGGCAGTTTGATCTCGCCGTGCAGCGGCTTGTCGCTCACGCACAGCAGGGTGCCGTAGGGCACGCGGAAGCGGAAGCCGTTGGCGGCGATGGTCGCGCTTTCCATGTCCAGCGCGATCGCGCGGCTCTGGCTGAAGCGGCGTTCCGGTGTGCGCTGCGGCAGCAGCTCCCAGTTACGGTTGTCGGTGCTGGCCACGGTGCCGGTGCGCATCACGCGCTTGAGGTCATAGCCTTTCAACTTCGTCACTTCCGCCACCGCCGATTCCAGCGCCACCTGCACTTCTGCCAACGGGGGGATCGGCACCCACAGCGGCAGGTCTTCATCCAGCACATGGTCTTCGCGGACATAGCCGTGCGCCAGCACGTAGTCGCCAAGTTGCTGCGTATTGCGCAGGCCGGCGCAATGGCCGAGCATCATCCACGCATGCGGCCGCAGCACGGCGATATGGTCGGTGATGGTCTTGGCGTTGGCCGGCCCGACGCCGATGTTCACCATCGTGATGCCGCTGCCGTCCGCGCGGATCAGGTGGTAGCCGGGCATCTGCGGCAGGCGCGGCGGTACCTTGCCGACATCGTCGCCTTCCTGCACCGCCTCGCCGACGCGCCGGGTGATTACATTGCCGGGTTCGACAAACGCGATGTAATGGTCTTCATCCTCGGGCGCGTCCGGGTCGGGCGTGCGGTTCATGATCTCGTGGCCGAGACGCACGAACTCGTCGATGTAGAACTGGTAGTTCGTGAACAGCACGTAGTTCTGGAAGTGCTCCGGCCCGGTGCCGGTGTAATGGCGCAGGCGGTGCAGCGAGTAATCCACGCGCGGCGCGGTGAACAGCGCCAGCGGCTGTGCCTCGCCGGGCGGGGGCTCGTAGGTGCCGTTGGCAATGCCGTCGTCCATCGCGCCGAGGTCCGGCAGGTCGAACAGGTCGCGCAAGGCCAGGCGGCGCTCGGCGCTCATGCTGCCTTCGATGTGGTCGTCCTGGGCGAAAGAAAAGTGGATCGGGATCGGCTGCGCGCTCACCCCGACCTCAAGCTGCACATGCTGGTTCTGGCCGTGGTTCTTGAGCAGGAGCCGGAACTGCTCGGTGTAGTAATTCTCGAACAGGTCGGGACGCGTGACCGTGGTCTCGAAGGTCCCTGGCCCGGCGACAAAGCCGTACGACAGGCGGGAGTCGGCGCGCGCCACGGTCTCGGTCTGGATGCGCACATAGGGATAGCACGCCCGCACGCGCGAGGGCAGGTTCTCGCCGTTGACGAAACGCTGCAGGTGTTCGCGCAGGTGCGTAATGCTGGTGTCGTAAATTTCGCGGACGCGTCGCAGCGCATCGATCGCATCGTCGAAACGTTCGGATGGAATGTAATTGGGACTGAGCAACTTGCACCTCCTGTCGTAGCGCACCGGGCATTGCGACTATTGTAGCGGCAGGCGATGCGGGCAGGATGAGTTGCTTACCCCGGCCGCTTCATTTTGCAGGAAGTCGGCAATGCGGCCTCCGTCAGCGGCAGGTAGCGCTCGGTCTTGAAGCCGTAGCCGCTGCCCTCGTTATCGAAGCGCACCGAGCCGTCGGATACCTTGCGCATCACCGACACGTACAAAGGCTGCAGGAGCTGGTGGTCGTCGGCGCGCATGGTGGCTTCATGGAAGTCATTGCGGTAACGCGCGCCTTCGAGCGCCCGTGCGACGGCGGCGGCCTCGGTGGTCTTCGCCTTTTCGATCGCCGATACCAGCATGTCGATCATCAGGTGCATGCGCAGGTGCACGTAATCGTCTTCCGGCGCCGGATAGCGCTTGCGGAAGGCCTTGTAGAAATCGTCGCTGGCGGCATGCTTCATGCCCTGCCCCGTGTTCGGATGCCATTCCGCGACGGCGCGCACGCGGCCCACGCCGGCCTCGCCGATCGCGGCCGGCGCGCCGAGGCCGTTGCCGTAGAAGGTATAGAACTTCGCGTTCAGGCCGCCTTCCTTCGCGGCTTTCACCAGCAGCGTGAGGTCGTTGCCCCAGTTGCCGGTGATGACGGTATCGGCGCCGCTGGCCTTGATCTTCACGATGTAGGGCGTGAAGTCCTTGATCTTGCCGATCGGGTGCAGCTCGTCGCCGGCGATCGCGATGTCGGGCCGCTTCTTGGCGAGCTGGGCGCGGGCGAAACGGGCGAGCTGCTGGCCGAAGCTGTAATCCTGGCCGATCAGATACACGCGTTTCGCACTGCTGTCGCCCTTGATCACCTCGGTCAGCGCATGCATGCGCATGTCGGCATTGGCGTCGAAGCGGAAATGCCAGAAGCTGCATTTTTCGTTCGTCAGCGCCGGGTCGACCGCGGAATAGTTGAGAAACAGCAGGCGCTGGTCCGGCACACGCTGGTTGTGCTTCTCGATGCCGTCCACCAGCGCCGCCGCGACTGCCGAGCTGTTGCCCTGCAGGATGAAGCCCACGCGCTGGTCGGTCATGTGGCGCAGGCCGATCAGCGATTCCTCCACGCCCTGCTTGTTGTCATAGGTGACCAGCGCCAGCGGACGTGCGCCGCCGGGCAGCTTGACGCCGCCGCGCGCATTGACGTTCTCGATCGCGAGCTGGATGTTGCGTACGACTGCGTTGCCCGCATTGGCGAAGGAGCCGGACAGGCCCTCGATCATGCCGAGCCGGATGGGCTCGGCAGCATTGGCGGCGCCAATGCACGAAAGCGCCAGGGCGCCGAGCAGGAAGCGTTTCAGTGAAGACATGGTGCGGAAGCCGCGGTGAAGCGGCTGGAGAAGCTTATTCCTGTTCGAAATCGAGCATGTGCCCGAGTTTCTGCTGCTTGGTGCGCAGGTAACCGATATTGTGCGGCGTGTGCGCGGTCAGGACAGGAATGCGCTCGTCGACCCGGATGCCGTAGTCGGCGAGCTTCATCATCTTCTTGGGGTTGTTGGTCATCAGACGGATGGACAGGACGCCGAGGTCGCAAAGGATTTGCGCCGCCACCTGGTAGTCGCGGGTGTCGACCGGCAGGCCGAGCGCGAGGTTGGCCTCGACCGTGTCCTGCCCCTGGTCCTGCAACTGGTACGCGCGGATCTTGTTGGCCAGGCCGATGCCCCGCCCTTCATGCCCGCGCAGGTAAACGACCACGCCCATGCCTTCGGCCGCGATCATCGCCAGCGCCGCGTCGAGCTGCTCGCCGCAATCGCAGCGCAGCGAACCCAGCACGTCGCCGGTCAGGCATTCGGAATGCACGCGCACGAGGACCTTGTCCTGGCCCTTGAGCTCGCCCTTCACGATAGCGACATGCTCGACGGCTTCGCCGATCGGCTTGTAGACATGGATGCGGAACTCGCCGTGTTTCGTCGGCAGGAGCGACGTGGCGACGTGATCGAAAATCTTGTCGGAGCCGGCTGCAGCCGTGTTGTGGTCTCCGGTGTTGTTCATTGTGAATCGTCCCAGTTGAGGCAAGGCATGGATTTTAGCTGAAAGACTCGGCCGGCTTCGGTTCATCCGGCAAGGGAATCCATTCGGTTTCATCCGGCACCTTGCCGAATCCCTGCGCGCGCCAGCGTTCCTTCGCCTCCTGGATCGCCTCCTTGCTGCTAGCAACGAAATTCCACCAGATGTAGCGGTCGCCATCGAGCGGTTCCCCGCCCAACAGCATGACGCGCGCCCTCGTTTTGGCCTCTATTGTAAGGGTTTGGGGGCTGCCCGGCACGGCCATGTGCCTTTCGGCGAGGGTTTCGCCGTCGATGGCGATGTCGCCTTCGGCCAGGTAGACCGCCCGTTGCGCGTATTCGCACGGGAATTCGAACTTCACGCCCTGCTCCATCTCCAGCGCGGCGTAAAACATGGGCGAGAACGTCGTGACCGGCGACTGCATGCCGAATGCGCTGCCGGCGATCAGCCTCAGGTTGAGGCCGTCAGCGGCCACCATCGGCAGCGTCGCGGCCGGGTGATGCTCGAAGGATGGCGCCACATTTTCATGCTCTTTCGGCAAGGCGATCCAGATCTGGATGCCTTCCAGCGCGCCGCCGGACTGGCGTATCGCATCGGGCGAGCGCTCGGAATGCGCGATGCCTTCGCCGGCGGTCATCCAGTTGACGTCGCCGGGATGGATCTCCTGGATCGTGCCGAGGGAATCGCGGTGCAGGATGGCGCCCTCGAACAGGTAAGTCACGGTGGCCAGCCCGATGTGCGGGTGCGGCCGTACGTCCAGGCCGTCGCCGGGCGCGAAGTCGGCGCGGCCCATGTGGTCGAAAAAGATGAACGGGCCGATCATCTTGTGCGGATGGCTCGGCAGCAGCCGGCGGACGGCGAAGCCGCCGCCGAGGTCCTTGGTGTGCGGTTTGATCAGGGCGAAGGGCATGGACGGTCTCCTTGATTCGGGTTGTCCGTCCATTATCCGCTCAAGCCGCCGCTTCGGTGAATTTGCCGCTCTGAAAGTCGGTAATCGCCTGTTCGATTTCCTCGACGGTATTCATCACGAACGGGCCATACTGGACGACAGGCTCCTTCAGCGGCCGTCCGGCCAGCAGCAGGAAGCGGGCTCCACCGGCATCGGCACGCACCTCGACCTGGTCGCCCGGCGACAGGAAGCCGGCACTCTGCGACTTCAGCGGGCGCGGCGATGCCGCCTCCCCGATCTTCACGCTACCCTCATAGACGTACACGAAGGCGTTCAGGCGGCTGTCGAGGGCATGCGAAAATACCGCACCTTCCGGCAACGCCACGTCCACGTACAGCGGTTCCGTGCTCAGGCCCTGGATGGGGCCGGCGACGTCATTGCCATCGATGCGCAGGCTGCCCGCGATCACCTTCACGCTGCCGCCGCCCGGCAGGTCCGCCACCGGGATTTGCGACGGGGGAATGTCACGGTAACCGGCCGGCTTCATCTTTTCCTTGGCCGGCAGGTTGATCCACAGCTGGAAGCCGCGCATGCGCCCTTCCTCCTGTTGCGGCATCTCGGAGTGCACGATGCCGCGCCCGGCCGTCATCCACTGCACGCCGCCGTTCTTGAGTTCCCCGACGTTGCCGAGATGGTCCTCGTGCCGCATGTGGCCGTCCAGCATGTAGGTCACGGTCTCGAAACCGCGGTGCGGGTGCGCCGGGAAGCCGGCGATGTAATCGCCCGGATTGTCGGAGGAAAACTCGTCCAGCATCAGGAAAGGATCGAGACGGCTGCCTTGCCCCTGCCCGAGCGTGCGGCGCAGCTTCACGCCAGCGCCGTCGGAGGTGGCAAGGCCCTCGATCACGCGTTGCAGTGTGCGGGTGGTGGCAGTGGTGGTGGTCATGGCAGTGTCTTCCAGTGTGGTTGCTCGATACGGCATTATTGTGAACGACGGGCGGTTTCCTTGCCCGTCATTCCGGCTCAAGCCGCCTTGCGCAGCGGCTCGGCAAGTTCGCGGAGCGCCTCTTCCGCCTTGGCCAGGCCGGCCTTCCTGCTTTCATCGCCCATCGCAAGGCCTTCGGCATAGACGAACTCGACATCGGTCAGGCCGATGAAACCCAGGAAGTGGCGGACATAGGCGGTCTGCATGTCGGCCGGCGTGCCCTGGTACAGGCCGCCGCGCGCGGCAAAAACGTAGACCTTCTTCCCGGTCAGCATGCCCACGGAACCGTTTTCCGTGTAGCGGAAAGTAACGCCGGCGCGGGCAATGTGGTCGAAGTACGCCTTCACGGTGGAAGGAATGCCGAAGTTGTACATCGGCATGCCGATCACGATGACGTCGGCGTCGCGCAATTCGGCGATCAGGGCGTCGGAGAAATCGACGACTGCCTGCTGTTCCGCGTTCCGCTCTTCAGGCTTGGCGAGCAAAGCGCCAAAACGCGCGCCGTCAAGATGCGGCACCGGATTGGCAGCGAGGTCGCGTGTGACGACCTTCCCGTCCGGGTTGGACTGCCGCCAGGCATCGACAAACGCGTTCGACAGGCGGGTGGACTGGCCGTTACCGGCGAAGAGGCTGGAATTCAGTTGGAGCAGGGTTTTCATCGGTATCCTCCTTGTGTTGGGTTGGTATGTGTATTTAACTATTGAATGAACCGATAAAAAAGTAGAATAATTAGCGCAAACCTATCTATTCATCCGATAATGGAAAACCAATACATCACCTTGGAACAGTGGCGCGCCCTGATTGCCGTAGTGGACACGGGCGGTTACGCGCAGGCGGCGGAGGTCTTGCACAAGAGCCAATCTTCCGTGACCTATGCGGTGCAGAAGATTGAAAGCCTGCTGGGCGTGAAAGTCTTCGAGATCCAGGGACGCAAGGCCATCCTGACGCCGACCGGGCAGTTCCTGTACCGCCGCGCGCGATCGCTGCTGGACGAATCGAGCGCGCTGGAACGCGCTGCCCGCCGCCTGTCGGCGGGCTGGGAAGCGGAAATACGGGTTGCGGCGGAAATCATTTTCCCGACCTGGCTGCTGCTGGACTGCTTCGACAAGCTGGGCAAGGAAAGCCCGCACACGCGCATCGAACTGATCGAGTCGGTGCTTGCCGGGACGACAGAAGCGCTGCTGACCGGGGAGGCCGACCTGGCGATCGCGAACATGGTGCCGCCAGGCTTTCTCGGCGTGCCGCTGATGCGCCCGCGTTTCCTTCCGGTGGCGCACCCCGACCACCCGCTGCACCAGCTCGGGCGCCAAGTCACCTTGGAAGATTTGCGGCATCACCGCCACCTTGTCGTCCGCGAATCGGGTACGCGGCGCGAAACGAAGACCTTGCTCGACGTCACCCAGCGCTGGACGGTCAGCCATCCGGCGACATCGATCGAAGCCGCGCGGCGGGGCTTCGGTTTCGCGTGGTATCCGGAAGAAAAGATCTTGAAGGAATTACGGGAGGGAACGCTCAAGCCCTTGCCGATGGGGCCGGCCGGGGAGCGTTTTACGCAGCTTTATCTCGTGCTCGCCGACCCCGACAGCGCCGGACCGGGGACGCGCCGCCTCGCGGAAATCATTCGCGAAACGGTGGAGACGGAATGCATGCGCTTCGAGGGCGAGGTAAGTTTTGAGGATTGAGGTGGCCGGCTAGTAGGGCGTCCAGATGCGTTCGAAGGGCTCAAGCGCCTTCTGTCTGCGGGCGCCTTCCGTTCAATTTCTCAAAGTCCCTTTCCGCGTCATTCCCGCCTTCGCGGAATGACGGCAAATTCTTGTGATCGGTTGACGTCCCCCGCGCGCCTGCAAGCATGAAAACCTAGCAGCCGGCCGCCTTGCACACATCCGCGATCTCGGCGATCAGCAGCTTGTAATCGACGGGCTTCTCGATATACCGGTCGCAGACTTCGAGCACGCGCTCCTTGTCGCCTTTCATCGCGGAGGCGGTGACCGCGACAACCGGCATGCCTGCCGTTTCCGGAATCCGCTTCAGCATGCGCGTGGCTTCGATGCCGTCCATGTCGGGCAGTTGCATATCCATCAGCACCATGTCCGGGCGCTCGCGCCGCGCAAGATCGATCCCCTCCTTTGCGGTCGTCGCCTGCAGCACCGCATGCCCGGCGCTGCTCAGGATGAGTACGGCAAGTTTCAGGTTGGCGGGATTGTCTTCAACGACGAGGATACGGGCCATGTGTTGCGTTCAGCATTCTGTGTATTGCGAGGACGTGATGCTCGCCGATAATGCGATTGATTGTCAATTCGCCCAAGGCAACTACCGGTCACCTTGTCGAAATGGCCATTGGTGCAGATATCGGCCAACTGTGGTTACATGTCGCCTGTCCGTATCAACTCTGCAATCATCCATGTCCGCAACCACAGCAGACTTCATCATCATCGGCGGCGGGATCGCCGGCGCCGCGATCGGTTACTGGCTGGCGCCGCATGCGCGCGTCATCCTGCTCGAGGCCGAGAGCCAGCCCGGCTATCACAGCACCGGGCGCTCCGCCGCCCTCTTCTTCGAAAGCTACGGTCCGCCGCAAGTACGCGCGCTGACCTGCGCCAGCCGCGCCTTCTTCGAGAATCCGCCTGCGGGCTTCGCCGATCACCCCATCCTTTCGCCGCGCGGCGCACTGATGGTGGCGGCCGAAGGAGAGGAAGCGCTGCTCGACGAACACGATGCCATCGTCCGTTCGGTATCCGCGAGTGCACAGCGCCTCGACGCCGCGCAGGCCTGCGACATGGTGCCGGTATTGCGCCGCGATCAGGTGCTGGGCGCGGTGTACGAGCCGGGTGCCGCGGACATGGACGTGCACGCGCTGCACCAGGGCTACCTGCGCGGCCTGCGCGCCGCCGGCGGTCAGGTGCAATGCGATGCGCGGGTGCACGCGATGGCGTACTCCGGCGGGCGTTGGCGCGTTGCGGCCGGCAACCAGATGTTCGAGGCGCCTGTCGTGGTCAACGCAGCCGGCGCATGGTGCGATCTCATCGGCGCGATGGCCGGTGCAGCGCCGGTCGGGCTCGTGCCCAAGCGGCGCTCGGCATTCACCTTCGCGCCGCCCGAAGGCGTTGACCCCGCGCGCTGGCCGATGTTCATCGGTGTCGACGAAAGCTATTACGTAAAGCCCGACGCGGGCCTGTTGATCGGGTCGCCGGCCAACGCCGATCCGGTCGATCCGCACGACGTCCAGGCCGAGGAGCTCGACATCGCACTGGCAATCGACCGCATTCAGACCATGACCACACTAGAGATCCGGCGTCCGCGCCACGTGTGGGCGGGGCTGCGCTCCTTCGTCGCCGACGGCAGCCTTGTCGCCGGCTTCGATGCCAAGGCGCCGGGTTTCTTTTGGGCAGCAGGACAGGGAGGCTATGGCATCCAGTCTTCCGCAGCCGCCGGCGAGCTGTATGCGGCGTTGCTCAAAGGCATCGCACCTCCTGCACACATCGCCGCATTCGGCGCCGATACTGTTGCTTTGAGTCCCTCGCGCATCCGCTAATCCACCTCTTCGTTTCCTCACTGCATTGAATACGGTGCACTGAGGAAATCTTCTTCCTTCCTGCATCGTTTCCAGTGTGTTTTCCCGCTTCAAACGGGAACATTGGGCAACTTCTTACTTCTAAGGGGACTCGGCACGAAACGCCGGGAAACCTTGGCTGCGCGCAAGATTTCTGAGCGGCACCAAGCGTACGACCGCGCGCGCTGCGCGAGCTCCTGAACATACAACGCCCGCCCCAGGCCACGAGAGACGATTCAATTGATTAAACCAAAAATTCTTCTCGTTAACGATCACCCGCCGAGCCTGCTCGCCCTCAAGACCCTGCTGGTCAATGCCCCGCAGGCCGACGAGTACGAGGTGATCACCGCGACGTCCGGCGCCGAAGCGCTGCGCGCGGTCCTCGACCACAATTTCGCCGTCATCCTCCTCGACGTCAGCATGCCCGGCATGGACGGTTTCGAGACGGCGCAGACCATCCATTCGCATCCGCGCTCGGCGTCGGTGCCGATCATCTTCATCACCGCCTATTACGCCGACGAGATGAACCGTCTGCGCGGCTACCAGCACGGCGCGGCGGACTATCTGATCAGCCCAGTAATTCCCCAGATCCTGCAGAGCAAGATCGCGGTCTTCATCGACCTGGCACGGAAGAACCTGGCGCTCGAACAGCAGAAGGAAGAGCTGGCCCTGATGAACCGCGACCTGCAGGTGCAGCAGATGCGCGACTTGCGCCGTATTAACGCCGCGCTCGAAAGCGAAATCCTCGAACGCCGGCAGGCGGAAGCGCGCGCGCACGAGCTCGCCACGCGCGATCCGCTGACCGGTCTGATGAACCGCCGCTCACTGACGGAGCGCATCGAACATGCGGTGGCGATGGCCAACCGTTACGGTCAGCGCCTGGCGCTGCTGTTCCTCGATCTCGACCGCTTCAAGAGCATCAACGACAGCCTCGGCCACGATGCCGGTGACGATCTGCTGCTGCAGGTATCGGAACGGATCTGCGGCGCGGTGCGGCAATCCGATATCGTGGCACGGCTGGGCGGCGACGAGTTCGTGGTGCTGATGGAAGCCTTGCCCAATTACGCCGCCGCGGCGGAAGTGGCGCGCAAGATCATCGCCACCATCGACCAGCCCTTCCTGCTCGGATCGCAATCGATCAAGACATCCGCCAGCGTCGGCATCAGCCTGTTTCCCCAGGACGGCACCAACATGCAAGCCCTGCTGCGCAGCGCCGACCTCGCGATGTACCACGCCAAGCAGGAGCAGCGCGGCACTGTCCAGTTCTTCCATGAAGACCTGAACGCGCGCATGCTCGAACGCTGCCAGCTGGAGCAGGAGCTGCAGCATGCGCTGGACAACGAGGAATTCGAGCTGTACTACCAGCCCAAGATCGAGGCGCGCACGGGGCGCATTGCCGGTGTCGAAGCACTGCTGCGCTGGCACCATCCGCGTCTGGGCCTGCTGAGCGGCGGTCAGTTCATTCCCGCCGCCGCCGAGACCGGGCTGCTGGTTCCGATCGGCGAATGGGTCATCGCCGCCGCGTGCGCGCAGGCACGGCGCTGGCGCGACGAAAACCTTCCTGTACCTTCCATTCCGATCGCGGTCAACGTCGCCATCCCGCAGATCTATGCCGACCTGCCCGACATCATCAGCCGCGAGCTGCGCAAGCAGCAGGTGCCGCCATCCAGCATCCAGCTCGAAATCACCGAATCGCTGGTAATCACGGATACCCACAAGGCGACCTCGGTGCTGCGCGAGATCAGCGAAAGCGGCATCACCATCGCCATCGACGATTTCGGCACCGGGTATTCCTCGCTGTCGATCCTCAAGACCTTGCCGATCGACATCCTCAAGATCGACCAATCCTTTGTCCGCGACCTCGGCAAGAACGCCAGCGACACCGCGATCGTCGCGGCGATCGTCAACATGGCGCGCGCGCTCGCCCTGCGCGTCGTTGCCGAGGGTGTCGAGACGAAAGAACAGCTCGCGGTCCTGCATGACCTCGGCTGCGACGAACACCAGGGCTATTTCTACAGCAAGCCCCTCCCCGCGACCGACCTCGTGCAGAAGCTGATGCAGCGCAGCTTCGCCTAAAGGACGTTTCACCACCCGGCCACGCCGGGCATCACGCTTTTCAGAGAAGGACATCTTCCATGGACATGAGAGCCGACGCCGTCGATGATATGGACGTCAAGATCCTGCTTTCCACCCTCAAGGCGCTGAAAAAAGGCGACTTCACCGCACGCATGCCGACCGACTGGACGGGCCTTGCAGGCAAAGTGGCCGACACGCTCAACGACATCCTCGAGAACAACGAAAAGATGGCCGAGAGCATCACCACAGTGAGCCGCGTGGTTGGCCGTGAAGGCCGCCTGACCCAGCGCGCCGCGGTTCCCGCCGCATCGGGCGGCTGGGAGGTAATGGTCGACTCCATCAACAGCCTGATCGACGACCTCGTGCGGCCCACCACCGAGATGGCGCGCGTGATTGGCGCGGTGGCGAAGGGCGACCTGTCGCAGACCATGGCGCTGGACGTCGACGGCCGGCCGCTCAAGGGCCAGTTCCTGCGTGCCGCGTCCACTGCAAATACGATGGTGGACCAGCTTTCCTCCTTCGCCTCGGAAGTGACGCGCGTGGCGCGCGAAGTGGGTACCGAGGGCAAGCTGGGCGGACAGGCGAACGTGCC
>NZ_DASRXF010000174.1:0-15852 GCF_035654295.1 Noviherbaspirillum sp. | reverse complement strand
CCGGCAAAGGACGCGCATCGATATCGGCAGTTCGCTGCTGTCGCTGGCGGCGGACCTGGGCTCCGACATGATCGTGATGGGTTGCTACGGGCATTCGCGCTTCCGCGAAATCCTGCTCGGCGGCGTCACCCGTACCATGCTGCAATCGATGACGGTGCCGGTGCTGATGTCGGCCTAGCGCAGGTGCGGCGGTATCTCTCTGATGCCCGCCGCGAAGGCCTTGTGTGCCTGCGCGTCCACCGGTTTGCAGACGACGCGGGTGGAAGCGGGATAGCCGGCGACATTGTTGCCGTTTTTCAGGTCGCGCTGCGGCCGCACCGGGCGCGGGACGAATCCGCCGCCGCAGTTCGGGCATACGTTGTCCAGCACGCTGTGCACGCAATCGCGGCAAAAGGTGCATTCGAAGCTGCAGATCATCGCTTCCGTCGCGTCGGGCGGCAGCGCCTTGTTGCAGTGTTCGCAGGTGGGACGCAATTCGAGCATGATGCCTCTCCGGTTGTGTTGTCGCCGGAAAGATTCTAGGTGTCGGCCCACTGGCAGAAATGACAGAAAAGAGTTAAATTCTGCCAATGCCCCATACCCTCGCCATCCTCGTGTTCGACGGCGTCCAGATACTGGACGTGACCGGCCCGGCCGCCGTGTTCGGCGGCGCCAACGATTGCTGCGGACAGACCTTCTACGATGTGCACATTGTGTCGGCGCGCGGCGGCACGGTGGCCAGCAGTTGCGCGGCACAGCTGTCCACCCGCGCGCTGCGTACCCTGCCGCCGGACAGCGTCGACATCCTGCTGATCGCCGGCGGCGACGAAAATGACTTGCGGCGCCTGGCCGGCGACCGCACTGTGGCCGACTGGGTCAGGAAGGCCGCGGCATCGGCCTCGCGCTACGGCTCGATCTGCACCGGCGCATTCCTGCTGGCGGAGCTGGGACTGGTCGACGGCCGGCGGGTGGCGACGCACTGGTCGGCCTGCCGGGAGTTGGAGGCGGATTTCCCGGAGGTGGAAGTGGATGCGGATTCGCTGTTCGTGGAAGACGGCAACCTGTGGACATCGGCAGGCGTCACGACGGGCATCGACATGTGCCTGGCGATGGTGGAACGCGACCTCGGCAGCAGGTTCGCCAACCGCATCGCGGCGCGCCTGGTGCTGTACGCGCGCCGGCCGGGTTACCAGTCGCAGTTCAGCCCGGTGCTGAAGGCACAGGCAAAGGCGGGTGCGCCTTTCGGCAAACTGGTGGACTGGATGGCGGCCAACCTGCAGCAGCCGCTGGACGTGCCCCAGCTCGCCGAGCGCGCGGCGATGTCGGAGCGCAGTTTTTACCGGAAATTCACGGCCGCGATGGGCGAGACGCCGGCACGCTTCGTGGAAGTGTTGAGGCTGGAGCGTGTGCGGCAACTGCTGGCGACCGGCAGGAGCCTGAAGGAGATCGCCGGACAGACCGGGTTCTCGGGAACGACACAGTTATCGAAAGCGTTCGAGCGGCGCTTCGGCGTGACGCCGCAGCTGTTCCGCGAGACGCGTGCAGTTGAACGGCCGGCCGCATACGGGTAGAAGCGACCGTGCCGTGAGCTGCCCTTATCCCGTCATCCCGGCGAACGACGGCATGCAGCGGCGTTAAACAGTGCGAAGAAAGTCACTGGATCCCGGCCTGCGCCGGGATGACGGGGAGAAATTGGGGAGGGAGCGGCGTCAGGTGCCCGCATGCGGAATGCAGTTGACGGCCTGGCGCCTGCGGGTAAAAGCGGCCCCGCCAAGCAAGGAGTCCGCGCTCAGCGGATCGGCAGCCGCGTCGTATTCTTCACTTCTTCCATCACCGCATAGGTGTGCGTCTCGCGCACGCCTTTCAGCTGCAGCAGCGACTTGCCGAGGAATTCGCGGTAGGCGTTCATGTCCTTCACGCGCGCCTTCACGAGGTAGTCGAAGCCGCCGGCCACCATGTGGCATTCCTGCACTTCCGGGATCACCTGCACGCTGCGCTTGAAGGCTTCGAACACTTCCGGCGTGGTGCGGTCGAGCACGACTTCAATGAAAACCAGCAGCGATACGTCGAGCAGCTGGGGATTGAGCTGGGCCGAATAGCCGAGGATGTAACCGGCTTCCTGCAGCTTGCGCACGCGCTCCAGGCAGGCAGCGGGCGAGAGGTTGACGCGCGATGCGAGTTCGACGTTGCTGATACGCCCGTCGTTCTGCAGTTCGGAGAGGATCTTTTTGCTGATTTTGTCGAGCATGTCAGACGCCTTGCAAGAATTTTGTTCGGCAGGATTGTCCCACAAAATAGAAAATTTCGATACCAACCTTCATTTCCAGAATTAATCCACGGCGATCCTCTCTACAATCGAAAATCATTTTTCATTGGATTGTCACCTCTACCATGCTGATTGCTGCAAAGGAATTCTCCGCACCGGCCCCGTTCGCCGCCCTGCACGCCGATATCGACCACGCGCCGGCTCCCCTGCGCGCGGCCATCACCGCCGCCTGGCGCCGCGACGAGCCGCAGGCCGTGCAGTGGTTGCTGGAACAGGTCAAGCCGAACCACGCCGCCCAGGAAAAGATCCAGGACCTCGCCCGCAACCTGGTGCAGGCCGTGCGCGAGAAGCGCACCCGTTCTTCCGGCGTCGACGCCTTGATGCATGAATTCTCGCTGTCGTCCGAGGAAGGCGTGGCGCTGATGTGCCTGGCCGAAGCGCTGCTGCGCATTCCCGACCACCAGACCGCCGACCGCCTGATCGCCGACAAGATCAGCAAGGGCGACTGGAGAAAGCATCTCGGCGAATCGCCGTCGCTGTTTGTCAACGCCGCAACCTGGGGCCTGCTCATCACCGGCAAGCTGGTCGGCACCAGCAGCGAGCAAGGCCTGGGCTCGGCACTGACGCGTCTGATCGCCAAGGGCGGCGAACCGTTGATCCGCAAGGGCGTGGACCTGGCCATGCGCATGCTGGGCAACCAGTTCGTGACCGGCCAGACGATCGCCGAAGCACTCGACAACAGCCGCCCCAATGAAGCGCGCGGCTATCGCTATTCCTATGACATGCTGGGCGAGGCCGCGCTGACCGAGGAAGATGCGGCCCGGTATTACGCTGCGTATGAAGATGCGGTCCATGCGATCGGCAAGGCATCGAACGGCCGCGGCATCAAGGATGGCCCGGGCATCTCGGTCAAGCTGTCCGCGCTGCATCCGCGCTATTCCCGCGCGCAGCGCGAGCGCGTGATGCAGGAACTGCTGCCGCGCCTGAAGGCGCTGCTCATGCTGGCCAAGCAGTACAACATCGGACTGAACATCGACGCCGAAGAAGCCGACCGCCTCGAACTCTCGCTCGACCTGATGGAAGCGCTGGCCTTCGACAAGGACCTCACCGGTTTTGAAGGCACCGGCTTTGTCGTGCAGGCTTACCAGAAGCGTTGCCCGTTCGTGATCGATTTCCTGGCCGACCTCGCACGCCGCAGCGGCCGCAAGTTCATGGTGCGCCTGGTGAAGGGCGCCTACTGGGATGCGGAAATCAAGCGTGCGCAAGTCGACGGCATGCCGGGTTATCCGGTCTATTCGCGCAAGGTGTACACCGACGTCTCCTATCTGGTGTGCGCACAAAAACTGCTGGCCTCGACCGATGTGATCTATCCGCAGTTCGCCACGCACAATGCGCACACACTGTCGTCCATCTTTACCTGGGCGCAGGAACGCGGCGTCAGCGACTATGAATTCCAGTGCCTGCACGGCATGGGCGAAACCTTGTACGACCAGGTGGTCGGCACCGAGAACCTCGGCAAGCCGTGCCGCATCTATGCGCCTGTCGGTTCGCACGAGACCCTGCTTGCCTATCTCGTGCGCCGCCTGCTGGAGAACGGCGCCAACTCTTCCTTCGTCAACCAGATCGTCGATGAGAATGTGCCGGTCGAATCGCTGATCGCCGATCCGTTCAAGACCGCAAAGCAACTGGCCGGCGAACCGCATCCGAACATTCCCTTGCCGGTCAACCTGTACGGTAGCGAGCGCCTCAATTCCGCCGGTGTCGATATCGCGAACGAAAACGTGCTGCGCGAACTCGACCTCGCCTTCCAGTCGCTGGCAACGATGCAGTGGCAGGCAATGCCGCTGCTGGCAACGGAAGCAATGGGCGCCGGCCAGCAGCAAGACATCCGCAATCCGGCAGACCATCGCGATGTCGTCGGCCGCGTGGTCGAAGCCGGCGCGAACGATGTACAGAGCGCGCTGGCGGCGGCCGCCAAATTTGCACCGGAGTGGCAGAACACGCCGGCGGCGGAGCGGGCTGCCGCGTTGCGCCGTGCAGCCGACCTGTTCGAACAGCATCAGGCGGAACTGATGGCGCTTGCCATCCGCGAAGCCGGCAAGACGCTGCCCAACGCCATCGCGGAAGTGCGCGAGGCGGTGGACTTCCTGCGCTATTACGCAGCGGAAGTCGAGAATGGCCCGAACACCCATGCGCTGGGCCCGGTGGTGTGCATCAGTCCGTGGAACTTCCCGCTGGCGATCTTCACCGGCGAAGTGAGCGCCGCCCTCGCAGCGGGCAACGTGGTGCTCGCCAAGCCTGCCGAACAGACGCCGCTGATTGCCTGCCGTGCAGTGGAGCTCTTGCTCGAGGCCGGCGTACCGCGCGGTGCGCTGCAATTCCTGCCGGGCACCGGTGAGACGGTGGGCGCCGCCCTGACCGCGGATCCGCGCGTGAGCGGCGTGATCTTCACCGGGTCGACCGAAGTCGCGCAGCTGATCAACCGGACCCTGGCCGATCGGGCCTGCGAAGAGCGCCGCGACATTCCCCTGATCGCCGAAACCGGCGGACAGAATGCGATGATCGTGGATTCCAGTGCGTTGCCGGAACAAGTGGTGCAGGACGTATTGAGCTCGGCCTTCGACAGCGCCGGCCAGCGCTGCTCGGCGCTGCGCGTGCTCTGCCTGCAGGAAGACATCGCCGACAAGACGATCAAGATGCTCAAGGGCGCGATGCAGGAACTGCGCATAGGCAATCCGGACCGTCTGGCGACCGACGTCGGCCCGGTGATCGATGCGGAAGCGCAGAAGAACCTGCTGGCGCACATCGAGCGCGTACGGGCGCAATCGCCGAATGTGTTCCAGCTGCAATTGCCTGAAGCGTGCGCGACGGGCACTTTCGTGCCGCCGACCGTGATCGAGCTCGATTCGATCGCCCGGCTCGAGCGCGAGGTCTTCGGACCGGTGCTGCACGTGATCCGCTATCGCCGCGACGAACTGCCGCAGCTGATTGATGCGATCAATGCGACCGGATACGGGCTGACGCTCGGTATCCATTCGCGTATCGACGAGACCATCGATTTCATCACGGCGCGGGCGCACGTCGGCAATATCTACGTCAATCGCAACATCGTGGGGGCAGTCGTGGGCGTGCAACCCTTCGGCGGCGAAGGCAAATCGGGCACGGGTCCGAAGGCGGGCGGTCCGCTTTATCTCAAGCGCCTGCAACGCAATGCGGTGGTCACGCGCGCAGCCCACACCATTCATGCGCAGCAGGTCGCGTTGCCGGCCTTCGACAGCCTGATGCAGTGGGCGCGCACGCATGGACATGTGCGGGTGACGGCACTGGGCGAAGCGTATGCCCATGCCAGCCTGCTGGACACGGCGATGGTCTTGCCCGGCCCGACCGGTGAACGCAATACCCTGCGCTTCGCGCCGCGCGGGACGATCCTGTGCGCGGCATCGGATATCGAGGTGCTGCTGAACCAGTTCGCGGCCAGCTTCGCCACCGGCAATCGCGTGGCGGTGAATGCCCTGACTGCCGCGATGCTGCCGTCCGGCCTGCCGCCGACCGTGCGCGACGCGATCGAGGTGGTCGAGGAAAGAGCACTGGGGAAGGCGACGCTGGCCATGGCGCTGGTGGAAGCCGACCTGCTGGGCAACCTGGCGCTGCGCCTGGCGTCCCGCAATGGCGCGCTGGTGCCGGTGGTCGATACCCGGGGCTGCGAAGAGATTCCGCTGTGGCGCCTGGTGGCCGAGCGCGCGATCTGCGTCAACACCACGGCGGCGGGCGGCAATGCAAGCCTGATGACCCTGGGCGCCTGAGCGATGCAGGAAAACCTCCTGGACAGCCCGGACCTGCACGGCCGGCTCTGCCTTTCCTCCTGCATCCTGGCAGAACTGCTGCGGCGCTCGCCGCAGCCGGCAGGCACCGGGCAGCTGGCGCAGGTGGCGGGCCATGCAAAAGATGAGGTGGAGCAGATGTGCAAGCACCTCGTCCGGCACGGCTTGCTGCAGGCGTCTGCCGGCGAGGGCGAAGAAGGGCGCTGGCAGTTGGCCGGCGATCCGGCCGCCATGACCCTGGCCGACCTCTTTTCCGCCTTGCTGGCGCCTGCGGACGGGCAGGCGCTTTCCTGAGCACCCGCTCCTTTCATCCCTGCCTCCCTGTGCAACCTATGCAGGCGGCAGGCGACTCCCCATTTCACACATCCTCTTGATGACGCCGAAAGCGTAGCGCGATGCCACGCTTTCGATGAACTGCATGAAATCGTGCGGGGATGCCTCGTTCGCGCTGTCCGAGATCGTCCGGATGACCGCGAACGGCACGCCGAACTCGAAACAGACCTGGGCCACGGCGGCGCCTTCCATTTCCACTGCGAGCAATGACGGGAATGCGGATTTCAATTCGAGCTGCCTTGCCTGACTGTCAATGAACTCGTCACCGCTGGCGACCAGTCCACGGAAAACCCGGGGCGATGCGAGGCGGAAGGTATCGCGTTCCTGTCCGGGGATGGCGGCGTCCAGGTCGCGGGCCAGAAAGGCGCCTGCAGCGTCCGCCAGTCGGTCTGTGAGGTGCTTGTCTGAAGCGAACAGGGACTGACCTAGCAGAGGCACTTCATAGCGCGGAAACAGCGGCGTGGCGTCCATATCGTATTGCGCCAGCGAATCCGCCACCACGATATCCCCAACCTGTACATCGCTGTCCACAGCCCCTGCAACGCCGGTGAAGACGATATGGGAAACGTCGAAGCGTTCGATCAGGGTGGCTACCGTTGCAGCAGCTGCGACCTTGCCGATGCGTGACAGCACACACACCGTATCCATCCCCCAGAGATTGCCGGCGACGTAATCGCGCATGCCTCTGCTGACGGTTTGCGGGTTGTGCATGGATTCGATGAGGCCGGCCTGCTCCTGGTGCAGGGCACTGACCAGCCCGAGACGGGTGATTTGTTGAAACATCGGCAATTCTTTGTAGGGGAAACGGCAATCTCGATAGCGTATTGCCATTGAATGCCTGCTTGCAATGCCGGCCGATGATGTTTTCCGGGTTTTTTTACATTGAAGTTGATATATACGAATAGTAGTAGTGTTAACAACTGGCCGAATCTGTGGATAACTCGGTAAACCGAAAAACAATCAAGCGTTTACGCACGGTATAAAAAGCGGGATAACAGGTGTATGCGCAAAGGACAGGTTTTGAATAAAAAATCGCCTGTGCATTTCTTTGCGGCTTTTCCCCAAGTCCTCAAGCGGCTATCCAAGGACTTATCCACACTGGAAGTTAACAAAGCTGCTTTTGTCTTCAGAAAAAAACGCGAAGCAAAAAAGACAATGCGGCGAACGGCTTTGCCGGAGAAACGCGGGCGGAAGATTTCCGGGGTTTTTGAATAAGGGTTTATATATACGGATAGTAGTAGTGTTAACAACAGCCACTTTCCGTGGATAAGCCGGTAAACCTGAAACGGATCAACTGTTTACGCCGGGGATAAGACTTGAATAAGCCTTGTACCGGCCAAGGACAGATCGTGGATAAAAATAGGCTGTGCACAAGTGCGCGTGCTTGTTCCCAAACAAATCACGGCATATCCAAGGACTTATCCACATTCCTTGTCAAGTTCGCCACAATTCCTGCAGCAGGGAGAACGCGGCGGCGATGGTTGGCTCGTTTTTGCGCTTGGCCAGCGCGATGAAGGAGAGTTCGGTCGACAGGCTGACCGCATCCGCAATCACCAGGCCGTGCGCATGGGCTTCGCGCAACGCGATCGATTCCCGCACCAGCGACAGACCCACGCCGGATTTCACGAGATTGAGCATGGACGGCTCCTGGTCCACCAGCGCGACCTTGTTGGGCGTCACCTTGAACTGGCCGAAGGTCTTCGTCAGCAGGCGGTTGTGGGCCGATTCCGGCGGTGTCCAGATCCAGGGCAGCCTGGCCAGCGCTTCCCAGCCTTTGCCGGCGACCCGGCTCTTCCAGCCTTGCGGGGCGACCACGCTATAGGTGAACGAGGTCAGCGTCAGGGAATGGCATTCCTTGCCGGGCGTGCCGAGGAAGAAGCCGACATCCAGCGCGCCGGCTTTCACTTGCTGCAACACCCAGCCCGACATCCCGTGCTGCAGCTGGGTAGACAATTGGGGATAAGTCTCGACCAGACGCTTGAGGAAGGGCCCGAGGCGGATGAATTCGGGATCGAGGATGGTGCCGATGGATAGCGTGCCGGACAGCGTCGTGTGCAGGGCGGCAACGCCTTCCCGGAATTCGGCCACGCTGGCCATTACGCGTTCGGCGTAGGGCAGCAGCTTGGCGCCGTCGTCGGTCAGGGACATGCCGCCGGGCGTGCGGTTGAACAAGGTGAGTTTCAGGCTGGCCTGCAAGGCCTTGATCTGCAGGCTGACCGCGGGCTGGGTCAGGTGCAGCTTTTCGGCGGCGCGCGTCAGATTGCCTTCGCGGGCGACCATGACGAAGGCGCGTAGCTGGGTGAGATCCATGCGGCCATTATAAGAGTTCTTAATATTCGTTTTGACAAGAACTCATTGGATTCCTTGACGGGACAGGAATATGCTGTGAAAAACCGTCAATCTTCCAAAGGAATTCTTATGACGAAGCCTCTCATTCAGCATTACATCGGTGGCCGCGTGACCGAATCGTCCAGCGGCCGCAAGCAGGCCGTATTCAATCCTGCGACCGGCGAGGTCGGCGCCGAGGTGGTGCTGGCCAGCGTCGAGGAAGTCAATGCCGCCGTCGCCGCGGCGCGTGCTGCCGCACCGGCGTGGGCCGACACCGCGCCCTTGAAGCGTGCGCGCATCCTGTCCAAGTTCAAGGAGTTGATCGAGAAGCATCACGACGACCTCGCCGCCGCGATCACGCGTGAGCACGGCAAGGTGTTCTCCGATGCCAAGGGCGAAGTCGTGCGCGGCCTGGAAGTGGTGGAATTCGCGACCGGCATTCCGCAGCTGATGAAGACCCAGTTCACCGACAATATCGGCGGCGGCATCGATAACTGGCAGCTGCGCCAGCCGCTCGGCGTCACCGCCGGTATCACGCCGTTCAACTTCCCCTTCATGGTGCCGATGTGGATGGCGCCGATGGCGATCGCGACCGGCAATACCTTCATCCTCAAGCCTTCGGAGCGCGACCCCTCGCCGTCACTGATGGTCGCCGACCTGCTGCAGCAGGCCGGCCTGCCGGATGGCGTGTTTAACGTGGTGCAGGGCGACAAGGTGGCGGTCGATGCGCTGCTCCATCATCCGCAGGTCAATGCTGTATCTTTCGTCGGCTCGACGCCGATTGCGGAATACATCTATACCGAAGGCGTCAAGCGCAAGGGACCGTTCCCGATGCGCGTGCAAGCGCTGGGCGGCGCGAAGAATCATCTCGTGGTGATGCCGGATGCGAATCTCGATCAAGCGGTCGACGCGTTGATCGGCGCGGCCTACGGTTCCGCCGGCGAGCGCTGCATGGCGATCTCGGTCGCCGTGGCGGTGGGCAGCGTGGCCGATAGGCTGGTCGAGGCGCTGATCCCGCGCGTGAAGGCGCTGAAGGTCAGGAACGGCATGGAAGCCGACGCTGAAATGGGGCCGGTGGTGACTGCGCAGCACAAGGAAAAGATCGAAGGCTATATCGAGGATGGCGTGCGTTCCGGCGCCAAGCTGCTGGTCGACGGCCGCGGCCTCAAGGTGCCCGGCCACGAAAACGGCTTCTTCCTCGGCGGTTCGCTGTTCGACCATGTCACGCCCGAAATGAAGATCTACAAGGAAGAGATCTTCGGACCGGTGCTGTGCGTGGTGCGCGTGCCCGATTTCGCCTCCGCAGTGGAACTGATCAATGCGCATGAGTTCGGCAACGGCGTCGCGCTGTTCACCTCCGACGGCAATACCGCGCGCGAGTTTTCGCGGCGCATCGAAGTCGGCATGGTGGGCGTCAACGTCCCGATTCCGGTGCCGATGGCCTGGCACTCCTTCGGCGGCTGGAAGCGTTCGATGTTCGGCGACCTGCATGCCTATGGCGAAGAAGGCCTCCGCTTCTATACGCGCTACAAGTCGGTGATGCAGCGTTGGCCGGATTCGATTGCCAAGGGGGCGGAGTTTACGATGCCGGTGGCGAAGTGACGCAGATGTCCAAGAGCGCTAGCGCGATTGGAAACAGCTGCGTCATCCCCGCGAAGACGGGGATCCAGCGACGTTAAAAGATTCTGAACAACATTTTCCCGGAGCCCTCATGGAAGCCGCAGGAACCTACGATTACATCGTCATCGGCGCCGGCACTGCCGGCTGTGTCCTTGCCAACCGCCTTGCCCAGGACAAGGACATTTCGGTGCTACTCATCGAAGCCGGCCGCAAGGATGATTACATCTGGATCCACATCCCGGTCGGCTATCTCTACTGCATCAACAATCCGCGCACCGACTGGCTGTTTCGTACCGAAGCCGATCCGGGTTTGAACGGCCGGGCGCTGATTTACCCGCGCGGCAAGGTGCTGGGCGGTTGCTCGTCGATCAACGGCATGATCTACATGCGCGGCCAGGCGCGCGACTACGACTTGTGGGCCGAGCTGACCGGCGACGACAGCTGGCGCTGGGACAACGTGCTTCCGGTGTTCAGGAAGAGCGAGGATTACCACAAGGGAGCGGATGCTTACCACGGCGCCGGCGGCGAGTGGCGTGTGGAAAAGCAGCGCCTGTCATGGGAGATCCTCGATGCGTTCCGCGAAGCGGCGAAACAGCGCGGCATTCCAAACGTCGAGGATTTCAACCGCGGCGACAACGAGGGTTGCGGCTACTTTGAAGTGAACCAGAAGAAAGGCTTCCGCTGGAATACCGCGCGCGCCTTCCTGAAGTCGACCGAAGGCCGCAAGGGCAAGCTCGACATCATGACAGGCTGCCATGTAAAGCGCCTGCGGCTGCGGCAGACGGATGAAGGGCTCGCGTGCACCGGGGTCGAATTCACCGGCGGCGGTACCGAATGGTATGCGGAAGCAAGGCGCGAGACGATCTCGACCGCGGGGGCAGTCGGTTCGCCGCAGATCCTGCAGCTTTCCGGCATCGGGCCGGCGTCGCTGCTGCAGAAGCACGGTGTGCCGGTGGCGGCGGACCTGCCCGGCGTGGGCGAGAACCTGCAAGACCATTTGCAGTTGCGCATGGCATTCAAGGTGCAGGGCGTGAAGACCTTGAACACGATGGCCAACAGCCTCCTGGGCAAGATGCAGATCGGCATGCAGTACGCCTTGTCGCGCAGCGGGCCGATGTCGATGGCGCCGTCGCAGCTCGGCGCGTTCACCCGTTCCGATCCGTCGCAGGCAACACCCAACCTCGAATACCATGTGCAGCCCTTGTCGCTGGAAAAATTCGGCGAACCGCTGCATCCTTTCCCGGCATTCACGGCCAGCGTGTGCAACCTGCGTCCCACCGCCCGCGGCCATGTGCGGATTGCTTCCGGCGATCCCTTCGCCGCTCCCAGGATCACGCCGAATTACCTGAGTACGCCGGAAGACCGCAAGGTGGCGGCCGATTCGCTGAAGATCACGCGCGCAATCGTCAGCGCGCCCGCGTTGCAGAAATATGCACCCGAGGAATTCAAGCCGGGCCTGCATTACCGCACCGAAGATGAATTGGCGAAGGCCGCCGGCGACATCGGTACGACGATCTTCCACCCCGTGGGCACCTGCAAGATGGGGCGCGACGACGATCCGTTCGCGGTGGTGGACAGCCGCTTGCGCGTGCGCGGCGTGAAGAACCTGCGGGTCGTGGATGCATCCGTGATGCCGACGATCACGTCGGGCAATACCAATTCGCCTACCGTCATGATCGCTGAGCGTGCAGCGGAATGGATCAAGGCCGCGCGTACGGATACCCGGATGGACACATCCTCTGTCGCAGTGCCTGTCGCGGAAACCGCCTGATGTTATGCATGTTGTGCATGAATCCATGCTGACAAAGCATTGGATTTGTTGCGCTGCGTTCCAATAACCTGCCGCACTAGTGGTTTGCCTCGTCGCCGTCTGTCGCCAGGGAAGGGCAGTTGGGCTACTGTCTCAACTGGAGGCGGGCGTCGTGAGGCAGGCCACACCTCTTTTCGCGCGACGTTGCATCTGGCGCTGTCGATGCAACTGGCCTGCAACGCAGCGCTGCAACGCCCCGGCATTTCGACTCGGGCCGCCGATTCCCGAAAAAGCATGAGTTAACCACAAGCAAGTATTTTTTCTTCATGCTAACATCGCCACGGTGCCTGACATCGATACATGTACGGTATTGATACAGGCCAAACAATCGGCAGATGCGTACTCTGCCGTATTGCCACCCCCCTAGTCGTACTGTGTACTGTGCATCAGCGTTATGCACGTCCTTTAGGTTAATGACCGCGGGCGGACAATGCCTGCGGCGGTGGAGGGCGCAACAAGCGGCCTCCGTACAGTCAACAGGGAGAACCCATGGCGGATGTGGTTTTGGAGACACGGCAGCTGACCAAGGAATTCAAGGGATTCACTGCCGTCAATAATGTCAGCCTGAAGGTAGAGCGCGGACATATCCACGCGTTGATCGGCCCCAACGGTGCGGGCAAGACGACGTGTTTCAATTTGCTCACCAAATTCCTGGTCCCGACTTCGGGCCAGATCCTCTTCAACGGCAAGGACATCACGATGGACAAGCCCGCGCAGATCGCGCGCAAGGGCATCATCCGGTCCTTCCAGATTTCCGCGGTGTTCCCGCACCTGACGGTGCTGGAGAATGTACGCATCGGCCTGCAGCGGCCGCTCGGTACCTCCTTCCAGTTCTGGAGCAGCGAAAAGAAACTCAGCGTGCTCAACGACAAGGCCATGCAGTTGCTGACCGAGGTCGGCCTCGAAACATTCGCCGACACGGTGACGGTTGACTTGCCGTACGGCCGCAAGCGCGCGCTGGAGATCGCGACCACGCTGGCGATGGAGCCGGAGCTCATGTTGCTAGACGAACCGACGCAGGGCATGGGCCATGAGGACGTGCATCGCGTCACCGACCTGATCAAACAGGTTTCGGCGGGCAGGACTATCCTGATGGTGGAGCACAACATGAGCGTGATCGCCGGCATCAGCGACCGCATCTCCGTGCTTCAGCGCGGCGCAGTGCTCGCCGAAGGGACCTATGATGAAGTATCGAAGAATCCGCAGGTGATGGAAGCCTACATGGGCACCACCGCCGGCGCACTGGAAGGAGCGCATTGAATGGCTGGATCAGCGGCATTGGAAATCACCAACCTGCACGCCTGGTACGGCGAGTCGCACATCCTGCATGACGTCAATTTCTCCGTGAACCACGGCGAGGTCGTGACGCTGCTCGGCCGCAATGGCGCCGGCCGCACCACGACGCTGCGGGCGATCATGGGACTGACGGGCGCACGCAAGGGCTCCATCAAGATCAGCGGCACCGAGGCCATTCACCTGCCCACCTACAAGGTGGCGCATCTCGGCGTAGGTTACTGCCCCGAGGAACGGGGCATTTTTTCGTCGCTGTCGGCAGAAGAAAACCTGATGCTGCCGCCCTTTGTCTCCAAGAACGACCGCGGCATGTCGGTGGATGAGATCTACGACATGTTCCCCAACCTCAAGGAACGCAAGTCCAGCCAGGGCACGCGCCTGTCCGGCGGCGAACAGCAGATGCTGGCCGTCGCCCGCATCCTGCGCACCGGTGCGCGCCTGCTGCTGCTCGATGAAATCTCGGAGGGCCTGGCGCCTGTCATCGTGCAGGCGCTGGCACGCATGATCACCACGCTCAAGGCCAAGGGCTACACCATTGTGATGGTGGAACAGAACTTCCGCTTCGCCGCGCCGCTGGCGGACCGTTTCTATGTGATGGAGCATGGCCAGATCGTGGAGACCTTCAACGCATCCGAACTCGATAACAAGATGCCCGTGTTGCATTCGCTGCTCGGGGTATAACAAGCCACTGGCTAACAACTAGCTGGAACACCAAGGAGATCGCAATGAAATTGAAAGCAATTGCAGTTGCAGTATCGGCTACCTGTGCATTCGCTGCCGCCGGCACCGCGAGTGCCCAGGTGTCGGGTGACGTCATTCGTATCGGCATCATTACCGACATGTCGGGCCTGTACGCCGACATCGACGGCCCGGGCGGTGTGGAAGCGATCAAGATGGCCGTCGCCGATTTCGGCGGCAACGTTGCCGGCAAGAAGATCGAGGTCCTGAGCGCCGATCACCAGAACAAGGCGGACATCGCCGCCTCCAAGGCACGCGAATGGTTCGACCAGCAGGGTGTGGACATGCTGCTGGGCGGCACCAACTCGGGCACCAATCTCGCGATGGCCAAAGTGGCCGCGGAAAAGAAGAAGCCGTTCATCTCGATCGGCGCGGCAACTGCCCGCCTGACGAATGAAGAGTGCTCGCCTTACACGGTGCACTATGCGTACGACACCGTGGCGCTGGCCAAGGGCACCGGCTCGGCGATCGTGAAGCAGGGCGGCAAGAGCTGGTACTTCCTGACCGCCGACTATGCGTTCGGCGCATCGCTGGAGAAAGATACCTCCGACGTGGTGAAGTCCTCCGGCGGCCAGGTCGTCGGCAGCGTGAAGCACCCGCTGTCCGCTTCCGACTTCTCGTCCTTCCTGCTGCAGGCGCAATCGTCCAAGGCGCAGATCCTCGGCCTGGCCAATGCCGGCGGCGACACGATCAACTCGATCAAGGCAGCCAACGAGTTCGGCATCAACAAGTCGATGAAGCTGGCCGGCCTGCTGATGTTCATCAACGATGTGCATTCGCTCGGCCTGAACCTGACGCAGGGCATGTACCTGACCGACGGCTGGTACTGGGACCTCAACGACGATACCCGCAAGTGGTCCAAGCGCTACTTCGAAAAGATGAAGAAGATGCCGTCCATGCTGCAGGCCGCCGACTACTCGGCGACGATGCACTACCTGAACGCGGTGAAGGCGATCAACTCGGATGATGCCGACAAGGTGATGGCCCAGATGAAGAAGACCAAGATCAACGACTTCTTCTCCAAGAACGGCGAGATCCGCCCGGACGGCCGCATGGTGCACGACATGTACCTGATGGAAGTGAAGAAGCAAGCCGAATCGAAGTATCCGTGGGACTACTACAAGGTCGTACAGACGATTCCGGCGGCGCAGGCCTGGACCACCAAGGCGGAGTCCAAGTGCGCGCTGTGGAAGTAAGCTGAGCCGTTCCGGCACTTGAAGTGATGTTCGTATCCCTCTCCCGGTGCCGGGAGAGGGAAGCGGATTTCCGCCCTTGGTCCCACCCGCATTCGATCAGAAAACCGGGCGCAGATAGATACGCACGCGTCTCCCGCGCCCCTCATTCAGCAGCAACTTTCACGACTCGCCTATGGAATTATTCGGCATCCCCCTGCAGGCCTTGCTGAGCCAACTGCTGCTCGGCCTCGTCAACGGTTCTTTCTACGCGATGCTGTCGCTCGGCCTCGCGGTCATCTTCGGCCTGCTCAACGTCATCAACTTCGCGCACGGCGCGTTGTACATGATGGGCGCGTTCTTCGCCTGGATGGGATTGAACTACTTCGAAATCAATTACTGGCTGATGCTGATCCTGGCCCCGATCCTGGTGGGTATCTTCGGCATCATCATTGAAAAGACCATGCTGCGCTGGCTCTACAAGCTGGACCA
>NZ_DASRXF010000173.1:0-7987 GCF_035654295.1 Noviherbaspirillum sp. | reverse complement strand
CACGCGCTGCCAGGCGTGCCTTGATACCGCGTACCAGATCAATCGCCGACGAATATGTCATGTTGTTCCCCTTGTTCTTTTGTCGTTCCCGCTGCCGACGGCCGCGCGTAAGGCTGCACCGGCATCCACTGCAAGCTGCGTCATGCGTGCATCACGGCGTGATGGCGGTGCGCAGGCGCGCGCTGATGCGCTCACGGAACTGGTTCAGTTTCGGGTCGATGGTCGGGCGCGAATCGGCGGCGATTTTCTCGCCGAGCGCTTTCTGCATGTCCGGCACCAGCGCCTCGAACTTTTTCTTGACCGGCGATTCGAGGATGGCAATGATCTGCCGCAGTTCGTCTTCGGTGAATTGTTCCGCGAGCATCGGCACCACCGTGGTCGGGACCAGTTTCTGGGCGCTGGCACGCACCACCGGACTGTTCTCATCGAGGAATTTCTTCGCTTCCGCAGCAACGTCGCGCATCACCGCATCACGTCGCTCGGTCGGAACGCGGCCCTGGATCACCGCACGCGCCTGTCCGACCGCATCCGTTACCGGGTCCTGCAGCATCGACTGTGCAAGCGCATCCACTTGCCAGAGCTGGAGAACGCGCTGTACCAGTTCCTGCTTCGCCGGCGGGATCGCCTTCGGTGTTCCGGCTGCGCTGGCGGCGCCGGCAGCAAGGATGAGGGTGATTGCAATCGCGGATTTGAACATGGTGTGTCTCCTCTCAGAAAAATTGTCCATTGCTAGAAACGCTTGGTGATGGTCAGGCCGAGATACTTGACGCGGATCCCGCCGGCGACATCGAGGCCTGCGTAGGGGTTGTAGACAATGTTGAAAAATTTGTCGCAGTTCATGTTGCAGCTGCCGTTGGCCGGAACGAAGTAGTCGCCCTTCATATAGCTGGCGGCAATGCTGATATCAGTCTTCTCGCTGATCTTGTAATTGGCGCCGATGCTGTAGATCTTGGTATCCGGCAGCGGCGCGACGAGGTCGATCTTGTCCTTCGGGATCGAGCTCTTGCGCGGCTCGTAGCCGAAGCGCATGGTCAGCTTGTCGTTGACCTTCACCTGCATGCCGTAGCCGAAGTGCAGCGTGTTCTTGTAGCCGCGCGGGATCGACAGCCGGGACGGATCGGGCACGCCGAACAGGCGGGCCATCTCCAGCAGCTTGATGGGCTGGTCGAACTCGAAGGTCATCGCATCCCAGCTTTTCCAGTTGGCGTAGTTCGCATCGACGTTGAACTGGAGGCGCGCGGTCGGCTTGAACTTGAAGCCGACCTGCACGCGGTGCGGAAACGGGATCGTGGCGCTGACGTTGCCCTTCTGTTCTTCCGGAATCGTCTGCGGCATGCCGAGGATGCCGGCGGCGATCGGACCGAGCAGGCTCGAATGCATGCCCTCCACGAAGCGCCGGAGCATCGGTTCGGCGCGGATGGTGTACTGGCCGGACACCTTGGTCTTCGATCCGCCCTGGTACACGAAGCCGACCCCGAGCCAGTCCACCGGCTCCCACAGCACGCCGATGTTGATCGTCGGGTCGACGTGGGCGGTCATGTTCAGGTCGATGCTGGCCGCCTTCTTGAACGGATTGATCCGGCCTTCCTCGCCGCCGCCGCACAGGCCGAATGTGAAGGTGTCGAGGATGTTGCCGCCATTCTGCGGGCACCACCCCTCCTGCACCTTGCCGACGATGCCCAGCAGTTCGTTGGGCATGCGCATGTCGGTGTTCAGGATGAACGCCTGGTGCGCGAGCGGCACCGAGGCGCCGATGCTCAGGGTATCCGATACCTTGTAGCCGACCGCAGGCGCCGCGAACACGAGACGCTGCAGGTGCACCACCTTGCCGCCGAAGCGGCCGGGGTCGTTCGGGTCCTTGGTGCGATCGGTACTCATCGCCTGGCTGACGTAGTTGCCGACGCCGAAGGTGAACGGAGAACCGGGTTTGTTGTAGGCCAGGCCGAGCCCGGGCAGGACCACGCCGGGCAGGCGCCATCCGGGCAGGCCGACGCCCGGGATATAGACGCGCTGGTGCATCGGGCCGGTGGACGTGCCGTTGAGCGGATCGTCCTTGAAGCCGCCGATGCTGAAGTTCTCGCCCTGCCGGAAGGACGCCGGTGCGCGCAGCGACACCGCGCCGAACGACTCGGTATGCATTTCGCCGGTGATGCGCGCCAGTCCCGCGGGATTGAAGTGGATCGCATCGGTTCCCGGAGGATCGGCCGTCACGGCATTGCCGAGCGACATGGCGGTCGGGCTGGTCAGCAGGTTTTCCGTCAGCGCCGCGTGTGCCGGCGGCAGCGCGCTCGACAGCAGCAGGCCGGCGATCGGCAGCAGCCGCGTTCGGTACCGCCTGTGTTTGCTCGAACAGGTCATCATCTCGGCACCGCCCTATCAGAACGACAGCGGCATGCTGAGGCCAAGGGTGAAGTCGGGCGAGTCGTTGGTCAGGCCGATGCCTGCCGTGATGTTGAGCGTCGTCTTCGGCGAAATGCGGTAGCCGATGCCGAGGTTCAGCATGCCCGAAGTCTGCGTCTTGGTCTTGGCGGTGGTGCCGTCGCGGAAGTACAGCCGCGCGCCGCGCGAGATCGTTTCCTGGATCGAGACCGAGGTCGAGATGCCATAGGAAAGCGCATACGCGAAGCCGAGGCCGAAGCCGATGCTCGGGCCCGGATCGACGCGGGTGAGCACGCGGCTGCCGCGGATCTGCGACAGGTCTTTCGCATCGCCGCTGTAGCTCAGGTTGAGCGAGCCGAACAGCGCGACCGGATCGACGATGTGGTTGACGTTGACGCCGGCGCTGATGGTCGGCACGCCGGAGCCGGTGGCGAGATCCTGGTTGGCATCGACCTTGAACGGGCTCTTGCCGGTCGGCAGGCGCAGGTTGCTGGTGAACGTGATCGACGGACGGCCGCGCCTGGTTTCGAAGGGCTGGAAACGCGCGCCGATGCCGATGTCGCCCAGCGAGTGGGAGAAGCCGTCGAAGGACGGGTTTTCCGAATACTTGCTCACCAGAGGCAGGCTCACGCTGGCGGTAAGGTTGTCGCGCAGGCCGTAGTCCACCGAAATGGTGTTGGTGATCTGGTGGGCGCTGTCGTTGTTGATCTCGAACAGGGTCAGCTGCCCGCTGCTGAGGTCGGCGTTGATGCGCTCCTGCCCGACATAGGAATAGCTGAAATCATAGGTCGCCTGGATCTTGCCGCGGCGGATCAGCGAGTACTGCTTGTCCACGGCGGTGAGCGTCTGCTTGAGCAGCGTGGTCTGGTCGGTATCCCCCTCCTGCTTCTTCAGCGCGTCGCGTGCGGCGGCGCTGTCGGTGCCTCCCTGTTGCGCGTAGGCCGGCAGCATCAGCACGGCAGCAATGAAACCAACCAATGGACGAATTCTCATGACGACTCCCTTAAATTAGATGTAATGACGGCGTTGCGGTCCTGCGTCGTTCAGTTCCTGCGCAGGTAGACACCGCCGAAACCTGAGTTGAGCGCACGTTCCATGGTGTACGCGTTACCCAGCGGCTGAAGACTTGCCTGGTCCCGGACGCGGTCCATGTCGAACACGCCGAGTTCCTGGTCGGACAGCGCGAGTTTTCCGAGCGCGGGCCGGTTCTTCGGGGGGTAAAGGATGAACAGGGTGTTGCGGTCCCACAGCGAGGCAAACTCGTCCACTGCGAGGACGATGTTCCCGGCAGACGGATCGGCGAGGTACACCAGCCCGTCGCGGATGCCGCGGAACACCACGAAGTGCTTGAAGCCCGCGTAGTCGATCGGCACGATGGCTGGATGCTCGAGCGACACGAGGTCCTTGACCTCGGCACGGAAGCCGCCGCTTTCGATGCCCAGCGATGCGACATAGCGCTTCATGTCGAGCAGGGAAAAGCCGCGGCGCTCGATGATCTTTTCCTTCTCGCCACGTTCGAGCATGCCTTCCATCGCCTGCTGCTCGGTGACGTCGAGGCCGAGATGGTTGACCAGCAGCGTGACCAGTGCGGCCGAGCCGCAGCTGTAGTCGTAGGCCTGCCGGACGATATTCTGGTACTTGAGCTGGGACAGCGGCTCGATACGCACCGCTTCGGTGATCGGGCCGCCGCCGACGACCGATTGCGGCAGCTCGAATTGTCCTTCCGGCCGGTCCATGACACCGAACCGTTCCGCGACCCCGGCCTGCGCAATGCCAAAGGCAACTGCGCCAAGCAAGATCATGAACATGTGTTGTTCCCCTTCATGTCTTCTCCTCGACTGGATGTTGGTAAATCGTCGCGATGTCCCTCGCGATCGGCCTTTCAAGAGGCGATGCTGTCCGTCATGAAATTGACTTTCTGACAGCTTGCCGAGTGGCTTTAAATGTACGAGTTAACAGGGCGACAAGAGGTCATCCGATCGGACGAGACGCGATTGCGCCGTATCAAGCGCGGAGCAGTTTGGATGCAGGTGTTTGCATTGCCTGTGCGCACATTCGTTTGTGCGCAATCAATTCGATTGCCTGCAAGCGAGTATCCGCGCGGCATTCGGGAATGCTGCAATGCACGCCGGAGAAGAGACATGCTGCGGCGGCCGGCCGCAGCACCAAGTGGAAGAGCTCAGGTGATGATGCCGAGGCGGCGTGCGATCGAGATCGCTTCCGTCCGGTTGTGTGCGCCGAGCTTGAGATTGATATTACGCAAGTGGGTCTTGACGGTGGTGACGGAGACGAAGAGCTTTTCTGCGATGGCTTGGTTGCCGCAGCCTTGCGCAAGGAGCAGCAGCACATCGAGCTCTCGTTCCGTGAGCTCGCCGCCGGACGAGTGCGCGACGGCATCCGGCACCTGCGGGATATCGGCAGGCGCCCGCACCTGCTGCACCCGCGCGCGGTGCATGATGCGCTCGGAGAAGCTGCGCAGCGCATTGTTGTCCGGCGCCGCCGCCTCCTGCATGCCGTCGAGCATTTCACGCACCAGCACGAGCAGCGACTGCCCTTCATCCTTGAATACCCGGACGAAGCCCTCTTCCATTGCATCCTGCATGGTCTCGCGTATGGTGCGCAG
Organism: Noviherbaspirillum sp.; assembly: GCF_035654295.1. Taxonomy (GTDB): domain Bacteria; phylum Pseudomonadota; class Gammaproteobacteria; order Burkholderiales; family Burkholderiaceae_D; genus Noviherbaspirillum. The sequence goes on along the minus strand of NZ_DASRXF010000173.1, from coordinate 2,985 downwards.
CGCCGGGTTGCGCTGGCCGGCATGCGACAGCGCGAGCGCATACAGGACCTTGACGCGCAGCGCGTAGCGCATGCGGCCGCGTGCGTAGGCATCCTGCAGGTGCTCCTTCAATAGCGGCAGGACTGACGCGGCCTGCCCGGTATGGATCTGGATGCGGGCGCTGCCGAGGAAGGGGCTTTCGATATCGGTGGCGATCATCTGCATGTCGCGGCGCTGCCAGGATGGCGCAGCGCCCACGAGCGCGAAGGTCGAACGGGCCTCGTCGATATCGCCTTGCAAGAGCGCGGCGCGCGCCATTTCGAGGCGGGCGGCATCGATCACGCGCGGCAGGCGGCGCTGCATGCCGGACTGCTCCAGCTCCAGCAGCACCTGCAGCGCATCGTTGGTGCTGCCTTCGAGCCGCAGGATGCGCGCGTAGATGACATGGCTGGCGATCAGCTGGTCCGGGATGCCGGCGTCCTTGACCAGCGGCAGGTAGAGTTTGAGCAGGCGCTTGGATTCCACCAGCGAATCCATTTCATACAGCACTTCGGCGAGATACAGGCTGGCAAAGCCGCTCTCGGCGCCGTCTCGGCCGCGCGTGCCTTCGGGCGAAATGCCGAGCAGCGCGCCCATGCGGGTTGCGCTGGATCGCAGCTGTTTCTGCGAATCATCGCCGATCAGCGCCAGCAGGCGCGCGCATGCTGCACGCAGGTTGCCCTGCACCAGGTCCAGCATGCCGCGCACATAACCGGCAACCGCCATGCTGAACAGCGGGCCCACGGCCGGATGTTCCTGCGTCGCCTGGTCCAGCAGCACGCGGGCTTCGCGGTAGCGGGCAGTGGTCGCGTAATAATAGGCGCAGCCGATCATGAGCATGCTGCGCAGCACCGGTTCGCGCGCGGCACTGCCAAGGATGTGGGGGTCGTCCCACATCGGCGCGGTTTCTCCCGCGCGGTCGAGCATCATCAGGCTGAAGGTGCGCAGCACATGGTAAGTCGAGTGCGAGACGGGCGATGCGCCGTCGGCGTTGGTCACGGTTTCGAGCAGGTGCAGCGCTTCCTCGCTCCTGTTGATGTGCAGCAAGGACCAGCAGTAGACCGAGATCAGGTTCGGGTAAGCCACGAGGTGGCGGCGGTCCAGCGTATCGAACCAGCGCGCCAGCAGCCGCACCCGTCCCTGCAGGAAAAGCGATTGCGCGTTGCGCTCCAGCAGCTCCAGCACATAGGCGGTATCGCCGGAGGCGATGGCATGATCGATCGCCGGTGTGGGACGGTTCTGCTCCATATACCAGGCGGCGGCCCGGCGGTGAAGCACCGCCGCGAGGCCGGGATACTCGCGCTCGAGCTGGGCGCGCAGGAAGTCGGCGAACAGCGGGTGGTAGCTGAACCAGGTGCGCTGCTCGTCGAGCGGCGTCATGAACATGTTGGAGCGCTCGATCTCCTGCAGCAATGCCTTGCCGTCGTCGTGGCCGGTCACGGCATTGCAGCTGTCCGCGCAAAACTTTTGCAGCACGCTGGTCTGCAGGATGAAGTCCTGCAAGTGGCGCGGCTTCTGCGCCAGCACGTCTTCGGCCAGGTAAGAGGCGATGGAGGTGTGCGATCCGGAAAAGGTACGGATGATGCGGCGCGGGTCCTCGCTGCCTTCGAGCGCCAGCGATGCGAGCCAGAGGGCGGCGGCCCAGCCGCCGGTCACGGCATGCAGTTTCTCGACATCCTGGTTGTCCAGCTTCAGCCCGCGCTTCTCGCGCAGGAAGCTTGCGCTTTCTTCGAGGCTGAAGCGCAGCTGGGCGGCGTCGATTTCCAGCAGATGCTGCCGCGCGCGGAGGCGGCCGACCGACAGCATGGTTTGCACGCGCGAGCCGATCACCAGCTTTTGCTGCGGCCCGAGCATGTCGATCAGTTGCTGGACGACGGCCAGCACGGCCGGGTTCTGGAGATGCTCGAATTCGTCGAGGATCAATGTAAACGGCAAAGGCGTCGATGCCAGCGCATCGGCCAGCTCGAAGCTGCCATCCTGCCGCAGGCGCGAATCGAACAGGCCGCGCACCGTGGGCGCGCCGCGGTTCATCTGCGCGAACGCCTGCGCGAGGCAGGACATGAAACGGTCGAGGTCGTTGTCGCCGGCATCCAGCGTGAGCCACGCGGCGGCCCCGCCCTCCTGCCTGCACTCATCATGTATACGGCGCAGCAAGGTGGTGATGCCGAATCCCGCGGGGGCCTGCACGAGGACGAGCTTCGCGCCCGCCGCATGGCGTATGCGCTCCATCACATGCTCGCGCGCGAGGCACGCTTCCGCAGTGGCCGGCGGACGGAACTTGGATGGATGGGAACGCAGGACAGCAGGACGTTCCGGCACCTGATAAGGAATAGCAGCCAATCAAGCAACCCGCATTAGTAAACAAATCGAACGCGCAAGGACACGCAGTGCAAGCTCCGAAGGTGTGACTGTCGGGAACCATGAGGTTACATAAGATTGTCATTGAAACAATAGAGTGCACACTCTAAAAACATCGTCCGATCGGTGGGTGTGCAGTGCAGCACGGCGACCGGCGGCGCGGCTCGCGCGCGCTTTCTTTCGAGGCGGAAATGCCGTCTTCGGCGGTGGCTTTCACGGCCAATGATTTGGCTCGTCCAGTCACAGCGGCGGTCCCCGTTGTCAATGGGAGCTGACCTACTATGAAGGCTCTTAGTATTGTTGAAATATTAAGAGCTGTACGACACCGGTTCTAGCGTTCGGCGGGTGGGTAAATCGCCTGCCGAACAGTACAAGGTGTTTCCACAAGAAACATGGAACCGGCGTTCGCGGCATGGGAAGAAAAATTTTTTACACCACGTTACTTAATTGGAGACTCATATGAAACTGTTCAAGAAGACCGCAATCGCCGCTGTCCTGTCCGGCCTCTCCATGGCTGCGTCCGCAATGACCCCGATCGCCGACGAAGGCCTGAGCCAGGTCGCCGGCCAGGACGGTGTGTCCATCGCTGCCAGCCTGCATATCAATATC
>NZ_DASRXF010000172.1:0-46764 GCF_035654295.1 Noviherbaspirillum sp. | reverse complement strand
ACGACGAGCGGCGCAAGCGTCATGAAAAACCGGAGGCGCGGTCGCATCGTGCTTACTTCAGGTAGGGCGCCAGCGCCGCTTCGTAATTGCCCTGGGCACGCAGGATCAGGTCGCACAGTTCGCGCGCCGCGCCCTGGCCGCCGCCGGCCTTGGTAACGTAATGCACCCGCGATTTCACTTCCCCGTGTCCGTTCGGCACGCTCGCGGCAAAGCCGACGCGCATCAGGATGGGCAGGTCGATCACGTCGTCGCCGACGAAGCCGCATTCTTCCTTGCCGATGCCGGTTTTCGCCAGCAGGTCTTCGAATGCCTCGAGCTTGTCGTGCACGCCCTGGAACAGGTAGGGAATGCCGAGGTCGGCCGCGCGCTTGGCGACGATCGCCGACTTGCGCGCGCTGATGATCGCAGTCGCCACGCCGGACTGCTGCAGCAGCTTGATGCCGTGTCCGTCCAGCACATTGAAGGTCTTGATCATCTCGCCGTCGGGGGCGTAATGGAGGCTGCCGTCCGTCAGGATGCCGTCGACGTCGAATATCATGAGACGGATGCGCGCCGCCCTTGCCATTGCCTCTTGCATCAGATCACCTTCGCATGCGTCAGGTCGTGGATGTGCAGCGCGCCGACCAGCTTGCCGTCGCCATCGGCGACCAGCAGTTGGTTGATACGGAAATGTTCCATCAGTTCGACGGCTTCGACCGCGAGCTGGTCGGGGCTGACGGTGCGCGGGTTGGCGTGCATGACGTCGGCCATTTTCAGCTTGCCGAAGTCCTGCGCCTTCTCGATCAGGCGGCGCAGGTCGCCGTCGGTGAAGATGCCGACCGCGCGGCCTTCGTCGTCCACCACGGCGGTCATCGCCATGCCCTTGCGGGTAATTTCGAGCAGCGCGGTCGGCAGCATCACATCGGGCTTGACCGATGGTATTGCCGCTCCGGAGCGCATCACGTCGCGCACGTGCGTCAGCAGGCGCCGCCCAAGCGCTCCGCCCGGGTGGGAGCGGGCGAAATCCTCCTCGCGGAATCCGCGGGCGTCCAGCAAGGCCACCGCCAGCGCGTCGCCCAGCGCCAGCGTGGCGGTCGTGCTCGCGGTCGGCGCCAGGTTCAGCGGGCAGGCTTCCTTGTCGACATGGACGTTGAGATGGATATCGGCCAGCTGCGCCAGGCGAGAGGCATCGTTGCCGGTGATCGCGATCAGCTTGGCGCCCATGCGCTTGATGATGGGGATGATGGAAACGAATTCGGCCGCTTCGCCGGAATACGAAATCGCGATGACGGCGTCGTTCTCGGTGATCATGCCAAGGTCGCCGTGCAGGGCTTCCGCCGCATGGACAAACAGCGCGGGCGTGCCGGTGGATGCCAGCGTGGCCGCGATCTTGCGCGCAATATGGCCGGATTTCCCGATGCCCGACACGACCACGCGGCCGCTGCAGTGCAGCAGCAGCATCATGGCCTTGGCAAAGTTGTCATCGGGCTCGTCGGAGAGCCGGCTTTTCAGCGCGAGCAGGGCGTCTGCTTCGATTTGAATGGTCTCGCGTGCGAGCGCCAGTGCGCGTTGCGCATTTTTCGCATCGAAGTCTTTCGGCAAGGTTTTTGCATCGGTTACACTCATGCCGGAAGTATAGCTGAATTACGAAAGCAAAAAATCTGCCAGTCATAACAAAAAGTTGGGCTTTGACGACTGTCAACGGCTGTTTTTGTTTCGTAAGCCCTTCATTTTTAAGCGATCGTGCAAACGGGAAAAAGATGTCTGCAAGGACGGCCCGCGTACACCGCTATCGACTGCTCCTATAAGAATTAATGTTCTCGGCCCTCGAACTCACGCTGATCCTGCTGACTGCCGCCGTGCTCGGCGTGGTGGCGTTCCGCATGCTGCACCTGCCGCCGATGCTGGGCTACCTGGTGGTCGGCATCGTGATCGGTCCGTTCGGATTCGGGCTGGCGGAGCAGAGCGACACCACGCATGTGCTGGCCGAGTTCGGCGTGGTCTTCCTGATGTTTTCGATCGGGCTGGAATTCTCGCTGCCGAAACTGGTTTCCATGCGGCGCACGGTCTTCGGCCTCGGCATGGCGCAGGTGCTGCTCACGATCGCGGCCACCATGCTGTTCGGCTGGCTCGTGGCGCAACTCCTGCCGCAGATGATCGACATCAGCTGGCGCGCGGCTTTCGCCCTCGGCGGCGCACTTGCCATGTCTTCCACCGCGATCGTCTCCAAGCTGCTTACCGAACGGCTGGAACTCGACAGCCCGCACGGCAGGCAGATCTTCGGCATCCTTCTGTTCCAGGATCTGGCCGTCGTGCCCTTGCTGATCCTGGTGCCGGCGCTGGCGAAGAATACCGACAACCTGCTGCCGACCCTGGCATTGGCGGCCATGAAGGCAGGCATCGTGCTCGTACTGCTGCTCGTGATCGGCCAGCGCCTGATGCGCAGCTGGTTCCACATCGTCGTCAAGCGCCGTTCGCAGGAATTGTTCATGCTCAACCTGCTGCTCATTACGCTGGGGGCGGCGTGGATCACGGAAAAGGCAGGGCTGTCGCTGGCGCTCGGTGCATTCGTCGCCGGCATGCTGATCTCGGAAACCGAATACAGGCACCAGGTGGAAGAAGACATCAAGCCCTTCCGCGATGTGCTGCTCGGCCTGTTTTTCATTACCGTCGGCATGCTGCTGAACGTGCGGCTGGTGCTGGAGAACTGGTGGCTGGTGCTGCTGCTCCTGACCGCCCCCGTGCTGCTGAAATTCGCGCTGATCGCCGGGCTCACGAAATTGACCGGCGCGTCGACGGGTACCGCCCTGCGAACCGGCCTCGGCCTTGCGCAGGCAGGTGAATTCGGCTTCGTGCTGCTCAATCAGGCGGGCGGCCTGCAACTGATGGATCCGCTGCTGATCCAGCTCATCCTGGCGTCGATGGTGCTGTCGATGCTGGTGGCGCCGTTCCTCATCGCCAATTCGGATGCGATCGTGATGAAGCTGTCCGCCAATGAGTGGATGTTGCAATCCCTGGCGCTGACGCAGATCGCCACGCGCACCATGACCACCCAGAAGCATGTGCTGATCGCCGGCTTCGGCCGCACCGGGCAGAGCCTTGCCAAGCTGCTGGAGGAAGAGGGCATCGCCTACCACGCGCTCGACCTCGATCCGGATCGCGTGCGCGAGGCGCAGGCGGCCGGCGCGAATGTTTCCTATGGCGATGCCGCGCGGCGCGAAAGCCTGGTGGCGGCGGGCATCCATCGCGCGGCGGCGCTCGTCGTCACCTATGCCAGCACGCCCTCGGCGCTGAAAGTCCTGCACTTCGCGCATGAACTCGCGCCGTCCCTGCCGGTGATCGTCCGCAGTCATGACGATTCCGACCTCGACAAGCTGCGCGAGGCCGGCGCGGCGGAAGTCGTGCCGGAAGCTATCGAAGGCAGCCTCATGCTTGCCTCGCATGCGCTGGTGATGCTGGGCGTGCCGCTGCGGCGCGTGGTGCACCGCGTGCAGGCCGCGCGCGACGAGCGCTATGCTTCATTGCGCGGTTATTTCCATGGCGCCAGCGACGCGCCCGAGGATGCGGAACACCTGCACGTGCGGCTGCATTCGGTGACCCTGCCCGAAGGCGCGAAGGCGGTCGGCAAGATGCTCGCCTCGCTCAAGCTGGGCGAGATCGGCGCCGAAGTCACGATCGTCCGGCGCGGCAAGAGCCGTATCGAGGTCAAGCCGGAGACCGTCCTGCACGCCGGCGACATCATCGTGTTGCGCGGCACGACCGAGGGCGTGGCGCGGGCGGAAGAGAGCCTCCTCAAGTAAGCGCGTCCTGCCTTGCGAGGAGGAAACGAAATCCCGCATATCTCGCTACAATGCAGGGAGTACTCCTCGCCGTCTCCGAAAGAAATCCATGCAAGTGTTTGAGCGCATCCTAGGCATCATCCTGCCGGTCTTCATCATCATCGCGGTCGGTTACGGCTATGCACGCGTGCGCGGCGAGCGTGTCAGGAATGACATGGCATCGGTCAATCGCGTCAGCATGGATGTGTTGTGCCCGCTGCTGGTATTCACTGCGCTCGCAGCCAAGGATTTCGATCTCGTCCACAACGGCATGCTGATCCTGGCGGGTGTCATCATCTCGCTGGGCTCCGGCCTGATCGCATGGCCGGTCGCGCGGCTGCTCGGCTACGACGTGCGCACCTTCATTCCGCCCATGATGTACAACAACTGCGGCAACATGGGCCTGCCGCTCGCCGTGCTGGCCTTCGGCACCTCGGGCCTGGCCGCAGCGGTGGCGCTGTTCATGGCCTGCAATCTGATCTACTTCTCGGCCGGCATCAAGATCATCGAAAGCGGGCGCAACTACCACACGCCGATGTGGAAATTCCTGGTGAGCCCGATGATGCTGGCGATGATGGTCGGCATGGTGTTCGCCGTTTTCCGCATCACGCTGCCCACGCCGCTGATGCAGGCGCTGAAGATGCTCGGCGATGCTTGTATCCCCATCATGCTGTTTGCGCTCGGCGTGCGCATGCTCGATGTCAATTTCAAGAGCTGGCACATCGGCCTGGTGGGAGCGATCGTGTGCCCGGTGGGCGGACTGGCCGTCGCCTGGCTGCTGGACGGAGCGCTGACCCTGACCGACGCGCAGCGCGGCCAGATGTACCTGTTCGCGTCGCTGCCTCCCGCCGTGTTCTGCTTCATGGTGGCGGAACAGTACAAGCAGGAGCCGGACAAGGTGGCATCGATCGTCCTGCTCGGGAATCTTGCCGCGCTGGCCTTTGTGCCGCTCGGGCTGTGGATGGGATTGCCGCGCTGATTGATACGTCAGGCGGTACGGCGGACCTCGAACCGCCCCACGGCGAAGGATGAGGCATCCGCGTCATTGACGACAACGTCCTTCACCCGCGCCGCCGAAGGGCAGCGCCTGGCCCATGCAATGATGTTTTCGACAGCTTCCGGATCACCCTCGACCACCGCCTCGACCGAGCCGTCGGCGCGGTTGCGCACCCAGCCGGAAAGGCGCAGGGCGCGCGCCTGCGCCTCGAAGGAGGCGCGATAGCCGACGCCTTGCACCAGTCCGACGATACGCAGGTGGGCCGCCATCGCTTTTCCTTTCCTTATTTTTTCTTCAGCATCGGCGCCAGGTACTTGCCCGTCACGCTGGCCGCATTCTTCGCCACGTCTTCCGGCGTGCCGGCCGCAATGATCCGGCCGCCGCCTGCGCCGCCTTCCGGCCCGAGGTCGACGATCCAGTCGGCCGTCTTGATCACGTCCAGGTTGTGCTCGATGATCACCACCGTATTGCCCTGGTCGCGCAGGCGGTGGATCACTTTCAGCAGCAGGTCGATGTCATGGAAGTGCAGGCCGGTGGTCGGCTCGTCCAGGATGTAGAGGGTGCGGCCCGTATCGCGCTTGGACAGTTCCAGCGACAGCTTCACGCGCTGGGCCTCGCCGCCCGACAAGGTGGTCGCGCTCTGGCCGAGGCGGATGTAGCCGAGGCCGACGTCGAGCAGGGTCTGCAGCTTGCGCGCAACGACCGGCACGGGCTTGAAGAATTCATGCGCTTCCTCGACCGTCATCTCCAGTACTTCATGGATGTTCTTGCCCTTGTACTGGACTTCCAGCGTCTCGCGGTTGTAGCGCTTGCCGTGGCAGACATCGCAGGGCACATACACGTCGGGCAGGAAGTGCATTTCCACCTTGAGCACGCCGTCGCCCTGGCAAGCCTCGCAGCGCCCGCCCTTGACGTTGAATGAAAAGCGCCCGGCGCTGTAGCCGCGCTCTTTCGCCGCCGGCACTTCCGAGAACAGATCGCGGATCGGCGTGAAGACGCCGGTATACGTCGCCGGATTCGAGCGCGGCGTGCGGCCGATCGGCGCCTGGTCGACGGAGATGACCTTGTCGAAATGCTCCAGCCCGCTGATCGTTTCATAGGGCGAGGGCTCCGTCTGCGAACCGTACAAGTGGCGCGAGGCGGCGTGGTACAACGTATCGTTGACCAGCGTCGATTTGCCCGAGCCGGACACGCCGGTCACGCAGGTCAGCAATCCGACCGGCAGTTCCAGTGCCACGTCCTTCAGGTTATTGCCGGAGGCGCCGGTGATCACGAGCTGGCGCTCGGGATCGGGCGCGGTGCGCTTCTTCGGCACAAGGATCGCCAGCGTCCCGTTCAGGTATTTCGCGGTCAGCGACTTCTTGTTCTTGAGGATGTCCGGAAGCGGTCCCTTGGCGATCACTTCGCCGCCATGCACGCCCGCGCCCACGCCCATGTCGACGATGAAGTCGGCGCATCGGATCGCATCCTCGTCATGCTCGACCACCAGCACGCTGTTGCCGATGTCGCGCAAATGCTTGAGCGTGTTGATCAGCCGGTCGTTGTCGCGCTGGTGCAGGCCGATGGAGGGCTCGTCCAGCACATACATCACGCCGGTCAGGCCGGAGCCGATCTGCGATGCCAGACGGATGCGCTGCGCCTCGCCGCCGGACAGCGTGTCCGCGCTGCGCTCCAGCGACAGGTAATCGAGGCCCACGTTGTTCAGGAACTTCAGGCGCGACACGATTTCCTTGATGATGCGGTCGGCGATCTCCTTCTTCGCGCCGGTGAGCTTGAGCTTCTCGAAGAATTCCAGCGTGTCGCGCAGCGGCGTGATCGCCACTTCGTGAATGGAGCGTTCCTGCTTGCCGGTGCCCACCTTCACATAGCGCGCTTCCACGCGCAGGCGCGCCCCCTTGCAGGTCGGACATTCCTTCTGGTTGATGAACTTCGCCAGTTCTTCCTTCACCGCGATGGAATCGGTTTCGCGATAGCGGCGCTGCAGGTTGTTCACCACGCCTTCGAAGGTATGCTCGCGCACCACCGCGCGGCCGCGCTCATTGATGTAGGTGAACGGAATCGTCTGGCGGCCGGAACCGTACAGCACTGCCTGCTGCGCCGCATCCGGCAGTTTCTCGAAGGGCATGTCGATGTCGAAGCGGTAGTGCTCGGCGATGTTCGACAGCATCTGGAAATAGAACTGGTTGCGCCGGTCCCAGCCCTTGATCGCACCGCTGGCGAGCGACAGGTTGGGGAAGGCGACGATGCGCTTCGGGTCGAAGAATTCGATATGGCCGAGGCCGTCGCATTCCGGGCAGGCGCCCATCGGATTATTGAACGAGAACAGGCGCGGCTCCAGTTCCTGCAGCGAGTAGCCGCAGGTCGGGCAGGCGAACTTGTTGGAGAACAGCTGTTCCTTGCCGCTGTCCATTTCGAGCGCAATCGCGCGGCCCTCGGCGAGACGCAGCGCGGTTTCGAAGCTCTCCGCCAGGCGCTGCTTCACGTCCGCCTTGACCTTCAGGCGGTCGATGACGACATCGATGGTGTGCTTCTCGGTTTTCTTCAGCTTCGGCAGGTCATCCACTTCGTAGATGCGCGCGGCATGCGTGCCGCTCTGGATGCGGAAGCGGACAAAGCCCTGCGCCTGCATTTCCTCGAACAGGTCCACATGCTCGCCCTTGCGATTGGCGACGACCGGCGCCAGGATCATCAGCTTGGTGTCTTCCGGCATGGCCAGCACGGCGTCCACCATCTGCGACACGGACTGCGCGGCCAGCGGGTTTTCCGGATGGTCGGGGCAGTACGGCGTGCCGACGCGCGCATACAGCAGGCGCAGGTAGTCGTGGATCTCGGTGACGGTGCCGACGGTGGAGCGGGGGTTGTGCGACGTGGCTTTCTGTTCGATCGAGATCGCCGGGGACAGGCCTTCGATCAGGTCCACATCCGGCTTCTCCATCAATTGCAGGAACTGGCGTGCGTACGCCGACAGCGATTCCACATAGCGGCGCTGTCCTTCTGCGTAGAGGGTGTCGAATGCGAGCGACGATTTTCCGGAACCGGACAGACCGGTAATGACGATCAACTGATTGCGCGGCAATTCCAGGTTGATGTTCTTCAGATTATGCGTGCGCGCACCGCGAATTCTTATTTCTTCCATGAACTGCTTTCAACATGCGCCCAACTGGGCTTTATACGGGTCAACCTGATACTATAACGGGTTTTGGGCTTCGCCGTATCTGCCCACGCCACCCTGTTTTCTACGCCTGATGTCATCGATTCCTTCCGTCGAACCCAGTCCCCGCATGTCGCCCCTGGAAATCCGGGCCAGCGCCTCGCTTGCATCGATCTTTGCGCTGCGCATGCTCGGCATGTTCCTGATCCTGCCCGTCTTTGCCGTCCATGCAAGATCGCTGCCGGGTGGTGACAGCGCGACAATGGTCGGCCTGGCAATGGGAATCTACGGCCTGACCCAATCGTTCGGGCAGATCCCGTTCGGCGCCGCCTCCGACAAGTACGGGCGCAAGCGGGTCATCATCATCGGCCTGGTGCTGTTCGCCCTCGGTTCGTTCATCGCGGCGGCGGCAAGCAATCTGACGTGGGTGATTGTCGGCCGCGCCATCCAGGGCGCCGGAGCGATTTCGGCAGCGGTGACCGCATTCATCGCCGACTCCACGCGCGACGAGCACCGCACCAAGGCGATGGCCATGGTGGGCGGATCGATCGGGCTGACTTTCGCCGTCTCGCTGGTCGCGGCGCCCGCGATGTACAAACTGATCGGCATGGAAGGCTTGTTTGCGCTGACCGGCATCTTGTCCCTGCTGGCCATCCTTGTGGTGTTATATGTCGTGCCGCCGGCGCCGCCGAAACCTCCGGTGCAGAGCGTGCCGTTCTCCGAAGTGCTTTCCAACCGCGAGCTGATGCGCCTGAACTATGGCGTGTTTGCCCTGCACGTCACGCAGATGGCCATGTTCGTGGTCGTACCCTCGGCCCTGGTTCAGTATGCGGACATTCCGCTACCCAGCCATTGGAAGGTTTACCTGCCGGTAGTGCTGGTCTCGTTCGCGCTCATGATGCCGCCGCTGCTGGCGGGCGAGAAGCGGGGCATGATGAAACAAGTGTTTCTCGGCGCCATTGCCTTGATGGCAATCGTCCAGGCCGGCCTGTGGATGTTCCTGTCCAACCCGACCATGCCCTCCGCGGTCCTGATTATTTTGTTGCTGCTCTTCTTCATATCCTTCAACATATTGGAAGCCTGCCAGCCTTCGCTGGTGTCGCGCATTGCGCCGCCGGCCGCGAAAGGGGCGGCGCTCGGCGTGTACAACACCTTGCAGGCGCTGGGTCTGTTCTGCGGCGGTGCGCTCGGCGGATGGCTGCAGCAGCATGCCGGCGCAGCGTCCGTGTTCGCCCTGGGCGGTGTGCTCACAATTGTCTGGATTATAATTGCCGCCACCATGAAGAACGTGCCCCGCCGCGGCGCTGCCGCGGCCTGACCTGCATTGTCCGCACACAACCGTTTTGTTTGATTCAGCTTTAGGAGAAATTTATGGCCTCGGTTAACAAAGTCATCATCGTCGGCAACCTGGGGCGCGACCCGGAAACGCGCTACATGCCGAACGGCGATGCCGTCACCAATGTTGCAGTCGCGACCACCGAAAGCTGGAAAGACAAGAACACCGGCGAGAAGAAAGAGTTGACCGAGTGGCATCGCATCACCTTCTACCGCAAGCTGGCCGAAATCGCCGGCCAGTACCTGAAGAAGGGTTCCCAGGTCTACGTCGAAGGCCGCCTGCAGACCCGCAAGTGGACGGACAAGGATGGCGTGGAACGCTACACCACCGAAATCATCGCCGACACCATGCAGATGCTGGGTAGCCGCCAGGGCATGGGCGGCGGCGGTGGCGGCGCCTCGATGGACGACGATTACGGCGGCGCGCCCGCGCCGCGCCAGAGTTCCGGCGGCGGCGGTGGAGGTGCAGCGCGTCCCGCATCCCGCCCCGCGCCGAACTTCAGCGACATGGACGACGACATCCCGTTCTGATGTCCTTCCGGACCGCATGCAAAAGCCCCGCCGCGCGCGGGGCTTTTTTTTCAGTTGAATCAAGCTTTTGTGACTTTTTCTGCATTTTCTGCAATAACATGCGCCTGCAATTTATGTTTCTTCTCTACAATTTGTTAAGATGACTTAAGCAGCGGACCGGCACTGATCCGCGCTCCATCCCAATTCCTGTTTCAGCCAATGTTTTCCATTCGTCGTGACCGGCCAGATGCATTAGCCCAGCCCCAATTGGAAAGCCTCATGGAGGCGGCCGGCGACGCGGTATTCCGCCTCGATACGCAAGGAGCGATCCTGTACGCGAGCCGCCGGGCTGCGGATTTGACCGGATCGCCGGAACTGGCGGGCCGTTCGCTGGCTGAACTTGTCGAACCCGCCGACCGTCCCGCGCTGGACGCCCTGGTTGTACAGGCGCGGACGGCAAGCCAGCCGCGCAAGTCCAATCTGCGGATCCAGGCCGCAAACGGGGTGCTATGGATCGAGCTGCAGGTCTCCGCCTATGCCGCCGCCGGCGGCGAAACCGAATTGCTGGCTGTCGGACGCGACATCTCCGGGCAGCAGGCGACCGAAGAGCGCCTGCGCCACATGGCCACGCACGATGCCCTTACCGGGCTGCCGAACCGCTCCCTGCTGTCGGACCGCATCCGCATGGGAATTGCCCATTCGCGGCGGACCGGCGAGGGATTTGCCGTGCTCGCGCTTGACCTGGATGGTTTCAAGAAAGTCAATGACGCCCTCGGCCATCCGGTCGGCGATGCCCTCTTGCGCGTCGCCGCGATGCGCCTGTCCGAGACCTTGCGCGATGTCGATACCCTTGCCCGCGTCGGCGGCGACGAATTCGTCGCCGTGCTGCCCGGCGCCATCACGGAAGGCGAGATCCAGGTCATCGCGCGGCGCATGATCTCCACCATGCAGCTTCCCTTCGAGATCCAGGGCCACACCCTGTATGTGGGGACTTCGATCGGGGCGGCGGTATTTCCGGAACACGGCGACAGCGAGGTCAAGCTGCTGGCGCATGCCGACACGGCGATGTACCGCGCCAAAGAGACGGGCAAGGCGCGCTGCGTCATCTACAGCCACCACCGGTTCAACCAGCCCGAGCACGACGTCTCGATGGAGGCCGCGATGTTCCAGGGCGTGCGGGACGGCGAATTCCTCCTGCACTACCAGCCCATCGTCAACGCCCGGAGCCGCCAGATCGTGGGCTTCGAGGCATTGATGCGCTGGAGCCGGCCGGGGCAGGGGATGGTGTCGCCGGCACAGTTCATCCCGATGGCCGAGAGCAATGGACTGATCAACCTGCTCGGCGCGTGGGCGCTCAAGGCCGCCTGCGTGCAGATCAGGCGCTTCGAGGAAGCGGCCGGGCGGCCGCTGTATGTGTCGGTCAACGTCAGCCCGCGCCAGTTCCGAAACGACCAGTTCCTGGACATCATGGACGAGGCGATGAAGCTGTCCGGCCTGGACGGCCAAAAGCTGCTTCTCGAAATCACGGAAGGCATCCTGATGTCGGACCCTGAGCATGCCGAGTCGCTGCTCAACGCCATGGCCGCCCGCAACGTGCGCATTGCCATCGATGACTTCGGCACCGGCTATTCGTCTCTGGCCTACCTGAAGCGCTTCCCGATCGCCACGTTGAAGATCGACCGCGCCTTCATCAAGGACCTGCCGGCCTCGGTCAAGGACGTGGCTATCTGCAATGTGGTGCTGAGCCTGGCAAGCCACCTCAATTTGACCACCGTTGCCGAAGGCGTGGAGAGCGAAGAGCAATTGCAGTTCCTCGCCGCGCACGGCTGCGGCATGATCCAGGGCTACCTCACCGGCCGCCCGCTGCTGCCGGAGCAAGCGATCGAATTACTCAAGAGCGGACGGCCCGTGAAGCAGGATGCCGTTGCAATCGAATAGCGAACAGAGCGAATGACTGCATTGAACCCGTCCGTTTCGGCAGACCCCGACAAGACGATGGAACTCATCTGGGCGCGTTCGCGCCAGCGCGGCGACCTGCCCGGGTTTTCCAAGGTCGTCACGGCGATCATTGCCGCCATGCGCGGCGATGACGATCGCGAATTCAACATGACACGAACCGTATTGCAGGATCCGGCGCTGACGCAAAAGGTCCTGCGGCTGGCCAACAGTGCGATGTATTCGGTCTTCGGGCAGGGCATCAATACGGTGTCCAAGGCCGTCATTGTCCTCGGGACGGAAGCGATCGGGCATCTGGCGCTGGGGTTGAAGCTGATCGACGGCTTGTCCGCGGCGTCCTCCGAGTCGGCGCTGGCCCGTGCGGAGCTGGAAAAATCGGTCATGGCGGGACATATCGCACGGCAGGTGGTCGCATCGACCAGCACGCGCGACACCGAGGAAGCCGTCGTCTGCTCAATGCTGCATTCCCTCGGGCGCATGCTTGTCACTTTCTACCTGCCCGAGTATTGGCAGCGGATCAGGGCGACCGCCGCCGAAAAGGGGGGCGATGAAAACCGCGCCGCCTCGGAGATCCTCGGTCTCGGGCTGGACGAAGTCGGCCGCCTGGCGGGACAACAATGGGGGCTGCCGGCCGCGCTGGTGGATACCTTCAAGGACATGCCGCCCCGGCCCGTCGGTGAGCCGCTCGACCACACGGACTGGCTCACGGCCGTTTCCACGCTGTCTTCCCGCTTCGCCGAGGCCTTGTGCAAGGAGGATGGATCCAGGCAGGCGGCCCTTGCCGGCCTTGCGGAAAGCTATGCCGACATGCTGGGCCTGGAGAAGGAGCTGCTCATCGCCGCAGTGGAAACCGCGCAGCAGGTTGCCGCGGACGAAGATGCGGTGACCATCAAGCCGCTCATGCCCGCTTCCGCTGCTGGGGCCGCCCTTGCCGGCAAGCCCGCCGACGCCGCGGGCGTCCTGGCGCGCGGCGCCGCTGAAATGCGTGGTGTGCAGCAGACGGCAACGCCCAGCCAGCTCATGTCGCTGGCCCTGGAAACCGTCTACCAGGGGCTTGGATTTACGCGCGTCGTCGCTTTTCTGCGCGACGCCGAGCATGCAAGTTACGCCGCCCACTTGTGTCTAGGGGAGGGTGGGCAGGAACTGCTGCCGCGCCTCGTTTTCGGCGACGCCTACGAACCCGATGTCTTCCACGCCGCGCTTGCCAATGACAAGATGATTTTTGTCGAGAATGCGCAGGCGCCGGCTTTTGCCAGCAAGGTGCCGCGCTGGTGGAAGGATGCGCTGCCGACGGTACGCAGTTTCATGGTGCTGCCGCTGACCGTGAACCGCCATCCGATCGGCTTCATCTACGGCGACTGGGACCGCAGCAAGCCCGCGGCCCGTATCGAGCAGGTCGAGGTCGGGCCCCTGAACGAGATCCGCACCCTCGTATCGGCCATGATTGAACAGCGGCGCCAGGCAGAGCCGGCCTGGATACGCAAGCTGTTCTGAACCCCCTCGACGCGTTTGCGCTAGCACAAACCTTCCGGCAAGTTTTGCCGCCGATAATGTTATCAAATGGTAAATTGCTTATCCTTTTGAAAACAATGAGGCGGATAAATGGAAACCTGGGTTTTCGTATCTATTGTCTTTGCCGGTTTGCTTGGATGGTTTGCACTGACGCGCGAAATGCCGGCGCGCTATCGGAAGAAAAACATGTTGACCGGCGGGGAGCGCGATTTCTATTTTCGTTTGCGCAACGCCCTGCCCGAATGCCACGTCTGTCCGAAAGTTGCCGTTTCCGCACTTGTCGAGCCGGCCGGTATGGGGAAGCTGCGTCAGCAGGCGGTGAATGCACTGGGCGGCAAGCGCGTCGGCTACGCCGTTTTTGATGGAGACATGGAATTGCTGGCCGTGGTGGAGCTGGCGCACCGGTCGCGCCCGACGCGGTTGGAGCGTATGCGCGAGGCATGCTTCGCGAGCGCCGGGATCAGGACACTCAGGTTCCCGGCCAAGCGCCTGCCGTCCGAAGCCAGGATACGCTCGAGCATCTTTGACCGCAGGTCGGCACGGAGCAGCCCGGATGTGCGGCCGGCCGCCGACAAGGAACTCGAGTTCCGCAAGACGCCATGGCGAAATACCGCCAACGCGCATCTCTGACCCCTGCGAAAGCGCCACGCCACAGGATAAAATCGCCACTGCCGCCGCCAACCCGGCTGCGGCATTGACGATCACGCCATGGCCAGACTTCCGCGACTTGTCGTACCCAACCAGCCGCACCACATCATCCAGCGCGGCAACGACAAACAGACCATTTTCCGGGATACCGAGGACTACACCAGTTTTCTCGCCTGGCTCAAGGAAGCTGCGCGGCACTTCAAGCTTGCCGTGCACGCGTACGCACTGCTCCCCGACCACCTCCACGTGCTCGTCACGCCGGCCGACGATGCCGGCCTCGGAAAGATGATGCAATGGATCGGCCGGCACTATGTCCCTTATTTCAACAGCAAGTATCAGCGGACGGGTACCCTATGGCAGGGGCGGTACCGTGCAACGGTGATTGATTCGGAACAATACTTCCTGCTCTGCAGCCGCTACATCGAATCCCATCCCGTGCGTGCCGGACTGGCCGCCTCGCCGGAAGACTATCCCTGGACGAGCATCGCCCACCACATCGGCGTAAAGCCCGATCCACTGATCACCGACCACCCCGTGTATTGGGCGCTTGGCAACACACCGTTCGACCGCGAGGCAAGTTACAAGTCGCTGCTCGATCTTGGCATCAGCCAGCGGGAAGCGGAGGTCGTCACCGAGGCAACCTTGAAGGGATGGCCGCTGGGTTCGGAAAAGTTCAAGGCAGCTCTGGCCAAGCAGGTCAACCGGCGCGTCGAGCCCGCGAAGCGGGGGCGTCCGCGGCGCACTGATTCCGATCCGAAAACCTCCACAAGTCCTTAAAAATCAAAAAGTTGTCAAAACACGCACGCGTGCTCGGCTTCACTCTGTCCCTAATTAAAAATGCACACAAATCGTGCGTGATTTAAAACGACTCCGACCCCTTTTATTTCAGTTGAACTAACTGTTGCACTGCACTATCCTTCAAAGCTCGATATCACCAAAAGTAGCGGAGAACGCTTATGCACGCGCAAGGTCTTTACGATCCCAATAACGAACACGACGCTTGCGGCGTCGGTTTCGTCGCCCATATCAAAGGCAAGAAAAGCCATTCCATCGTTGAACAAGGCTTGCTGATCCTGAAAAACCTCGATCACCGGGGTGCTGTCGGCGCCGACAAACTGATGGGCGACGGCGCGGGTATCCTGATCCAGATCCCGGACCAGTACTATCGTGAAGAAATGGCGAAGCAGGGCGTGACCCTCCCGCCGCCCGGCGAATACGGTGTTGGCATGGTGTTCCTGCCCAAGGAAAACGCCTCGCGCATTGCCTGCGAGCAGGAAATCGAGCGCGCCGTCCTCGCCGAAGGCCAGGTCGTCCTCGGCTGGCGCGACGTGCCCATCGACCTCGATATGCCGATGTCGCCCACGGTCCGCGCCAAAGAGCCGGTCATCCGCCAGATCTTCATCGGCCGCGGCCCGGACATCATGGTGACCGACGCGCTGGAGCGCAAGCTGTACGTGATCCGCAAGTCGTCCGGCCACGCGATCCAGGCGCTGAACCTGCTGCACGGCAAGGAATTCTTCGTGCCGTCGATGTCGGCACGCACCGTCGTCTACAAAGGCCTGCTGCTGGCCGACCAGGTCGGCGTGTACTACAAGGACCTGCAAGACCCGCGCTGCATTTCTGCGCTCGCCCTCGTGCACCAGCGCTTCTCCACGAACACCTTCCCGGAGTGGCCGCTGGCCCACCCCTACCGCCTGATCGCGCACAACGGCGAAATCAATACGGTCAAGGGCAACTTCAACTGGATGCGTGCCCGCGAAGGCGTGATGAAGTCCGCCGTGCTGGGTGAAGACCTGCAGAAGCTGTTCCCGCTGATTTATGAAGGCCAGTCCGACACCGCCTGCTTCGACAACGCGCTCGAACTGCTGCTCATGGCCGGCTACCCGATCGCCCAGGCAATGATGATGATGATTCCGGAAGCGTGGGAAAACCACACGCTGATGGATGACAACCGCCGCGCCTTCTACGAATACCACGCCGCGATGATGGAGCCGTGGGACGGCCCCGCCGCGATGGCATTCACCGATGGCCGTCATATCGGTGGCACCCTCGACCGCAACGGCCTGCGCCCGGCACGCTACATCGTGACCGACGACGACCTCGTCGTGATGGCCTCCGAATCCGGCGTGCTGCCGATCCCCGAGTCGAAGATCATCAAGAAATGGCGCCTGCAGCCGGGCAAGATGTTCCTGATCGACCTCGACGCCGGCCGCATCATCGACGACAAGGAACTGAAGGATACCTACGCCAACGCCAAGCCGTACAAGCAGTGGATCGATTCCGTGCGCATCAAGCTCGATGAGCTCGAGAACGCGCAGGAAGAGCCGAAGTCCGCAGTCCCCCTGCTGGACCGCCAGCAAGCGTTCGGCTACACCCAGGAAGACATCAAGTTCCTGATGGCGCCGATGGCCGCCGGCGGCGAAGAAGCGGTCGGTTCGATGGGCAATGACTCGCCGCTGGCCGTCATGTCCAACAAGAACAAGACGCTGTACAACTACTTCAAGCAGCTGTTCGCCCAGGTGACCAACCCGCCGATCGACCCGATCCGCGAAGCCATGGTCATGTCGCTCGTGTCCTTCATCGGCCCGCGCCCGAACCTGCTCGACACCAACAACATCAACCCGCCAATGCGTCTGGAAGTGTCGCAGCCTGTGCTCGACTACGCCGACATGGCCAAGCTGCGCAACATCAGCCAGTACACCGGCGGCAAGTTCAAGTCCTATGAACTGAACATCTGCTACCCGGTCGCATGGGGCAAGGAAGGCATCGAAGCGCGCCTCGCCTCCCTCTGCGCGAAGGCAGTCGATGCGGTCAAGTCCGGCCACAACATCCTGATCATCTCCGACCGCAAGTTCGATGCGGACCAGGTGGCGATCCCGTCGCTGCTGGCAACCTCGGCCATCCACCTGCACCTCGTGAGCAAGGGCCTGCGCACCTCCACCGGCCTGGTGGTCGAGACCGGTTCGGCACGCGAGACGCACCACTTCGCGCTGCTCGCCGGCTATGGCGCGGAAGCCGTCCATCCCTACCTCGCGATGGACACGCTGACCGAACTGGCCAAGGGCCTGCCGGGCGAGCTCTCCGCTGAAAAGGCGATCTACAACTTCCAGAAGGCGATCGGCAAGGGCCTGATGAAGGTCATGTCCAAGATGGGCATCTCGACCTACATGTCCTACTGCGGCGCGCAGATCTTTGAAGCCATCGGCCTGAACAAGGCGCTGGTCGACAAGTATTTCAAGGGCACCGCATCGAACGTCGAAGGCATCGGCGTGTTCGAGATCGCCGAGGAAGCGCTGCGCCTGCACCGCCTGGCCTTCGGCAACGACCCAGTCCTGGCCAATGCGCTGGACGCCGGCGGCGAGTACGCCTTCCGCGTGCGCGGCGAAGACCACATGTGGACGCCGGATGCGATCGCCAAGCTGCAGCATTCGACCCGTTCGAACAATTTCAACACGTACAAAGAGTACGCGCAGATCATCAACGACCAGTCCAAGCGCCACATGACGCTGCGTGGCCTGTTCGAATTCAAGATCGATCCGTCCAAGGCGATCTCGATCGATGAAGTCGAACCGGCGAAGGAAATCGTCAAGCGTTTCGCCACCGGCGCCATGTCGCTCGGCTCGATCTCGACCGAAGCGCACGCCACGCTGGCCATCGCGATGAACCGCATCGGCGGCAAGTCGAACACCGGTGAAGGCGGCGAAGACGAAAACCGCTATCGCCAGGAACTGAAGGGCATTCCGATCAAGAAGGGCGAGACCCTCGCTTCCGTGATCGGCAAGGACCGCGTCGAAGTCGACCTGCCGCTGCAGGAAGGCGATTCGCTGCGCTCCAAGATCAAGCAGGTGGCGTCCGGCCGTTTCGGCGTGACCACCGAGTACCTCACTTCCGCCGACCAGATCCAGATCAAGATGGCACAAGGCGCGAAGCCGGGCGAAGGCGGCCAGCTGCCGGGCCACAAGGTGTCCGAGTACATTGCGAAGCTGCGCTTCTCGGTGCCGGGCGTGGGCCTGATTTCCCCGCCGCCGCACCACGACATCTACTCGATCGAAGACCTGGCACAGCTGATCCACGACCTGAAGAACGCCAACCCGAAGGCATCGATCTCCGTGAAGCTCGTGTCTGAAGTCGGTGTCGGCACGGTTGCCGCGGGCGTCGCCAAGGCCAAGGCCGATCACGTCGTGATCGCCGGCCACGACGGCGGCACCGGCGCATCGCCGCTGTCCTCGATCAAGCACGCCGGCACGCCGTGGGAACTCGGCCTGGCCGAGACCCAGCAGACCCTGGTGCTGAACCGCCTGCGCAGCCGCATCCGCGTGCAGACCGACGGCCAGATCAAGACCGGCCGCGACGTCGTCATCGGCGCCCTGCTGGGTGCAGACGAGTTCGGCTTCGCGACCGCGCCGCTGGTCGTTGAAGGCTGCATCATGATGCGCAAGTGCCACCTGAACACCTGCCCGGTCGGCGTCGCCACCCAGGATCCGGTGCTGCGCGCCAAGTTCCAGGGCAAGCCGGAACACGTGGTGAACTACTTCTTCTTCGTTGCCGAAGAAGTCCGCCAGATCATGGCGCAGTTGGGCATCCGTACCTTCAATGAACTGATCGGCCGTTCCGACCTGCTCGACAAGTCCAAGGCAATCACGCACTGGAAGGCGAAGGGCCTGGACTTCACCAAGATCTTCTACCAGCCCGAAGTGCCGGCCTCCGAGCCGCGCTTCCAGGTGGAAGAGCAGGACCACGGCCTCGACAAGGCGCTGGACCACAAGCTGATCGCACAGGCCAGGGCGGCGCTGGAGAAGGGCGAGAAAGTGTCCTTCATCTCGCCGGTCAAGAACGTCAACCGTACCGTCGGCACCATGCTGTCGGGCGAAGTCGCGAAGAAGTACGGCCATGAAGGCCTGCCGGACGACACGATCCACATTCAGCTGCAGGGCACCGCGGGCCAATCTGCCGCCGCCTTCCTCGCACACGGCATCACGCTGGACCTGGTGGGCGAAGGCAACGACTACGTCGGCAAGGGCCTGTCGGGCGGCCGCATCATCGTGCGTCCGAACACCGAGTTCCGCGGTTGGGCCGTCGACAACATCATCATCGGCAATACCGTGCTGTACGGTGCGATTTCCGGTGAGGCCTTCTTCAATGGCGTCGCCGGCGAGCGCTTCGCGGTGCGCAACTCCGGCGCGATCACTGTCGTCGAAGGCACCGGCGACCACGGTTGCGAATACATGACCGGCGGCACCGTCGTCGTGCTGGGCGCGACCGGCCGCAATTTTGCCGCGGGCATGTCGGGCGGTATCGCCTACGTGTACGACCCGGACGGCGACTTCGCGAAGAAGTGCAACATGTCGATGGTCGCCCTCGAGCCGGTCCTGGCCAGCGCCGACCAGGAAGCGAAGATCGATCGGGCCATCTGGCACGCCACCGTACGCGGCGGCGAAGGCCAGACCGACGAAGCGATCCTGAAGGGGCTGATCGAGCGCCACTTCAAGTACACCGGCAGCACGCGCGCGCGCAACTTGCTGGATGACTGGGCGAATGCACGCGGCAAGTTCGTCAAGGTGTTCCCGACCGAGTACAAGCGGGCACTGGGCGAGCTGAACGCAGCGAAGCAGTCCAAGGAAAAGATCGCGGCCTAATTGATAAAACTATGGCAGCAGGGATCCCGCAAGCGATCCCTGTGGCCCAGACTGTGAGTAAAAAATGGGAAAAGTAACCGGCTTTCTGGAATACCAACGCCTGCAAGAGGCGAGCGAAGCGCCCACGCTGCGCAAGAAGCATTACAAGGAATTCGTGGTGCACCTGTCGGACGCCGACGCCAAGGTGCAGGGCGCGCGCTGCATGGACTGCGGCATCCCCTTCTGCAACAACGGCTGCCCGGTCAACAACATCATTCCGGACTGGAATGACCTCGTCTATCACGGCCACTACCGCGAAGCGCTGGACAACCTGCACTCGACCAACAACTTCCCGGAGTTCACCGGCCGCATCTGCCCGGCGCCCTGCGAAGCTGCCTGCACGCTCGGCATCAACAACGACCCGGTCGGCATCAAGTCCATCGAGCACTTCATCATCGACAAGGGCTGGGAAAATGGCTGGGTGAAGCCGCAGGTCCCGGCAGCGAAGACCGGCAAGAAGGTCGCCGTGGTCGGTTCCGGCCCTGCAGGCATGGCCGCTGCACAGCAGCTCGCGCGTGCCGGCCACGACGTGACCGTGTTCGAGAAGAGCGACCGTATCGGCGGCCTGCTGCGCTACGGCATTCCCGACTTCAAGATGGAGAAGTCGCACATCGACCGCCGCGTCGAGCAGATGAAGGCAGAAGGCGTGACCTTCCGCACCGGCGTCTTCGTCGGCAAGGATTTCACCCCGAACGTCTACAACTGGGCGAAGGAAACCGTCTCGCCGGAACAGCTGAAGAAGGATTTCGACGCGATCGTGATCGCCGGCGGCGCCGAGCTGCCGCGCGACCTGCCGGTTCCCGGCCGCGAGCTGAAGGGCGTGCACTTCGCCATGGAATTCCTGCCGCTGCAAAACAAGGTCAACGCCGGCGACAAGGTGAAGGACCAGATCATGGCGACCGGCAAGCATGTCGTCGTCATCGGCGGCGGCGACACCGGCTCCGACTGCGTGGGCACCTCGAACCGCCACGGCGCAGCCTCCGTGACCCAGTTCGAACTGCTGCCGCAGCCGCCCGAGCAGGAAAACAAGCCGCTGGTCTGGCCGTACTGGCCCACCAAGCTGCGCACCTCTTCCTCGCACGAGGAAGGCTGCGAGCGCGACTGGGCGGTGGCGACCAAGCGCCTTGAAGGCAAGAACGGCAAGGTGGACAAGCTGATCGCCGCGCGCGTCGAGTGGAAAGACGGGAAGATGGTGGAAGTGCCGAATTCCGAGTTCGAACTCAAGGCCGACCTCGTGCTGCTGGCAATGGGCTTCGTATCGCCGGTGCAGCAGGTGCTGGACGCGTTCGGCGTCGACAAGGATGCCCGCGGCAACGCCAGGGCAACGACCGACGGCGACGGCTGCTACAAGACCTCGGTCGACAAGGTGTTCGCGGCCGGTGACATGCGCCGCGGCCAGTCGCTCGTGGTATGGGCGATCCGCGAAGGCCGCCAGTGCGCGCGCGCCGTCGACGAGTTCCTGATGGGCTCCTCGGTCCTGCCGCGCTAAGCAAGTCTTTGTCCGGAAAACCCGCCGCACCGCAAGGTCCGGCGGGTTTTATGTTTTTTGCAACATGTTACACAGGACAAACGGCTTGAAAACGGGTTTTGCTCTACAATCTAACTTTTGAGTCAAATAATTCGTTGTGCCTAACCTCGTCGAAATCCACGACCTGCATTTTTCCTATGGAACGCGCGCCATTCTCTCCGGACTCCGGATGGACTTCCCCAGAGGGAAAGTGGTGGCTGTCATGGGTGGCTCGGGTTCGGGCAAAACAACCATCCTGCGCCTGATCGGCGGCCAGTTGCAGGCCCAGAAGGGCAAGATCGTGTTCGACGGCCAGACGGTCAACGCACGCGACTCGAAACTGATGTACGAGATGCGCCGGCGCATGGGCATGCTGTTCCAGCACGGCGCCTTGTTCACCGACCTGACGGTCTACGAAAACGTCGCCTTTCCGCTGCGCGAGCACACGCGCCTGCCGGAAGAACTGATCCGCGACCTCGTGTTGATGAAACTGCATGCTGTCGGCCTGCGCAATGCCGCCGGGCTGAAGCCGTCCGAGATTTCCGGCGGCATGGCGCGCCGGGTGGCGCTAGCACGTGCGGTTGCGCTCGATCCGCAGCTGATCATGTATGACGAACCCTTCGCCGGCCTCGACCCGATTTCGATGGGTGTGGCGGCCAACATCATCCGCCGCCTCAACGATGCCCTCGGTTCGACCTCGATCGTGGTGTCGCACGACGTGCACGAGACATTCCTGATCGCGGACTATGTGTATTTCCTGTCGCAGGGCAAGATCGTCGCGCACGGTTCTCCGCAACAGATGCTGGCATCCGAGGATCCGTATGTGAAGCAGTTCGTCCATGCGCAAGCCGACGGCCCGGTGCCCTTCCATTACCCGGGACGCTCCTTGCAGGACGACCTGTTGCGCGAGGTGAAGCAATGACGGGCGCCATTACCGGACTGGGGCGCTGGGTGCGCGAATCGGTGACCAACGTCGGTTTCGCCACGCGCACCTTTTTTGCCGTGCTGGCAACGTCCGGCGGGATGCTGCGCCGGCCGCGGCTGGTGACC
This sequence comes from Noviherbaspirillum sp., assembly GCF_035654295.1. GTDB lineage: Bacteria > Pseudomonadota > Gammaproteobacteria > Burkholderiales > Burkholderiaceae_D > Noviherbaspirillum. Next base: position 24,626 of record NZ_DASRXF010000172.1, on the reverse strand, counting down.
GACCAGATCCATTTCATCGGCAACTATTCGCTGGTGATCATCGCCGTTTCCGGCCTGTTCGTCGGTTTCGTGCTCGGCCTGCAAGGCTATTACACGCTGAACCGCTACGGCTCTGAAGAGGCGCTCGGCCTGCTGGTCGCCCTGTCGCTGACCCGCGAGCTCGGGCCGGTGGTGACCGCCTTGCTGTTCGCGGGGCGCGCGGGGACCTCGCTGACGGCGGAAATCGGCTTGATGAAAGCCGGCGAACAGCTGGCGGCAATGGAGATGATGGCGGTCAATCCGCTCCAGCGCGTCATCGCGCCGCGCTTCTGGGCCGGCGTCATTGCGATGCCTGTGCTGGCAGCCATCTTCAGCGCCGTCGGCGTGATTGGCGGTTATATCGTCGGGGTGTTGATGATCGGCGTGGACGAAGGCTCCTTCTGGTCGCAGATGCAGGCGGGGGTGGATGTCTGGAATGACATCCTCAACGGCGTCATCAAGAGCATCGTCTTCGGCTTCGCGGTCACGTTTACGGCGCTCTTCCAGGGGTATGAGGCCCAGCCGACGCCGGAAGGCGTGGCAAGGGCGACGACGCGAACGGTCGTGATCGCCTCGCTCTCGGTCCTGTGGCTGGACTTCCTGCTCACGGCCTTGATGTTTAGCTGAGGCAAATGCGGGTCGCAGGGCCCGCGACCAAAAAGGTAAATCGATTTACGGCACCGCAAAGCGGTTCCGCATCCTATATTTAGGGTATTGGCATGCAAAGAAAATCTCTGGACTTGTGGGTCGGCCTGTTCGTGCTGCTGGGCGCGGCCGCCCTGTTTTTCCTGGCGATGAAGGCCGGGAACATGAGTTCGCTATCGTTCGAGAAGACCTATCCGGTCATCACCAAGTTCGACAACATCGGTGGACTGAAGCCGCGCGCACCCGTCAAGAGCGCCGGTGTGGTGGTGGGGCGCGTGGGCGATATCAAGTTCGACGACAAGTCGTTCCAGGCCGTCGTGACGCTGGAGCTGGAAACCAGCTACAAGTTTCCGAAGGACACCTCCGCGAGGATCCTGACGTCCGGGCTGCTGGGCGAGCAGTACATCGGGCTGGAGGCCGGGGGCGATACGAATAACCTGGTGGCGGGCGACCGCATCAAGATGACGCAATCCGCGGTGGTGCTGGAAAGCCTCATCAGCCAGTTCCTGTACAGCAAGGCAGCGGAAGGAAAGGAAGGCGACAAATAATGGGGCCTGCGCTAAGAATCATGATGCTGGCGGCGGCGCTCGCCCTGACCGGCTGTGCCACCACGCATCCCCAGGATCCGTTCGAGAAGTTCAACCGGGCGATGTTCCGGTTCAACGACACGGTGGACCAGGCGGCAGTGAAGCCGGCCGCCGAGGTCTACCGCCGAACCTTGCCGGGCTTCGTCCAGACGGGCGTCGGCAATTTCTTCGGCAATCTCGAAGACGGCTGGACCGCGGTCAACAACCTCCTGCAAGGCAAGGTGGCCGACGGCATGTCCGACGTGATGCGATTTACCTTCAACTCGACCTTCGGCCTTGGCGGCGTGCTCGATATCGCCTCGGAAGCCGGCTTGCAGAAGCACAAGGAAGATTTCGGTCAGACGCTCGGTAAATGGGGCGTACGTTCCGGGCCGTATGTCGTGCTGCCTGTTTTCGGTTCCTCGACGCTGCGCGACACCGTTGCCTTCCCGGTCGATATCGAGGCTGACCCGTGGCGCTACGTGCGCCCCGTGCATACGCGCAACCCGGGATCCATCCTGCGCGTGGTGGACCAGCGCGCCGTCCTGCTCGATGCATCCAACCTGATCGAGGAAGCCGCGCTCGACCGCTACGAATTCGTGCGCGATGCGTATTTGCAGCGCCGCCAGAGCAAGGTGTACGATGGCGACCCGCCGACCAGCGCTTACGAGTTTGACGTCGGCCCGACCGAAGCCAGCGGCGATTCGACGGCGGCTGAAGCGGCCAGTAGCGGCGCGGCAACTTCGACGGAACCTGCGCAAGGGCCGGTTGTCAAAGTGGAACAAAACGGAGGCGGCGCGGCGAATACCGGCGTTGCCGATAAGGAATCCAGGCAATAGCGACCCGTTTTGCAGCCGTTTGGTACGATATTCTCGGTCGGAGCTTCCGACTTCTCCGGACAATGCAGTCCGCCTTTTGATTACCCAGGAAGATATGAACGTTTTCAAGAAATTGTTTGCAGTCGCCGGCGTTGCACTGGCCGGCCTGGCATTCGCGCCGGCCGCTGTTGCGCAAGAGGCGCCTGACGCGCTGATCAAGCGAATCAGCCAGGAAGTGCTCGATACCGCCAAGAACGACAAGGAAATCCAGGCCGGCAACCAGAAGCGTGTGCTGGACCTGGTGGAAGCGAAGATCCTGCCGCACGTCGATTTCCAGCGCATGACCGCGCTGGCGGCCGGCCGCTTCTGGCGTGAAGCGACGCCGGAGCAGCAAAAGCAGCTGGTCAACGAGTTCCGTACCTTGCTCGTCTATACCTATTCGGGCGCCATTTCCCAGGTCAAGGACCAGAAGCTCGAGTTCAAGCCGATGCGCGGCGAACCGACCGACACGGAAGTCGAAGTGCGTTCGCAGGTGCTGCAACCGCGCGGCGGCGATCCGATCCAGCTGAACTACCGGCTGGAAAAGCTGCCCTCCGGCTGGAAGATCTATGACGTCAACGTCCTGGGCGCTTGGCTGGTGGAGACCTACAAGGGCAATTTTGCGGCCGAGATCAGCAAGGGCGGCATCGACGGCCTGATCAAGACGCTGTCCGACAAGAACAAGCGCCTGGCAGCCAGCGCCGCGAAAACCGCGAAGTCATCCTGATGTCGTACCGTCCCGCCCTGACGCTGACCGTACACAACGCGCCATCCGTGCTCGAAGCCGGATTGCGCGCGATCGCGGGCGGACAGACGCAGTTCGACCTGTCGGAACTGACTGTGGTCGATTCCGCCGCCGTTGCCACCATGCTGGCCTGGCAGCGCGCGGCGCTTGGCGACGGCAAGTCGCTGGTATTCAGCAATCTCCCCGCCAATCTCCAGAGCCTGGTCAACCTGTATGGCGTGGCCGAGCTGCTGCAAGCCTCGCCGCGCGCCGACCTGCCGCATCATTGACCCTGCAAGGTCAGTCCCGCAATCCGGCTTCCTGCCGGGAAATCCAATATAATCAAGGGTTTCGCCGCTCGCATCGCGACGTTTCGCGATCCCCCGCCGGCCCTATCAAGATAATCAAGCCAGCATGGCTGCTCTCCAAATCGTCAATGTCGAAAAACGCTACAAGTCGCTCCAGGCGCTTGGCGGCGTGACGCTCTCCGTCGAGCAGGGCGAGTTCTTCGGTCTGCTCGGTCCCAACGGCGCGGGCAAGACCACCCTGATCTCGATCATCGCGGGACTCAACCGCGCCGATGCGGGTTCCGTTTCCATCCACGGCCACGATGTGGTGCGCGACTACCGCGAGGCGCGCAAGCGTCTCGGGGTGGTGCCGCAGGAACTGGTATTCGATCCCTTCTTCACCGTGCGCGAAACCCTGCGCATGCAGTCCGGCTATTTCGGCCTGAAGAACAACGACAAGTGGATCGACGAAGTGATGGCCAACCTCGATCTGACCAACAAGGCCGACACCAACATGCGCGCGCTGTCCGGCGGCATGAAGCGCCGCGTGCTGGTGGCGCAGGCGCTGGTGCACAAGCCCCCCGTCATCGTGCTCGACGAGCCCACGGCAGGCGTCGACGTCGAGCTGCGCCAGACGCTGTGGAAGTTCATCTCCCGCCTCAACCGCGAGGGGCACACCATCGTCCTGACCACGCATTACCTGGAAGAGGCGCAGGCGCTGTGCAACCGCATCGCCATGCTCAAGGCGGGCAGGGTGGTGGCGCTCGATTCCACCTCGGCGCTGATCAAGCGCATTTCCGGCTCGCAGCTGGTGGTCAGCCTGGCGAAGGGCGCGCTGCCCGACGGGCTCAAGCCGCTCGTTTCGCATCCCGACGAGCTCATCGCCGGCAACAAGTACACGCTGCGCGTCAACGCCTACACGGACGTCGAGCCGATCCTGGCGCGCCTGCGCGAGGCCGGCGCCGTGATCGAGGACATGCAGCTGCAGCAGGCCGACCTCGAAGACGTTTTCATCCAGATCATGGAGGGCGAGAAATGACCGGCTTCCAGACCCTGCTGTACAAGGAAGTGCTGCGCTTCTGGAAGGTCGCGATGCAGACCATCACCGCGCCCATCCTGACGGCAATGCTCTACCTGCTGATCTTCGGCCACGTGCTGGAAGAGCATGTGCAGGTCTACCCCGACGTGCGGTATTCCTCCTTTCTGATCCCCGGGCTGGTGATGATGAGCGTGCTGCAGAACGCATTCGCGAACAGCTCCTCCTCGCTCATCCAGTCCAAGATCACAGGCAACCTCGTGTTCGTGCTGCTGCCGCCGCTGTCGCACTGGGAATTGTTCGGCGCGTACGTGCTCGCTTCCGTCATTCGCGGCCTTGCGGTGGGCGCCGGCGTCTTCGCCGTGACGGCGTGGGCTGCCGACCTCTCCTTCCACGCGCCGTGGTGGATCGTCATCTTCGCCTTGCTGGGCGCCGCCATCCTCGGCACGATGGGCCTGATCGCCGGCATCTGGGCGGAAAAGTTCGACCAGCTGGCCGCGTTCCAGAACTTCCTGATCATGCCGGCAACCTTCCTGTCCGGCGTGTTCTATTCGATCCACTCGCTGCCGCCGTTCTGGCAAACGGTGTCGCACTTCAACCCGTTTTTTTATATGATTGATGGCTTCCGTCACGGCTTTTTCGGCCAGTCCGACGTCGATCCATCGACCAGTTTCATCATCGTCAGCGTCTTTTTCCTGCTTCTTGCCGGCTTTGCCATCCGCCTGCTGAAGACCGGGTACAAACTGCGCCATTAAAGGATAACCATGCTGCCCACTCCCGAGCTTGTCAAAAGCTACATTGCCGCCGGCCTCGAATGCACCCACCTCGAAGTGGAGGGCGACGGCCAGCATTTCAGCGCCGTGATCGTGTCACCGGCCTTTGCCGGCAAGCGCCCGATCCAGCGTCACCAGATCGTGTACGCGGCGCTCGGCGACCGCATGCGCCAGGAAATCCACGCGCTGTCGATGAAAACCCTGACCCCTGAAGAATTCCAGCAACAGTAATGGACAAACTGCTTTAATGGATAAACTGCTTATTACCGGCGGCAACCGCCTGTCGGGTGAAATCGCGATTTCCGGTGCGAAGAACGCCGCCCTGCCCATCCTCTGCGCCGGCCTGCTGACCGCCGACACGGTGCGGCTGTCCAATGTCCCGCACCTGCAGGACGTCAACACCATGCTCAAGCTGCTGCGCCAGATGGGCCTGCGTGTCGAAGAGGACGGCGACCGCATGGCGCTCACCGGCAACGCGATCGAGAAACTGGAGGCGCCGTACGAGCTGGTGAAGACCATGCGCGCGGCCATCCTTGTGCTCGGCCCGCTCGTGGCGCGCTTCGGCGAAGCCAAGGTATCCCTGCCCGGCGGCTGCGCCATCGGTTCCCGCCCGGTCGACCAGCACATCAAGGGCTTGCAGGCGATGGGCGCCGAGATCGCCATCGAGGCCGGCTACATCCACGCGAAGGCGAAGAAGCTCAAGGGCACGCGCATCGTGACCGACATGATCACCGTCACCGGCACCGAAAACCTGCTGATGGCGGCGGTGCTGGCCGAAGGCGAGACCGTGCTGGAGAACGCCGCGCGCGAGCCGGAAGTGACCGACCTCGCGAACCTGCTCGTGCAAATGGGCGCGAAGATCGAGGGCATCGGCACCGACCGCCTCGTGGTGCAGGGCGTCGACAAGTTGCACGGCGCCTCGCATGACGTAATCCCGGACCGTATCGAAACCGGCACCTTCCTGTGTGCCGTCGCTGCCGCAGGCGGCGATGTGACCCTGCGCGCGACGCGCAGCGACATCCTCGACGTGGCGCTCGACAAGCTGCGCGAAGCCGGCGCCATTCTCACTTCCGGTGCCGACTGGATCCGCGTGCAGATGGCGGCCCGTCCCAAGGCGGTCAGCTTCCGCACCACCGAATACCCCGGCTTCCCCACCGACATGCAGGCACAGTTCATGGCGCTCAACTGCATTGCCGACGGCAGCAGCCGCGTCACCGAGACCATCTTCGAGAACCGCTTCATGCACGTGCAGGAGCTGAACCGCCTAGGCGCAGCGATCGATATCGATGGCCATACCGCCGTGGTGCAGGGGGTGGAAAAGCTGGTCGGCGCGCCCGTGATGGCCACCGACCTGCGCGCCTCGGCGTCGCTGGTCATTGCCGGCCTCGCCGCCGAGGGCCAGACGCTGGTCGACCGCATCTATCACCTCGACCGCGGCTACGACCGCATGGAGGTCAAGCTCTCCGCCGTCGGCGCCAACATCGAGCGGGTGAAATGATGGGCCCGCAACTTACCCTCGCGCTCTCCAAGGGCCGCATCTTCGAAGAAACCATGCCGCTGCTGCAGGCAGCAGGCATCAGGGTCGCGGAAGATCCGGAGAAATCGCGCAAGCTGATCTTGCCGACCAACGACCCGGACGTGCGCGTGATCATCGTGCGCGCCTCCGACGTACCAACCTACGTGCAGTACGGCGCCGCCGATTTCGGCGTGGCCGGCAAGGATGTGCTGCTGGAGCATGGCGGGGAAGGGCTGTACCAGCCGATCGACCTCAACATCGCCAAATGCCGCCTCTCGGTCGCCGTGCCGGCGGGCTTCGATTACGCGAGCGCGGTACGACAGGGCGCCCGCCTGCGGGTCGTCACCAAGTACGTGAAATGCGCGCGCGAACATTTCGCCGCCAAGGGTGTGCACGTCGACCTGATCAAGCTGTACGGCTCGATGGAGCTGGGGCCGCTGGTCGGCCTTTCCGACGCCATCGTCGACCTCGTCAGCACCGGCAGCACCCTGCGCGCGAACAACCTGGTGGAAGTCGAGCACATCATGGACATCTCTTCGCGCCTGGTGGTGAACCAGGCTGCGCTCAAGCTCAAGCGCGACCGCCTGCAGCCCATCCTGGAAGCCTTCGAAAAGGCATCGAAAGCGGAATAAGACCATGACGATCCAGATTCGCAAACTCGATTCCACCCAGCCGGATTTCAAGGCACAGCTCTCCGCCGTGCTCGCATTCGAGGCGAGCGAAGACGAAGCGATCGATCGCGCCGCTGCGCAGATCCTGGCTGACGTGAAGGCGCGCGGCGATGCCGCCGTGCTCGAGTACACCAACCGTTTCGACAAGCTGGACGCAAGCAGCGTCGCCGGCCTCGAGATCGGCCGTGCGGAGTTGCAGGCCGCGCTCGAGAGCCTGACGCCCGAACGCCGCCACGCGCTGCAGGTCGCTGCCGACCGTGTGTGCACCTATCACGAACGCCAGAAGATCGAGACCGGCGGCGACGGCTTTACCTACACCGAGGCGGACGGCACGGTGCTCGGCCAGAAAGTCACGCCGCTCGACCGCGTCGGCATCTATGTCCCGGGCGGCAAGGCGGCGTATCCTTCGTCCGTGCTGATGAACGCCATTCCGGCCAAGGTCGCCGGCGTGCAGGAAGTCATCATGGTCGTCCCCACGCCAAGCGGCGTGAAGAATGCCCTGGTGCTGGCCGCCGCGGCGATCGCCGGCGTGGACCGCGTGTTCACCATCGGCGGTGCGCAAGCAGTCGGCGCGCTGGCATACGGAACGGCAAGCATTCCCCAGGTTGACAAGATCGTCGGCCCCGGCAATGCCTATGTCGCCGCCGCCAAGCGCCGCGTGTTCGGCATCGTCGGCATCGACATGATTGCCGGCCCGTCGGAGATCCTCGTGGTCTGTGACGGCAGCACCGATCCCGACTGGGTGGCGATGGACCTGTTCTCGCAGGCTGAGCACGACGAACTGGCGCAGTCCATCCTCGTCTGCCCGGATGCCGCCTACATCGAGAAGGTCGAGACCAGCATCAACCGCCAATTGGATGCCATGCCGCGCAAGGATGTGATCCGCACCTCGCTCGTCAACCGCGGCGCGATGGTGAAGGTGCGCGACATGGACGAGGCCTGCGAGATCGCCAACCTGATCGCTGCGGAGCACCTCGAAATCTCTGCCGAGAACCCGCAGCAGTGGGCCGACAAGGTCCGGCATGCAGGCGCGATGTTCCTCGGCCGCTTTTCTTCCGAATCGTTGGGCGACTATTGCGCCGGGCCGAACCACGTGCTGCCGACCTCCCGCACGGCGCGCTTCTCGTCGCCGCTCGGCGTGTACGACTTCCAGAAGCGTTCGAGCATCATCCACGTGAGCGAAGCCGGAGCGCGCACCCTCGGCAAGGTGGCCGCCGAGCTTGCCTACGGCGAAGGCTTGCAGGCGCACGCAGGATCGGCGGAGTACCGGTTGAAATGAAAGGCGCCGCCCTTCAGGTGAAGCCGTGACTGCGTGGCTCAACCGCGTCTATTGCGAAGATGCCTTGCACGGCTTTGCCCGGATTCCTGACGGCAGCGTCGACCTGCTGATCGCCGACCCGCCGTATGGACTCGGCAAGGACTACGGCAACGATTCCGACAAGCTCGACGCGGAGGCTTACTTGCACTGGACCGAGCAATGGGTCGACGCCGCGCTGCCCAAGCTCAAGCCCAACGGCAGCCTGTACATTTTCCTGACCTGGCGCTACTCGCCGGAAATCTTCGTGATGCTGAAAAAGCGCATGACGATGGTCAACGAAATCATTTGGGATCGCCGCGTGCCCTCGATGGGCGGCAGCACCCGCAAATTTTCGTCGGTGCATGACACCATCGGCTTTTTCGTGAAGGCGAAGGATTACTATTTCGACCTGGACGCGGTGCGCATTCCCTACGACGCGGAAACCAAGAAGGCGCGCTCCCGCTCGATTTTCGTCGGCGCCAAGTGGCTGGAGATCGGCTACAACCCGAAGGATGTCTGGAGCGTGTCGCGCCTGCACCGCGAGCACCGCGAGCGCGCCGACCATCCGACGCAGAAGCCGCTGGAGATCGTGGAGCGCATGCTGAAGGCGTCCTGCCCGCCCGGCGGCGTCGTGCTGGACCCTTTCATGGGCAGCGGCACGACGGCCGTGGCCGCCAAGCGCTGCGGAAGGAATTACATCGGGTTCGAGTTGAATCCCGACTACTGCACATTGATCGAAAACCGTCTGGCCGAGGTGGACAAGCCCGAGCCCGAAGCCGCCTGAAAGCGAAAACATGTCCCTGATCGAAAACATCATCCGCCCCGAGGTACGCGCACTTTCCGCCTACCATGTGCCCGACGCCGGCGGCTTCACCAAGCTGGATGCGATGGAGAACCCCTACGTGCTGCCGCAGACACTGCGGGAGGCGCTCGGCCGCCGCCTCTCGGAAGTCGCGCTGAACCGTTACCCGGTGCCGTCCTATACCGAACTCAAGGCGAAGATCTGTGCCGGGCTCGGTGTGCCGCCAGGATACGATGTCATCCTCGGCAACGGTTCCGACGAACTGATCACCCTCGTGTCGGTCGCCTGCGCGAAGCCGGGCGCGAAAGTGCTGGCGCCGACGCCGGGATTCGTGATGTATGCGATGTCGGCAAAGTTCGCCGGACTGGAATTCGTCGGCGTCCCGCTCAAGCCGGACTTCACCCTCGACAAGGCCGCGATGCTGGATGCCATCGCAAAGCATAAGCCAGCGATCACTTATCTCGCATACCCGAATAACCCGACCGGGAATCTGTTCGACGCGGATGACATGGTGGAGATCATCCGCGCCGTGGGCGACAGCGGCGTGGTCGTGGTGGACGAGGCCTACCAGCCCTTCGCCCAGTCCACCTTCATGCCGCGCCTGCCGGACTTCGCCAACCTGGTTGTCATGCGTACCGTCTCCAAGCTCGGCCTGGCCGGCATCCGGCTGGGCTACATGTCCTGCAGCAGCGAACTGCTGGCCGAATTCGACAAGGTGCGCCCGCCTTACAATGTGAACGTGCTCACCCAGGCCGCCGCCGAATTCGTGCTGGAGCACGTCGACGTACTGGACGCGCAGGCCGCCTCCCTGCGCTGGGAGCGCACCAAGCTCAGCGCTGACCTGGCGGCGCTTCCGGGTGTCGAGGTTTTCCCTTCGGCAGCGAATTTCCTGCTGATCCGGGTGAAAAACGCGCGAATCAGCGCCGACGGACTGTTTACCGCATTGTTGGACCGTAAGGTTTTGATCAAAAATGTCGGTAAAATGCACCCATTGCTGGAAAACTGCCTGCGGGTGACCGTCAGCACCCCGGAAGAGAACCGGATATTCCTTGATGCCATGAAGGCATCGCTTGCTTTGTAACCTTACCCACTTAACATGTCCACGTCACGCATTGCCGAGGTCACTCGCAATACCAACGAAACGCAGATCCGCGTTGCGATCAACCTCGACGGCACCGGCCAGCAGAAGCTGAACACCGGCGTCCCTTTCCTCGACCACATGCTCGACCAGATCGCCCGCCACGGCCTGATCGACCTCGACATCGAAGCCAAGGGCGACTTGCATATCGACGCGCACCATACCGTCGAAGACGTGGGCATCACGCTCGGCCAGGCCTTTGCCAAGGCCATCGGCGACAAGAAGGGCATCCGCCGCTATGGCCATGCCTACGTGCCCCTGGACGAGGCGCTGTCGCGCGTCGTGGTCGACTTCTCCGGCCGTCCCGGCCTCGAGTTCCACGTGCCGTTCAAGCGCTCGATGATCGGCGCCTTCGACGTGGACCTCACCCACGAATTCTTCCAGGGCTTCGTGAACCATGCCCTGGTGTCCCTGCATATCGACAACTTGCGCGGCGAGAACGCGCACCACCAGTGCGAAACCGTGTTCAAGGCCTTCGGCCGCGCATTGCGCATGGCCGCCGAACTCGACCCGCGCGCGGCAGGGACCATACCTTCGACGAAAGGCAGTCTGTAACCGCGCGCGGCGCGGACTGACAACCTCATTTCAGCCATGAAAAAGATTGTTGTAGTGGATTACGGCATGGGCAACCTGCGCTCCGTTGCGCAAGCCCTTCGCCATGCCGCGCCGGAAGCGGACGTGCGCATTTCCGGCGAGCTGGCGGACATCAAGTCGGCCGACCGCCTCGTCCTGCCCGGGCAGGGCGCCATGCCCGATTGCATGCGCTGCCTGCGTGAATCCGGATTGCAGGAAGCCGTGGTCGAGTCGACCCGGACCAAACCCATGCTCGGCGTATGCGTCGGCGAGCAGCTGCTGTTCGAGCGGAGCGAGGAGGGCGATACCCCCGGCATCGGTTTGCTGCCCGGCAAAGTGGTGCGCTTCCGCCTGGACGGCCTCGTGCAGGAAGACGGCTCGCGCTTCAAGGTACCCCAGATGGGCTGGAACCGTGTGAAACAGACATTGTCCCATCCGCTGTGGAATGGCATTGCCGACAACAGTTATTTCTACTTCGTGCACAGCTATTACGCGGTTCCCGCCGATCCACAGAACATTGCCGGCGAGACCGTCTACGGTGCCCCGTTCGCGTGCGCCGTGGCAAAAGACAATATTTTTGCTACCCAGTTTCATCCGGAAAAAAGTGCCGCGGCAGGTTTGCGCCTGTACAAGAACTTTGTAGACTGGAATCCGTAGTCGTTATTGTTCACTCAACCCTTGACCCCAACCACATCCACCTAATGTAGCCATGCTGCTCATACCTGCCATCGACCTCAAGGACGGTCATTGCGTGCGCCTGAAACAGGGCGATATGGACCAAGCCACCGTGTTCTCGGACGACCCGGGACAGATGGCGCGACACTGGCTGGCGCAAGGTGCGCGACGATTGCACCTGGTGGACCTGAACGGCGCGTTCGCCGGCAAGCCGAAGAACGAACCCGCGGTCAAGTCGATCATCCAGGCGGTGCGCGAGTTCGCGCTCGAGAACGATGTCGACGAGATCCCGGTGCAGCTGGGCGGCGGCATCCGCGACCTCGACACCATCGAGCGTTTCCTCGACGACGGCCTGTCCTACATCATCATCGGCACCGCCGCGGTGAAGAACCCGGGTTTCCTGCACGATGCATGCAGCGCCTTCCCGGGCCAGATCATCGTCGGCCTCGACGCCAAGGATGGCAAGGTGGCGACCGACGGCTGGAGCAAGCTGTCCGGCCATGAAGTGATCGACCTGGCAAAGAAGTTCGAAGACTACGGCTGCGAAGCCATTGTCTACACCGACATCGGCCGCGACGGCATGATGGGCGGGGTGAACATCGAGGCCACCGTGAAGCTGGCGCAGAGCGTCCAGATCCCCATCATCGCCTCCGGCGGCGTGCACAACATCAAGGACGTGGAAGCGCTGTGCGCGGTGCAGGACGAAGGCATCGAAGGCGTGATCTGCGGCCGTTCCATCTACGAGGGCACGCTCGACCTGCGTGCCGGGCAACAACGCGCTGACGAACTCAGCGGCCTCGAAGAAGAGGCGGAAGAAGAGTAATGAGCCTTGCAAAACGCATCATCCCCTGCCTGGACGTGACCAACGGCCGTGTGGTCAAGGGCGTCAATTTCGTCGAACTGCGCGACGCCGGCGACCCGGTCGAGATCGCGCGGCGCTATGACGAGCAGGGGGCCGATGAAATCACCTTCCTCGACATCACCGCGACCTCCGACGGCCGCGACCTGATCCTGCACATCATCGAGGAAGTGGCCTCGCAGGTATTCATCCCGCTGACCGTCGGCGGCGGCGTGCGCACCGTCGACGACGTGCGCCGCCTGCTCAATGCCGGCGCCGACAAGATCAGCGTCAACAGCACCGCGGTGGCCAACCCGCAGATGGTGCAGGAAGCCGCGCATAAATTCGGCTCGCAATGCATCGTCGTCGCGATCGATGCCAAGAGGGGCGCGCAGGGCGGCTGGGAAGTCTTTACCCACGGCGGCCGCAAAGCGACCGGCCTCGACGTCGTCGAATGGGCGAAGAAAATGGAAAGCCTCGGCGTAGGTGAAATCCTCCTCACCAGCATGGACCGCGACGGCACCAAGAGCGGTTTCGACCTTGAACTGACGCGCGCCGTCTCCGACGCCGTGTCGATTCCCGTCATTGCCTCGGGCGGCGTGGGCGGCCTGCAGGATCTGGCCGATGGCATCAAGGTCGGAAAGGCCGATGCCGTGCTTGCGGCCAGCATCTTCCATTACGGCCAGCATACGGTGCAGGAAGCCAAGCATTTCATGGCCGGACAAGGCATCCCGATGAGGCTTGCATGAGCGCTGCCTCCAAATGGCTGAACAAGGTGAAATGGGACGAGCACGGGCTGGTGCCGGTGATCGCCCAGGAAGTCGGCAGCAATGATGTGCTGATGTTCGCCTGGATGAACCGCGACGCGCTCGCGAAAACAGTCGAGCTGGGCGAGGCCGTGTACTGGAGCCGCTCCCGCAAGAAACTGTGGCACAAGGGTGAAGAGTCCGGCCACGTGCAGAAAGTGCACGAAATCCGCCTCGACTGCGACGAAGATGTGGTGCTGCTGAAGGTGGAGCAGTCAGGCAGCATCGCCTGCCATACCGGCCGCCACTCCTGCTTCTTCCAGAAATTCGAGGGCAGTGCCGACAAGGGCGACTGGCAAGCGGTCGACCCGGTGCTGAAAGACCCGGAAAGCATCTACAAATAACCCTGCGGCGGGCGCTGCCCGACCTGACCATGAGTGAAATCCTGAAACGCCTGGCCGATGTCATCGAGTCCCGCAAGCCTGCGAACGGCGGTGACATCGACAAGTCTTATGTTGCCCGTTTGTTCAGCAAGGGCGACGACGCCATCCTCAAGAAGATCGGCGAGGAGGCCACCGAGACTGTGATGGCCGCCAAGGATGCGCGCGCCGGCGGCGATGCGGCCAAGCTGGTGTACGAATGCGCCGACCTGTGGTTCCACTCGATGATCCTGCTGTCGCAATTCGGTTTGAGCGCAGACGATGTCCTCAGGGAACTTGCCCGCCGGGAAGGACTCTCTGGTATCGAGGAAAAGGCCAGTCGCGAGTCGGGCAAGCCGGATTGACGCAATTGATGAAAATTCTTTGATCCATCGACGGGAAAGCCATGACAAACTGCATCTTTTGCAAAATCGCTTCGAAGCAGATTCCGACCAAGGCCGTCTACGAGGACGACGACGTCATCGCCTTTCATGACATCAATCCGGCCGCGCCGGTGCATGTCCTGATCGTGCCGAAACTGCATGTTCCGACGCTGGCCGACTGCGATGAAAGCCACGCGGCGCTGCTCAGCAAGATGATGCTGCTCGCGCCGAAGATCGCGCAGGAGCAGGGCTGCGGTTACCAGGCAGTCGATGGCGGCACCGGCAGCGGCGGTTTCAAGACGCTGTTCAATACCGGTCCGGACGGCGGTCAGGAGGTGTACCATCTCCATTTGCACGTAATTGGCGGTCCGCGTCCGTGGCGCGGGCAGCGATAAAGCAGTTAATTTGATGTTTGAAGGACGTTCGCGTCCGCTTAGGAGAAAGTAATGGGTTCGTTTAGCATTTGGCACTGGCTGATCGTGCTGGTCGTCGTCGTGTTGATCTTCGGTACCAAGAAGCTCGGCAACATCGGCTCCGACCTCGGCAAGGCCGTCAAGGGCTTCAAGGATGGCGTCAAGGGCGATGAAGAAAAGTCCGCGGCCGACAAGTCCGCCATCGACGTCGACGCCAAGGAAAAGAAGAGCTGATGTCCGCTGTCCCGCATCGCGCGGCTGATGCGCCGCGTGCCCTCCTGCTTGTCTTTTCGTCATGATTGATCTCGGCCTTTCCAAACTCGCTTTGATCGGCGTTGTCGCGCTGGTCGTCGTCGGGCCGGAGCGCCTGCCGAAGGTGGCCCGCATGGCCGGCACCCTGTTCGGCCGCGCGCAGCGCTACATCAGCGACGTGAAGGCGGAAGTCAGCCGCGAGATCGAACTGGAAGAGCTGCGCAAGATGCAGAAGGAAATGCAGGAAGCGGCCACCGACGTCGAACAGACCATCACTTCCAACCTCGCCGAGCTGGAGTCGGACGTGCAGGAAGCCCTGCGCAATCCCTTGCTCGAGCCCGGGGAGGAGCCCAGCCAGATGGCGGTCAAGGCCAAGGACTTCCGCAAGAAGAAGCTGGCTCGCAATTCCGCCATTCCCGCCTGGTACAAGAAACAGAACGGTCGCAGGACCCGCGTGATTTCCGGCGCCGCCCGCGTCGCGAAGTACCGCCCTGCCGGCGCCCGCAAGACCCCCGCGTCCTTCCACTGATGACCGACGACCAAAACTCGACTCCCGCGGGAGAAACCTTCGTCTCGCACCTCGTGGAGCTGCGCAACCGCCTCGTGAAGGCGCTCACCGCGGTACTGCTCGTGTTCCTGGGCCTGATGCCCTTCGCGGGCAAGATCTACGACGTGCTTGCGCAACCGATGATGTCCGCGCTGCCGGCCGGGAGCAAGATGATTGCCACCGGCGTCATCACGCCTTTCCTGATCCCGGTGAAGGTCACCCTGCTGGTTGCCTTCCTGATTGCCTTGCCGGTGGTCCTGTACCAGGCGTGGGCGTTCGTCGCCCCCGGCCTTTATGAGCACGAGAAAAAGCTGATCGCACCGCTGGTCATCTCGTCGTCGCTGCTGTTCCTGATCGGCGTGGCGTTCTGCTATTACTTCGTGTTCGGCACGGTATTCCAGTTCGTGAACCAGTTCGCGCCGCAATCGGTGTCGGTGGCGCCGGATATCGAGAGCTACTTCAGTTTCGTGATGACGATGTTCATTGCGTTCGGCATTACCTTCGAGGTGCCGATCGTCGTCATCGTCCTGGTGCGCATGGGCATTGTGACGGTGGAGAAGCTGAAGGAATTCCGTCCGTACATGATCGTTGGTGCATTCGTCATCGCCGCCATCGTCACGCCGCCGGATGTCGTCAGCCAGCTGCTGCTCGCGATCCCGCTGTGCCTGCTGTACGAACTCGGGCTGATCCTGGCGCCGATCTTTGCGCGCGCCACGCGCGCGCCCGAAGAAACCGCCTGAAACCTCATGTCGCCTGGCGCAGCCAGGCTACCAGGGGATAAGCATCCTTGAAGCCGGCAAGGACTTCCTTGCCCAGGTCGGCCGGCACTTTCTTTCTGATGCCGGTTTCCGTCCACACGATGAAGCTCTTCATCTTGATGTACTCGATGTGCGGGAGATCGGCGTCGAAGCCTTTCGGCGGCCGCACCAGCTTGCCTTCGTCCTGGAGGTCGCCGAAGCGCTGCTTCAGCGCCTTGTTCCTCAGCACCTTGCCGAATCCCGCCGCATCGGCAATCACATGCTCGCGAATCGCCTTGAGCCGCGGCGCAGGCGGCATGTACTCGCCCCCCGCAACCAGCAGCACGCCGTTGGCATCGATATGGAAATAGTAGGCCGGGCCGCCGCCCTGGCTCGGCTTTTTCAGACCGCTGGCGGTGATGGCGGCGGAAAACGTTGTCTTGTACGGGCTCTTGTCCTTGGAAAAGCGCATGTCCCGGTTGATGCGGAACAGGGCTTTCTTCGGGTTGCATCCCGCCACGGCAGGGTCGAACTTGCTGATGCCGGCGATCAGCTGCGTGACCAGTTCGAGGAACTCGGCGCGCAGGATGTCGTAGCGCGGCTTGTTCATCACGAACCACGCGCGGTTATTGTTTTCGGAAAGCTCGGAAAGAAACTGGATCAGGTCGCGCGTGTGCATGCGAAAGGCTCCGCCAAACGTAAGAGTTATTCCTGGTCTTCGCGGCGCGGACGGGGGCGCTTGCCGACCACGACTTCGACGGTCGCCTCCTGCCCCTTGCGCAACACCGTCATCCTTGCCTTGTTGCCCGGCGTGAGCTGGGCGATCAGGTTCAGCATGTCGGTCGTGTCGCTCACCGGTTTGCCTTCCACGGCCATGAGGATGTCGCCGGGACGCATGCCCGCGCGGTCGGCCGGGCCGCCCTTGAGCACGCCGGCAATGATGGCGCCGGATTTCTTGGCCAGCCCGAAGCTCTCGGCGAGTTCAGGCGTGATGTCCTGCGGCTCCACGCCGATCCATCCGCGCACCACCTGTCCGGTGCTGATGATGGATTCCATCACTGTCTTCACCGTCGTCACCGGGATGGCGAAGCCGATGCCCAGCGAGCCGCCGCTGCGGGAGTAGATAGCGGTATTGATGCCGAGCAGATTGCCGCTCACGTCGATCAGCGCGCCGCCCGAATTGCCCGGGTTGATCGCCGCATCGGTCTGAATGAAGTTTTCGAAGGTGTTGATCCCGAGATGGTTGCGACCCAGCGCGGAAATGATCCCCATCGTCACCGTCTGGCCGACGCCGAACGGATTGCCGATGGCCAGCACCACATCGCCGACCTTGGCCTCGTCCGCATGGCCCAGCGTGATGGAAGGGAGGTTCTGCAGATTGATCTTGACGACGGCGAGGTCGGTTTCCGGATCGGTACCCACCACCTTTGCCACGGCCTTGCGTCCGTCAGCCAGCGCGATCTCGATTTCGTCGGCGGTCTCGATCACATGGTTGTTGGTGAGGACGTAGCCTTCCGGGCTCACCACCACGCCCGAACCCAGGCTGAACTGGCGGTCTTCCTGTTCACCGAAGAAGCGGCGGAACAGGGGATCGTCCATGAACGGCGTCTTCGGCTGGCGCGCGCCCTTGGTGGTAAAGATATTCACGACCGCCGGCATGGCAACCCGCGCCGCCTCGCGATATGAACTCTGCGCGGGACTGGCCCCGGCCGGCGCTTCCACCATCGCCACCGGCGAAGCAACCCGCGACGTGCGGCTGCCCGCGGCCCACTCCGGCTTCAGGGTCGTTACAATGAACCAGATTGCCAGGCCGACCGTGACGGTTTGCGCAAACAGAAGCCAGAGACGTTGCATAGAGGTGAGGAAATGAACCGTGGATCAATAAACAGGGACGAATTTGCAAAATATCTTGAGCAAACGCTCGATATTAACCGCTTTCGCGACTATTGCCCAAATGGACTGCAGGTGGAAGGCCGTGCCTCTATCACTAAACTCGTCACCGGCGTAACGGCCAGTCTGGCCCTGCTGGAGGCCGCCGCGCACGAGGGCGCCGATGCCATCCTCGTGCATCACGGCTACTTCTGGCGCGGGGAGGACGCCCGCGTGGTCGGCCCGAAGCAGCGGCGGCTCAAGCTGCTACTGGGTCAGGATATCAGCTTGTTTGCTTATCATCTGCCGCTCGACGCGCATCCCGAGTTCGGGAACAACGTGCAGTTGGCCAGGCGGCTCGGCCTGGTGCCGGACGGACGCTTCGGCGAGAACGACCTGGGTTGGCTCGGGGTGCCGGCAGACGCCGGCCTGGGCACGGTGGGCGGCCTGGCAAAGGACATTGAAGAGCGCCTGGGGCGTGCTCCGCTGCTCATTGGCGACCCGGCGCAGAAGCTTGGACGGATTGCCTGGTGCACCGGTGCGGCCCAGGGCATGCTCGGCGATGCCATCGCGGCCGGCGCTTCCGTCTATCTGAGCGGCGAGATTTCCGAACCGACCGTTCACCTCGCGCGCGAAGCAGGAGCGGCCTATCTCGCGTGCGGGCACCACGCCACGGAACGCTTCGGCGTGCAGGCCCTGGGAGAGCACCTGGCGCAAGAATTCGGCATCGAACACCGCTTTATTGACATCACCAACCCCGTATAGAGGATTTCAGCTATTAGATTGCCGGTTACCCTCATTCATCGACGGACAAGGTATCATTACTCCAAGTGAGGGAATTGACATGCTCCAAGAAACATCGCGCGATCCGGTGGGCGTTCTGGTCGTCGAAGACGACGCCGTGACGCGAAAAGCGCTATGCCTGGCGATTGAATCCGACCCCGGCTTGAAGCTGCTCGACGCTTTCGACAGCGTCAAGCCCGCGCTCGACTTTCTCGAATCATCCTCACCCGATGTCCTGATGACCGACCTCGGGCTGCCCGACGGCTCCGGCATCGACATCATCCATGCCTGCGCGCGCCGCCATCCAGCCACCGACATCATGGTCGTGACCATGTCCAGCGACGAGGCCAACGTGCTCGCCTGCATCGAGGCCGGCGCCTCCGGCTACGTCCTCAAGGATGCCGGCAAGCTGGACATTGCGCGCGCCGTGCTCGACCTGCGCGCCGGCGGCGCGCCAATGAGCCCGGCGATCGCCCGCATGGTGCTGGCCAAGGTGCGCGACAACAAGAAGCCCGCGGTGCCGCAATCCTCCCCGGCCAGCGACACCACCAGCCTGACCAGGCGCGAGGCGGCGATCCTGGACCTGATCGCCCAGGGCGAGAGCTATGGCGAAGTGGCGAAAATGCTGTCCGTCTCAGTCGGCACCGTCCAGACTCACATCAAGAACATCTACGGCAAGCTCTCCGTCCATTCCCGCGGCGAGGCCGTGTACGAGGCGCATCGCCGCGGCCTGCTGCAGCTCGGCCGGCCGCCCGGCAAGCGCAGCTGATTACTTCTTCAGCGAATCCCGGATTTCCCGCAGGAGCAGGATCTCTTCCGCCGTGGGGGCGGGCTCGGACGCTTGCGCCGGTTCGGACCTCTTTGCCTTGTTCAGGGTGCGCACCATCTGGAAGATGATGAACGCCAGGATGATGAAGTTCAGCAGGATGGTGATGAAGCTGCCGTACGCGAATACGGCGCCTGCCTTCTTCGCCTCGGCCAGGGCAAGGTGGGTTCCCTGGTTGTTCAGGGGCAGGTAGTAGTTCGAGAAATCCAGCCCGCCCAGCAATTTGCCGGCGAGCGGCATGATCAGGTCCTGCACCATCGAATCGACGATCTTCGCAAACGCGCTGCCGATGATCACGCCGACGGCAAGGTCGATCACATTCCCCTTGATCGCAAACGATCTGAAATCCTGCAGCATGCCCATCGATTCACTCCCTTCTTGTTGTTGAAAACGCAAGCCGGCGCGCCTGTCAGGCAACCGGCCCCGCGACTATGACAGAGTTTCATCGACTTTTCCGGCCCCCTTGCGGCGGGTGTATGGAATTGCACGAAAAAGTTCCCGGAAGTCGCGCCCGGCCTTGCATATTCACTTTAAAACGAATGTCCCGTCAGTTATAATCTAAGGTTGCTGAACTTTCCTACAGATTTTCGCTTTTTCACTGATTGGGGTTGGTATGAGTAACGAAAAGCAGGTCGATTCCGGTCGACGTGGCTTGCTCGTCGCGACATGCGCGGCGGGTGGTGTGGCCGGGTTGGCCACAGCGGGGGCCTTTGTGTCGACCTTCCAGCCGTCCGAGCGGGCCAAGGCCGCCGGCGCACCGGTTGAAGTTGACATCGCCGCTCTGGCACCGGGAGAAATGATGACGGTCGAGTGGCGCGGCAAGCCGGTCTGGATCCTGAAGCGCTCCCCGCAGATGGTCGAGTCGCTGGCGAAGACCGAAGGCCAGGTCGCCGATCCCAAGTCCGAGCGCAACCCGAACGAACTGACGCCGGAGTACGCGCGCAATGCCTACCGTTCGCGCAAGCCGGAAATCCTGGTTGCCGTCGGCATCTGCTCGCACCTCGGCTGCTCGCCGACCACCAAGCTGCAGCCGGGCGCGCAGCCTTCCCTGCCGGACGACTGGGCAGGCGGCTTCCTTTGCCCGTGCCACGGTTCCACCTTCGACCTCGCCGGCCGCGTCTTCAAGAACAAGCCGGCACCGGACAACCTCGAAGTCCCGCCGCACATGTACCTGAGCGATACCAAGCTGATCATCGGTAAAGACGAGAAAGGCGAAGCATAACCATGGCATTTCAAGAGAAAAAGCTTCCCGCTGACGCGCCGCTGTCCGCCAAGACCCTGAACTGGTTCGACGCCCGCTTCCCGGTTTCGTCGACCTGGAAGGCGCACCTGTCCGAGTACTACGCGCCGAAGAACTTCAACTACTGGTATGCCTTCGGTTCGCTGGCGCTGCTGGTGCTGGTGATCCAGATCGTCACCGGTATCTTCCTCGTGATGCACTACAAGCCGGACGCCAACCTCGCGTTCGCTTCCGTCGAGTACATCATGCGCGACGTGCCTTGGGGCTGGCTGGTGCGCTACATGCACTCCACCGGCGCATCCGCCTTCTTCATCGTCGTCTACCTGCACATGCTGCGCGGCCTGCTCTACGGTTCCTACCGCAAGCCGCGCGAGCTGGTGTGGCTGTTCGGCGTGGGCATCTTCCTGATGCTGATGGCAGAAGCCTTCTTCGGCTACCTGCTCCCGTGGGGACAGATGTCCTACTGGGGCGCGCAGGTGATCGTGAACCTGTTCGGCGCCATCCCGTTCATCGGTCCGGACCTGTCGCTGTGGATCCGTGGCGACTACGTCGTTTCCGATGCAACACTGAACCGCTTCTTCTCCTTCCACGTGATCGCCATTCCGCTGGTGCTGCTGGGCCTGGTCGTCGCACACATCGTTGCCCTGCACGAAGTGGGCTCGAACAACCCGGACGGCGTGGAAATCAAGGAAAAGACCGACTCCAACGGCGTTCCGCTCGACGGCATCCCCTTCCATCCGTACTACACGGTGCACGACGTGTTCGTTGCCGCGGTCTTCCTGATCGTGTTCAGCGCCATCGTGTTCTTCGCACCGGAGATGGGCGGTTACTTCCTCGAGTACAACAACTTCATCCCGGCCGACCCGCTGAAGACGCCGCCGCACATCGCGCCGGTCTGGTACTTCACGCCGTTCTACTCGATCCTGCGTGCGACCACCTCGGAGTTCATGCTGTACCTGGCGATCGGCCTGGTTGCGTATGTCGCACTGATCATGCTGAAGTCCAAGCTCAGCGGTTCGACCAAGACCGGCATCCTGATCGTCTCCATCGCGGCGTTGATCGGCATGTTCGTGTTCGACGCGAAGTTCTGGGGCGTCGTGCTGATGGGCGTTTCCGTGCTCATCCTGGCCGGCCTGCCCTGGCTCGACCATTCCCCGGTGAAGTCCATCCGCTATCGTCCGGCTGGCCACGGCTACATCTACCTGGTGTTCGGCATCGCGTTCGTGATCCTCGGCTACCTCGGCGTCCAGGCCCCGACCCCGGTCGGTACCGCGGTCGCGCAGGTCTGCACCTTCATCTACTTCGGCTTCTTCCTGCTGATGCCGTGGTGGAGCAGGATGGGCCAGTTCAAGGCCGTGCCTGACCGTGTCACGTTCCACCCGCACTAAGCCGCAAAAGGGATATAAGAACCATGAACTTGTTGAAAAAACTGATTGCGGTCCTGGCATTCGTTCCGGCGGTTGCCTTCGCCAGTGAAGCAACCTTCCCGCTGGATCAGGCGCCTAACCGCACCCAGGACCTCGCGTCCCTGCAGAACGGCGCCAAGCTGTTCGTCAACTACTGCCTGAACTGCCATTCGGCGTCGGCCATGCGCTACAACCGCCTGACCGACATCGGCCTGACCGAAGAGCAGATCAGGAACAACCTGCTGTTCACCGGCGAGAAGGTCGGCGACCTGATGAAGGTGTCGATGGCGGCGAAGGATGCCAAGGAGTGGTTCGGCGCCGTTCCGCCGGATCTCTCGGTCATCGCGCGTGCGAAGGCATCCGGCGAGGGTTCCGGCCCGGACTGGCTGTACACCTATCTGCGTACCTTCTACAAGGACGACACCCGTCCGACCGGCTGGAACAACCTGGTTTTCCCGAACGTCGGCATGCCGCACGTGATGTGGGAACTGCAAGGCGTCCGCGCCGCGAAGTTTGTTGAGGAGAAGGACCCGCACGACGCCAGCAAGACGGTGCACAAGTTTGCCGGCTTTGAGCAGATCAAGCCGGGCAAGCTGTCCGGCACCGACTTCGACAACGCCACCGCCGACCTCGTCGCCTACCTGGAGTGGATGGGTGAGCCTGCGCAGAACAAGCGCAAGCGTCTCGGCGTGATCGTCCTGCTCTTCCTCGGCGGCTTCATGCTCCTCGCATGGCTGCTGAACAAGTCGTACTGGAAAGAAATCAAGTAAGGCCTAGGCCCGCAGCGTACGCTGCGGGCAATTGATTTGGGGTGAGCCGTACCTGGTCTCACCCTTTTGTTTCTAAGGAACTACAACATGATGGTTCTCTACTCGGGCACAACCTGCCCATTTTCGCAACGCTGCCGCCTCGTGCTGTTCGAGAAAGGCATGGATTTCGAGATCCGCGACGTCGACCTGTTCAACAAGCCGGAAGACATCTCGGTGATGAATCCGTACGGACAGGTGCCGATCCTGGTCGAGCGCGACCTGATCCTGTACGAGTCGAACATCATCAACGAATATATCGACGAGCGTTTTCCGCATCCGCAACTGATGCCTGCCGACCCGTTGATGCGCGCCCGCGCCCGCCTGATGCTGTTCAATTTCGAAAAGGAATTGTTTGTCCACGTTCACGCGCTGGAAAACGACAAGTCCAAGGCCGCCGACAAGACGCATGAAAAGGCACGCGCGGAAATCCGCGACCGCCTGACGACGCTGGCGCCGCTGTTCATCAAGAACAAGTACATGCTGGGCGACGAGTTTTCCATGCTCGATGTCGCGATCGCACCCTTGCTGTGGCGCCTCGACCACTACGGCATCGAACTATCGAAGACTGCCGCGCCTCTGATGAAATATGCGGAGCGGATTTTTTCCCGTCCCGCTTACATTGAAGCACTGACGCCGTCCGAAAAGGTCATGCGTCGTTAAGGGGTTGGCGCTGGCGCGCATTTTTCGCCGGCGCCGATCCTATTCCAGACCGGAAACCATGTCTGAAATCTCGACCAAGCCCTATCTCCTGCGCGCCATCTACGAATGGTGCACAGACAACGGCTACACGCCTTATCTCGCAGCCGCGGTCGATGCCCGCACGCTGGTGCCGCGCGAGTTCGTCAAGAATGGCGAAATCGTCCTGAATATCAGCTTCACCGCGACCAGCGGCTTGAAGATGGACAACGATTTCATCAATTTCCACGCCCGGTTCGGTGGTGTCTCGCGCGAGATCTCGATTCCGGTCGACAATGTCGTCGCCATCTACGCGCGCGAAAACGGCCAGGGAATGGCTTTCGAGGTGACGCCCGCAGCTCAGCAGGATGGCGAAAGTCCCGTCGAAGAAAAGCCCAACGGCCCGGCGCTCGCGGCAGTTCCGCCAACACCGGAGAGCTCCGCCGACCACGACGCAGGGAGCGGACCCGACGATAACGGCGACGGGCCAAAAAAAGGCGGACGTCCGACGCTAACCCGAATCAAATAAAGTACAATACGGGACTTTCAGTTTCGCCGGCTTAGCTCATCTGGTAGAGCAGTTGATTTGTAATCATCAGGTGGCGGGTTCGAGTCCTGCAGCCGGCACCAATTAAAAAGCCCACGATCAGCGATGATCGTGGGCTTTTTGTTTCATGGCGCGCAGGTGAAGCTCAGACGTCGCCTTTCAGGCCGTTCCAGCGCGGCGTAAGCGCATGGGGAATGGAGAACAGGTCGAGCACCCGGCCGACCGTGTGATCCACCATTTCCTCGATCGTCTTCGGACGCTGGTAGAAACCGGGAAGGGGCGGAAAGATGATGCCGCCCATTTCAGTCACTGCCGTCATGTTGCGCAGATGGGCAAGGTTGAAGGGTGTTTCACGCACCATCAGCACCAGGCGGCGCCGTTCCTTGAGCACGACGTCGGCAGCGCGCGTGATCAGGTTGTCCGACAGTCCGTGCGCGATGCCCGCGAGTGTCTTCATCGAGCAAGGCGCAATCACCATCCCATCGGACTGGAACGAACCGCTTGCGATCGAGGCACCGATATCGCGCACGTTGTGTACCACGTGCGCCAGCGCTTCGA
>NZ_DASRXF010000171.1:0-5453 GCF_035654295.1 Noviherbaspirillum sp. | reverse complement strand
GCCGCAGATCGTGGAAGAAATCTTCGAGATCGTGAAAGACCTCAACAGCAAGGAAAACGTCTCCTTCCTGGTGGCCGAGCAAAACACCATGGTTGCGCTGCGCTACGCGGACTTCGGCTACATCCTGGAAAACGGCCGCGTCGTGATGGAAGGCGCGGCCAAGGACCTCGCGGCCAACGAAGACGTGAAAGAGTTTTACCTCGGCGTCTCGGGCGCGGGGCGCAAGAGCTTCCGCGACATGAAGTTCTATCGCCGCCGCAAGCGCTGGCTGGCCTGATCATTTCCAACGCGTGCAGCGCGACATGCCCGCCAACCAAGCATAGATCTTCATCATGACCGACTACCTCGATTCCCTGGAAACCCGCGATCCCGCGCAGCGTGAACGCGACCTCATGGCGCGCCTGCCGGAACTGCTCGCACGCGCCAAAGCCGCGCCCGGCTGGGGGCGGATCCTCGAGGGCGTGAACGCCTCCGACATCGGCTCGCGCGCCGCGCTCGCGCAGTTGCCGGTCACGCGCAAGTCCGACCTGAAGGACCTGCAGCACGCGGACGCCCCCTTCGGCGGCCTGACTGCCACGCCGGTGCGGCAATTGCGTCACCTGTTCATGTCGCCCGGCCCCATCTTCGATCCGGAAGGAGTGG
Source organism: Noviherbaspirillum sp. (assembly GCF_035654295.1). Taxonomy (GTDB): domain Bacteria; phylum Pseudomonadota; class Gammaproteobacteria; order Burkholderiales; family Burkholderiaceae_D; genus Noviherbaspirillum. Next base: position 4,811 of record NZ_DASRXF010000171.1, on the reverse strand, counting down.
GCGCGGACTGGTGGCGTTTCGCGCGGCCGATGGCGGCCGTCGGCCTGCGCAAGGGCCACATCATCCAGAACTGCTTCTCCTACCACTTCACGCCGGCCGCCTTCATGGCCGAGGGCGGTGCGGCCAGGCTCGGCTGCGCGGTGATCCCGGCCGGCATCGGCCAGACCGAAATGCAGGTGCAGGCGATGGCTGCGCTCAAGCCCGATGCCTACATCGGCACGCCGTCCTTCCTCAAGATCATCATCGAGAAGGCGAGCGAGATGGGCGCTGACATCAGCAGCGTGCAGCGCGCCGTGGTCGGCGCCGAGGCATTGCCGCCATCGCTGCGCAAATGGCTGCAGGACAACGGCGTGCCGAACGTGCTGCAGATGTACGGCTCGGCGGACGTCGGCAACATCGCCTACGAGACGCAGACCGACGGTCAGGTGAACCCCGGCATGATCCTTGACGAAGACCTGATCCTGGAGATCGTGCGTCCCGGCACCGGCGACCCGGTGGCGGAAGGCGAAGTCGGCGAAGTGGTCATCACCTCCTTCAATCCCGACTACCCGCTGATCCGCTTCGGCACCGGGGATATGTCGGCCGTCATGCCCGGCATTTCACCCTGCGGGCGCACCAATACCCGCATCAAGGGCTGGATGGGCCGCGCCGACCAGACCACCAAGGTGCGCGCCATGTTCGTGCACCCTTCGCAGGTAGCGGACGTGGTCAAGCGTTATCCGCAGATCGTCAAGGCGCGCCTGGTGGTGACCGGCGAAATGGCCAACGACGTGATGACGCTGCACTGTGAAGTGGATGATCCGGCCGCAGTGGCCGCGGATGCGCTGGTGGAGACCATCCGCGACGTCACCAAGCTGCGCGGCGAAGTAAAGTTTGTCGGCCGGGGCGCCTTGCCCAACGACGGCAAGGTGATCGAAGACGCGCGCAAGTACGAGTAAGCGCCGGGTTTAGAATGACTTCTTGACGACCTTGTCCGGCGACGTGCCCGGACGGTCGTTCACCACTTCATCCACGCCGCTGGTGTTGCGCAGGTCGGTATCGACCTGGCCTTCCTGCAAGTCCTTGTAGGCCTGGCGGATATCGTCGCGCACCACGCTTCCCTGGCTGTCATCCGATTCATCGCGCTCGTGCGGCATGCGCGGCGTCGTCCGTTCGCTTTCCGGCCCCTTGGTAGTGACCTGGTGTTGCTTCAATGTCGTCTTCATGATGGCTCTCCCGTAATGACAGGCAATACACGTTCGAACACATGCCGGGGGAAAGATTCCCGCCATGTTTTATTGACAATGGGAAATCACATTTTCTTGATTCCACGCTTGCGGCGGCCTGTTGCGGGACTTATCATGGCGCGCTTTACGCTAGGATGTTGCAAGGCACGGCCTGGCTGACCCAATTCCCTTCTTGAGGTGCGCACATGACGTATATCGATTCCGAATTCCATCGCAACAGAGCCCGCGAACTGATGAAGGATGCCGAACTCGTGTTCGATGCGGACGCCGTGCAGAAGGCGGTGGACAAGGTGGCGCAGCAGCTCAACCAGCGCTTCAATGCGGACGACAGCGAAGCGTTTCCGCTGGTGCTCGGGGTAATGGGCGGCGCGGTGGTGTTCTGCGGCCAGCTGCTGACGCGGCTGAGCTTTCCGCTGGAATTCGATTACATGCATGTGACGCGCTATGGGAGCAAGGACCAGGGCGGCACCATCGAGTGGAAAGTCATTCCGCGTTCCAATGTCGAAGGGCGCACTGTCATTGTTCTCGACGATATTCTCGATGAAGGCGAGACGCTCGCGCATGTGAAGGAGCGCTTGCTGCAGATGGGGGCGAAGGAGGTTGTGCTTGCCGTGTTTGCGGATAAGGATATTGGAAAGTCCAAACCTTGCACTGCGGATTATGTCGGGCTGGTTCTGCCTAACCGGTTTGTGGTGGGGTACGGGATGGATGCCTACGGGTACTGGCGGAATTTGCCGGCTATTTGGGCGATTAAGACTGGTGGGTGAGTTTGTTTCTTCGGTGACCCGGTTTCGGTTGGTTCTCCGTTGTTACTTGCCGGGGCCAGTCCCGGCAAGCCCCAACGGAGTGGCTACAGAAACCGCACTACCGAAGAGAGCACAGAATCACTCTTCAACCTCCACCTTATGCTCACTCACCATCCTCTGCTGAGTCCCCGCCGGCACAATATCGTAATGACTGAACTCCACGGTATAGCTCCCCCGCCCAGCCGTAGTAGAGTTGAGCCGCGACTGATACCCGTTCAGCTCCGATAAGGGCACCTGCCCCGACACAACAGCAACGGAAGCCTGCGCCGACTGCATCCCGCTGATCTGCCCCCGCCGCGACGAAAGATCACCGGTAATGTCGCCCATGCACTCTTCGGGCGTGACGATCTCGATGTTGACGATCGGTTCCAGCACCATCGGCCTGGCCTTGAGGACGGCGTCGATGAAGGCCTTGCGGCCGGCCGTGGCGAAGGCGACTTCCTTGGAGTCGACCGGGTGGCTCTTGCCGTCGTAGACCACCACCCGCACGTCCTGCATCGGGAAACCGGCCAGCGGCCCCGCGTCGAGAACCTGCCGTATCCCTTTTTCCACCGCCGGAATGAATTGCCCCGGTATCGCGCCGCCTTTCACTTCGTCGATGAACTCAAACCCGGCTCCGCGCGGGAGGGATTCGACACGCAGGAAGACTTCGCCGAACTGCCCGGCGCCGCCGGTCTGCTTCTTGTGCCGGTGGTGCCCCTCGGCACGCCCCGCAATGGTTTCACGGTAGGCGATCTTCGGCGGGTGAGTCGCGACGTCGATCTTGTAGACCTCCATCATGCGCTCCAGCGCGGAGCGCAGGTGCAGTTCGCCCAGGCCGAGCAGCACGGTTTCGTTGGTGCTGGCGTTGTGCTCGACTTTCAGGCACGGATCTTCCGCCGTCAGCTTTTGCAGGATTTCCCACATGCGCTGTTCGTCGCCGCGTTTCTTCGGTTCGATGGCGAGGCCGAAGATCGGGGTCGGGAAGACCGAGGGGCGCAGGTGGATGTGGTCGTCTTCCGCGGCGTCGTGCAGCACCGCGTCGTAGACCATGTCTTCGATCTTGGCCACCGCGCAGATGTCGCCCGGCACCGCCTGTTGCACTTCGATCTGTTCCTTGCCCTGCGGCAGGTACAGGTGCGCAACCTTGAACGGTTTGCGGCCGTCGCCGATGTAGAGCATGCTGTCGCGCCGCACCGTGCCCTGGTGGATGCGGAAGACTGCGATCTTGCCGATGAAGGGGTCGACCGCGATCTTGAAGACATGCGCGAGCACGTGCTGCGCCGGATCGGCGACCGCCCGGATTTCCTTCTTCCGGTCGGGCGCGTTGTCGTCGTCGCGGTAGAACAGCGGGGGGTTGCCTTCGGTCGGGTTGGGCATCAGCTTGACGAAGACGTCGAGCAATTCCTTGATGCCGGCGCCGTTGCGCGCCGAGACGAAGCAGACCGGCACCAGGTGGCCTTCGCGCAGCGCCTGTTCGAACGGAGCGTGCAGCTGCTCGGGTTCGATCTCGCCTTGCTCGAGGTAGAGCGTCATGAGGTCGGCGTCGACTTCCACCACCTGGTCGACCAGCGCGCGGTGCGCGGCCTCCACAGATGAAAAATCCGACTCGCCGGCCGGATTGAAGAAACAATCGACAACTTTTGCGCCGCCGTCGGCGGGCAAGTTGATGGGGAGGCATTCCTTACCGAATGTTTCCTGGATGCGAGCGACCAGACCCGGCAGATCGATGTTGTCGGCGTCGATCTTGTTGATGATGATCATGCGGCACATGTTGCGCTGCTTGGCCCATTCCATCATGCGGCCGGTGATCATCTCGATGCCGTTCTGCGCATTGATGACGACGGCGGCGGTCTCGACGGCACACAACGCGCTGATCGCTTGCCCGATGAAGTCGGGATAGCCGGGGGTGTCGAGCAGGTGGATGCGGGTGTCGCGATGATCGAGGTGGATGACGGCGGAAGACAGGGAGTGCTGGTACTTGCGTTCGAGCGGGTCGTAGTCGCAGGTGGTGGTGCCGCGCTCCAGGCTGCCCGGGCTTCCTATCATGCCCGCCCCGAGCAGGAGCGCTTCGGCAAGGCTGGTCTTGCCGCCGGAGGTGTGCCCGACAAGGGCAATGGTACGGATGGCTTCGGTACTGTATGGCATCGGTCAATCCTTTCCCAAATGCTATTCAACCGCATAAACCCGTTTGGCTCATTATCATGCCTGCTTTCGCCTTGGGCAAACGGATCGCTATCAAGGTTTGATTTGGGAGGGGGGAGCGGTGAAAACATGCCACTGGATCCCGGCTTTCGCCGGGATGACGAGGAGAGGATGGCGGGTGATCGGCATGGCGCGCCCGCGTTCGTGCTGCCTTGTCGCGTGCATGCGGGCAGGAATGCATGCACTTCCCCTTTATTGCCCCCGTCATCCCGGCGAAAGCCGGGATCCAGTGGCGTGAAAGCCCTACCAGCGCGAGAAATGATCCTCGGTCACCCCCCCCAGCCGCCGTATCTCGCGCGCCGGCGCATCCGGCGCCGCCTTCACCGAGCCGCTGAAGCTGCCGATCGGCTGCACATAGCGCGAAACCGCGACCATCAGGTTCTTGTCTTCCCGGCGCATGCCTTCCGGCTCGAAATGCAAGTCCAGCAGGCCGTCGTCGGTACGGATGTGCCAGGGCGCCATCGGGTCGGTGCGGTCGTAGTCGAAACTGGCCGCACCCAGCGGTATCAGCCTGCCGTCGAGCCAGAGGACGTTTTCGTGCCCGCCGAAATAGCCCGACTGCAGGTTGAACCCGACGTCCAGGCCATGCGCGGAG
>NZ_DASRXF010000170.1:0-14597 GCF_035654295.1 Noviherbaspirillum sp. | reverse complement strand
CCCGTCTCGGCGAAGAACCTCGACAAGTTCCTTGGCGTGCGCCGCTACGACTTCGGCATCGCCGAGAAGGAAAACCAGATCGGCCAGGTGGTCGGCCTCGCGTGGACGGAAGTCGGCGGCGACCTGCTGACGATCGAAGCGATGACGATGCCGGGCAAGGGCGACATCATCCGCACCGGTACGCTGGGCGACGTGATGAAGGAGTCGATCGAGGCAGCTCGTACCGTGGTGCGCAGCCGTTCCAAGCGCCTGGGTATCAAGAACGAACTGTTCGGCAAGAGCGACATCCACATCCACGTGCCGGAAGGCGCAACGCCGAAGGACGGTCCGTCCGCCGGTATTGCGATGACGACGGCGCTCGTGTCCGTGCTGACGGGTATTCCGGTACGTGCGGACGTGGCGATGACCGGCGAGATCACGCTGCGCGGCGAAGTGCTGCCGATCGGCGGCCTGAAGGAGAAGCTGCTGGCAGCGCACCGCGGCGGCATCAAGACCGTGCTGATCCCTGAGCAGAACGTGAAGGATCTTGCGGACATTCCGGACAACGTGAAGAACAAGCTGGAGATCGTGCCGGTACGCTGGATTGAGAAGGTACTGGAAGTTGCTCTTGAGCGACAGCCGGTTGCGCTGACCGACGTCGACGCGCCGGTCGATACCGCAGTGACGGCCGCGACCGGGACCACAGATCCCAACGTGGTCAAGCACTGAAAAAGCTGCACCAGAAAAGCGCTCTTCGGAGCGCTTTTTTTTTGCCTGTGCACCGTTCCAAAGCAGGGCGCTCGACCTTTGTCTGCACACCGCGGAACGAGAGGGCAATCGGCCGGAAGATGGCTTGACACAAGGCTTTGCGACTTGTTTAATACGGGCTGCAGAAAATTCCTTATCTGCATTTTGTGCGCTTGAGCAAGAAAAAGAGCCAGAAACAGGCGCGGCAAAATCCAAACTTTTTTGAGGGGGCGTCAGTGAATAAAACAGAACTTATCGATCACATTTCGGGTACCGCGGACATCTCGAAAGCAGCAGCGACCCGCGCACTCGATGCGTTGATCGGTGCAGTCAAGACCACGTTGAAGAAGAACGGCTCCGTGACCCTGGTCGGTTTCGGTACCTTCACCGTCGGCAAGCGCGCCGCACGCACCGGCCGCAATCCGCGTACCGGCGACGCCATCAAGATCAAGGCTGCCAAGGTGCCTAAATTCCGTCCGGGCAAGGCACTGAAAGATGCACTCAACTAACAATTAAGTGGTGCATCGCGATAAAAGATGCTGTATAATCTTGCTTTTTACGACGTGGTGACAAACGTCGTGAAGCTTGGCTGGCTAAGTGTGGTATCAGGGTGCTTAGCTCAGTTGGTAGAGCGGCGCCCTTACAAGGCGTAGGTCGGGAGTTCGAGCCTCTCAGCACCCACCAAGGCAGCCAGGCCATGCAGTAGAGTTTCAGGAGTGGTAGTTCAGTCGGTTAGAATACCGGCCTGTCACGCCGGGGGTCGCGGGTTCGAGTCCCGTCCACTCCGCCAACAACGAGAAAAGGCGAACGCAAGTTCGCCTTTTTTCTTATGCGCGAAAGAATTTGCAGTGTCTGGCAGAATGCCGCTGGTGCACTGGTGTCGAATGGCAGCGGTGAGCGCGTCATCGAAATTTCGTAATCACAATCTGTACGCCTGTAGGACGGACCATGTTTGACTTTATCCGCACGCATCAACGCTTGATGCAGTTCGTGCTCCTGCTGTTCATTTTCCCGTCGTTCGTGTTTTTCGGACTTGAGGGATATACCAGGATGAGCGAGGGAGGAGACGCTGTCGCGAAGGTTGCCGGCAATTCGATCACCCAGCAGGAACTGGACAACGCACAGCGCGAACAGATGGAGCGTTTCCGCCAGATGCTCGGCGCGCAGTTCGATCCGAAGATGCTCGACACACCGGAGGCAAGGCAGGAGATTCTCGACGGCCTGATCGCCCAGCGCGTGCTCGTGGCCGAGGCAGCGAACAACCGTCTGTCCGTGAGCGACCAGACGCTGCAGCAGACCATCCTCGCGATGCCGGGATTGACCGGCGCAGATGGCAAGTTCGACGTCGAACGCTACAAATCCGCGCTGGCCGCACAAGGCATGACGCCGGCGATGTTCGAAGCACAGCTGCGCCGCGACCTCGCCTTGCAGCAGGTGTCCGGTGCCATCGAGGGCACGGCGTTTGCCCCGAAGGCAGTGGCGAACCGCCTCTCCGATCTCAACGACCAGGAACGTGAAGTCCAGGAACTGCTGTTCAAGACGGCCGATTTTGCATCGCAGGTGAAGGTGACCGACGAGATGCTGAAGGAGTACTACGAAAGGAACAGCGCCCAGTTCGAAATCCCGGAGCAGGTCAAGGCCGAGTACGTTGTCCTCAACAGTGATGCGGTCGCTTCCCAGATTTCGGTCAGCGATGCCGACATCAAGTCTTACTATGAACAGAACGCGAAGCGCTTTGCCGAGGAGGAGCAGCGCCGTGCGAGCCATATCCTGATCAAGGCGGACAAGGGTGCGGCGGCGGCCGATAAGGCGGCGGCGAAGGAAAAGGCGGAAAAGCTGCTGGAGCAGGTACGCAAGAACCCGGGCGATTTCGCCAAGCTTGCCAAGGAACATTCGCAGGATCCCGGCTCGGCAGAGCGTGGCGGTGATCTCGATTTCTTTGCCAAGGGCATGATGGTCCCGTCGTTCGAGGAAGCTGCGTTCAAGCTGAAGCAGGGCGAGATCAGCAACGTGGTCGAATCCGATTTCGGTTATCACATCATCCAGCTCACCGGCATCAAGCCGGGGACGACCAAGAGCCTGGACGAGGTGAAAGGACAGATCGCGGCCGAGATCAAGAAGCAGCTCGCCTCGAAGAAGTTCTCCGAGATGGCCGAACAGTTCAGCAACATGGTCTATGAGCAATCGGACAGCCTGAAACCGGTTGCCGACAAGCTCGGCCTGAAGATTGAAACGGCCGAGGGCTTGACGCGCAAGCCGAACCCCGCCATTGCGCCGAACGCGCCGTTCAACCACCCGAAATTCCTGGGCGCATTGTTCTCGGACGAGGCCGTCAAGAACAAGCGCAACACCGAGGCCGTCGAAGTCGCTCCCAGCACGCTGGTAGCGGGACGTGTCGTCGATTACAAGCCGGTAACCAAGCGTCCGTTCGAGGAGGTGCAGGCGGTTGTGCGCGAGCGCGTCACCCAGGCTGAAGCCGTCAAACTGGCGAAGAAGGCGGGCGAAGAGAAACTTGCGGCCTTGAAGTCGGGCGGCGAGGCCGCCGGATTCTCGGACGCGAAAACCGTTTCCCGCGTGAAGGGCCAGGGCGTGCGTCCGGAAGCGCTCGCCGCCGTCATGAAGGCCGACACTTCCAAGCTGCCGTCCTATGCGGGCGTTGAACTGCCGGGCGTGGGTTATGCTGTCTATCGCGTCAATAAGGTAAGCCAGCCGGCAAATCCGGATGCAGCCCGCCGCCAGAACGAGCAGCAGCAGATCGCCAACGGTCTGGCGCAGCTCGAAGCAAATGCCTACCTCGAAGCGCTGAAGAAGAAGGCGAAGGTGGAGATCCTGCGTTCGCCGGTCAAGCCGGCTGCAGGCGACGCCGAGAAGTAACAGGGCGGATTCGCCCAACAAAAAACCGCTCGTGCAACGAGCGGTTTTTTTTTGCCGTTTTCTCGGCCTGCGTTCCTAGCGTTGCAGCAAGGACTTCAAATGGGGCCAGATATTGTCGAGCATGATGGGCTGGGCCTCAGCGAGCGGATGGATGCGGTCGGCCTGGAATAGCTGGGGCCGGCTCGCAACGCCTTCGAGCAGGAATGGCACCAGAGATACCTTGGCCTCCTTCGAGAGCTTCTCGTAAAGGCCGGCAAAGCGGTCGGCGTATTCGCGCCCGTAATTGGGCGGGATCTGCATGCCGACGAGCAGCACTTTCGCCTTGGCCTTCTGCGCTTCCTGGATCATGTTGCGCAGGTTCGCTTCGGCGGAGGCTAGGGGCAGGCCGCGCAAGCCGTCGTTTCCGCCCAGTTCGATGACGACGATATGCGGGCGGTGCTGTCCCAACAGTCCGGGCAGGCGCGCCTTGCCGCCGCTGGTCGTTTCGCCACTGATGCTGGCGTTGACGATGTTGGCATCGATCCGCTCCGCCTTGAGACGTTGTTCGAGCAGCGTAACCCAGCCTGCGCCGCGCGCGATGCCATATTCCGCCGAGAGGCTGTCGCCGAGCACGAGCACGGTTTTTGATGCAGAATAGGCGCACGTTGCAAAGAAGACGAGCGACAACGCCGCCGCCATCCTCAGCCATCCGGTCACGTTTTCCAATTTCCTGAACTTATCCTGCATGCCTGAACCTTCCTCGACAATTCCTGCGATTGAAACCATTCATCTAAGCAAGCGTGTCGCCGATGCGACCGGTGAGCTGACCATCTTGCGCGATATCGATTTTACCGTGCAGCCTGGAGAGACGCTGGCCATCGTCGGGGCATCGGGTTCGGGGAAGTCGACGCTGCTCGGCCTGCTCGCGGGGCTCGACACACCGTCAGATGGTACGGTCAAGCTCGATGGCGTGGATATCTTTGCGCTCAGCGAAGACGGCCGTGCGGGGCTGCGCCAGGCCAAGCTTGGATTCGTGTTCCAGTCGTTCCAGCTGCTTGCGCACCTGACGGCGCTGGAGAATGTCATGCTGCCGCTCGAACTGCGGCGCGACGACGACGCGCGCGCCAAGGCGGAGGCGATGCTGGGACGTGTGGGGCTGTCGAGCAGGCTGCGGCACTATCCGAAATATCTTTCCGGCGGCGAACAGCAGCGCGTGGCGCTGGCGCGCGCCTTCGTTACCGAACCGCCTCTCCTGTTCGCCGACGAACCGACCGGCAGCCTGGACGCGGCGACCGGCGATGCGGTCATCAAGCTCATGTTCGAGCTCAATGAGGAACGCGGATCAACCCTGGTCCTGGTGACGCACGATCCCTCCATCGCCGCCCGTTGCAGGCGCACGATCACGATTGCCGCCGGACAGCTGACCTAAGGCGTCGCCGGCCCGGGTGCATCGGACTGCACGCGGCGGTGTTCCACAAAGGCGATCCCGATGCCGCCGGCGCAGATGATCCCGATACCCACGGCGGTGAGCGCATCGGGCAACTGGCCGAAGACCAGCCATCCCATCGTCGTCGCCGAAATGATCTGCAGGTAGGCGTAAGGCGCGAGCAGAGATGCTTCGGCATGCTTGTAGGCGCTGTTGACAAGCAGATGCCCGACCGTGCTGGTGACGCCGGTCGAGGCGAGGATCAGCCACTCTGTCGTGCTGGGGGTGTGCGGTGTCCAGAAAAATGGGACGATGGCACTGCTGATGACCATTCCTACCAGGCCGCCGTAGAACAAGGTCACCATCGGATGGTCTGTCTGGTTGGTCTTGCGGGTGAGGACGACGACGGCCGCGAACACCAGCGCCGACAAAAGGCCGAGCATCACCCCGAGCGGCGAGATGCTTCCGCCGGGCCGCATCACGATCAGCATGCCGCTGAAACCCACCGCTACCGCCACCCAGCGCGACGCATACGATTTTTCCTTCAGCAGCCACGGCGAGATTGCGAGCACGAACAGGGGCGCGCAAAAATTCATTGCCGTCCCTTCCGACAATGGCGCAATCTTCAGCACGGAAAAGAAAACGACTGTCGACAAGAGCAGGAGCGCGGCGCGGAACACTTGCAGCTGCGGACGGCGGGTGTGCAGGATGCTGCGGCCATGTCTGCGGCGAAAGTGCGGCGCGAGAACTGCCGCCATCAGCAGCGTGTTCAGCGAGTAGCGCATCCACGCGATCATGATCACGTGGTAACCGGACTGCGCCAGGAGTTTTCCGGCGGCGTCGAGCAGCGACAAAGTCCACTGTCCGAGTACCAGGCAGGCGATGCCCACCCAGAGCTTAGCGTGCGAAGTGGCTTGCGGCATGCGCTTCCGTCAGTTGGTTCAGGAGCGTGCGTACGGCGGGAATCAATTCGCTTGCCGTGAGGCCGACCGGTCCTGTGCCTTGCTGCACGAGGATATTGGCGGCCTGTCCGTGCATCCACGTCGCCGCCAGCGCCGCTTGCCACGCGGGGAAACCCTGGGCCAGGAGCGCGCCGCATATGCCGGCAAGGACATCGCCGGTGCCGGCGGTGGCGAGGGCGGCATTGCCGGTGGTGTTGATCACAACGCTGCCGTCCGGGGCGGCAATGATACTCCCTGCACCCTTGAGAATCGCCACGCAATGAAAGCGCCGGGCAAGTTCGCGTGCGCTGCGCACGCGGTCCGCTTGCACCGTTGCCGTGGAAGACTGCAGGAGGCGCGCGGCTTCTAGGGGATGCGGCGTCATGACGGTCGGCGCGGTGCGTTGCGAAAACCGGGCATGCAGGCCCGGCTCGGACGCGATCAGGTTCAGCGCATCCGCGTCCACCACGAGCGGCCCCGGGCAGTGAAGCGCCTTTGCCAGCACGTCGTGCGCTTCGCGTGAGGTGCCCATGCCCGGGCCGGCGACCACGGTGCCTGATGTGAAATCCATCGTTGTCGCGGCGCGGCACATCAGTTCGGGCTGCATGGCGTCGTAGGGAGGCGGTTCGCCGACAAACGCGGCGAACACCCGCCCCGCGCCGCACTTGGCCGCGGCCCTGGCCGCGAGGATGGGTGCCCCAGCCATGCCCGCCGCGCCACCGGCGACGATGACGTCGCCATAGCTGCCCTTGTGCGAATTGTGCGGCCGCTTTTTCAAGCAGCCGGAGAAGGCATCGATCGAGTTCAGCCGCATGCCGGAGGGCTTGAACAGGTCCTCGTCGATATCGAGGCTCGCGACGTGGACATGGCCTGCGCAATCACGCCCGTTCAGGGTATGCAGTCCCGGCTTGTCGGCGATGAAGGTGATCGTGTGCGTGGCGCGCACGGCGATGCCGTTGTCACCGACGATCGTGCCGGTATCGGCATCCAGGCCGCTCGGCACGTCGAGAGCGAGCACCGGGCAGGAGAGGGCATTGATTCTTTCCACCAGCTCGCGGTGGATTCCGGCAATCGGGCGCTGCAGTCCGATGCCGAACAGGCCGTCGATCGCGAGATCGCAATCCGGCATGAATTCCGCAGCTGCAACGTCCACGATGTTCAAGGGACTATTCCTCGCCCGTTCGAATACCCGGCCCGCGTCCGCTGGAAAGCGTGCGGGATCCGCGCACAGGATGACCGTGACGTCGAGGCCGTGCTCGGCAAGGAGGCGGGCCGCTTCGATCGCGTCGCCGCCATTGTTGCCGGGGCCGGCGAACGCGACGATGCGGGCGTCGGTGGATGCGCCGGCCAGAAGGCCGAGCGCAAACTCCGCTGCTGCCTTGCCGGCGCGTTCCATCAACGCACCCTGGGGCAGGGCGGCGAGGCTCGCCTGTTCGATCTCGCGAATAGTTGAAACGGTATAAAGCGCGGTGGCGTTGGGCATGGGCGGGAGATCGTGGTCGGGTCAACGATTTTATGCCAACTCCACGGAAGCCGCGAAAAAGCTGCGCTCCGGCACCGGATTTTCATTGCCGGCGCTTAAAGATTCATTTATAATGAATCTTATTCCTCAGCTTGTTCACAAAGGAGTCTTTCCATGACACACGATTGTTCCCGTCCGCTGGTTTCCGGTGGTGTCTATCCGTTCGATGCACGCGGCGTTGCCAAGCGCTTCCGCCACGCGGCGATCTTTGGTGCGCTGGATGCCCTCGAACCGGGCGAGACGATGCGCTTCTGTAACGACCACGATCCGCTGCCGCTGCTGGCGCAGATCGACCACTTTTTCGGCACGCGGATCCAGATGGCGTACGTCAAGCGTGAGCCGGGCGAGATCGTGATCGATTTCTTCGTCGCCTCCTGAGCGATTTCCTACGCGGCCAGCAGGCCGCGTACATGCGCCGCGATGGCAAGCGATGCGGTCAGTCCGGGGGACTCGATGCCGTACAGGCCGAGGTAATGCGGATTACCGTGTGATGCAAACAGGAAGTCGGCCGCGGCAGCGCCGGGCGGCGTGATTTTCGGCCGGACGCCCGAATATGCCGGCTGCAGCGCGTCGTCGGCGAGGTCCGGCCAATAGGCGCGGATCTCCCGGTAGAATCCGTGCGCGCGGGCTGCGTCGACGCTGTAGTCAATGTCGCCCTGCGGATTGTCGATCCATTCCACGTCCGGGCCGAAACGCGCCTGTCCGCCGAGGTCTAGCGTCAGGTGCACCCCGAGTCCGCCGGGCTCTGGTACCGGATAGATCAGCCGCGAAAACGGTGCCTTCCCTGCAAGCGAGTAGTAGTTGCCCTTGGCGAAGTAGGCACGGGGAATGGCGCCGTCATCCAGCCCGTCGACGCCGGCTGCCAGGCGTGGCGCCCAAAGGCCGGCGCAATTGACGAGCGTGGCCGCTTCAAGTTCCGTTTCTTCGCCATCGCTGCCGCGTACCCGGATGACGACTCCCGACTCCGTCGCTTGCCCCCCAGTCACCTCACTGTTCATCGCAAACACGGCGCCCGCATTTTCCCCATCGCCTTGCAGGGCGAGCATGTAGGCATGGGTGTCGATGATGCCGGTGTTCGGCGAGGCCAGCGCGGCGATGCAGGCAAGCGAGGGTTCCAGCGCGCGTGCCTGCGCCCCCGTGATCAGGCTGACTTCAGTGCAGCCGTTGGCGTGCGCCTGTGCGAGGATCGCCTCCAGCTTTGGCGCCTGCTGCTCCGAGGTGGCGACAACCAGCTTTCCGCAGCGCCGGTGGCCGATGCCTTTTTCCTCGCAGTAGGCGTACAAGGCGTCGCGCCCTTGCAGGCAGAGCCGGGCCTTGAGGCTGCCCGTCGGGTAGTACAGCCCGGCGTGGATGACTTCGCTGTTGCGCGAGCTCGTCTCCATCCCGATTGCCGCGTGCTTTTCGATGACCAGCACTTCGCGCCCCTGCAATGCGAGCTCGCGGGCGACCGCCAGCCCGACGACGCCCGCGCCGACGACGATGCAATCGATCTTATCCATAGCGCGAAAGGGTCAGTCCGTCGGTATCGATCTCGGGCGCGTAACCGGACACGATGTCCGCGACCACCTTGCCCGAGCCGGCGGCCATCGCCCAGCCATTCGAGCCGTGCCCGATGTTGAGGTATACGCTTCGAATGGGCGTGGCGCCGATGAGGGGCGGGCCGTCCGGCAGCATGGGGCGTGTGCCGGTCCAGAAGTTAGCTTGCGCATAATTGGCGGCGTCGGGAAACCAGTCGCCGCCAACCTTCAGCAGCGTGCGCAGCGCGCGGTCGCGCAATTTCGCGGAGCTGGAACCGAGCTCGGCGGTGCCTGCGAGGCGAATGCGGCCGCCGAGGCGGGTAATCGCGACGCGGTAGGTTTCGTCGAGCACCGCCGCCTGCGGCGCATGCTCGAAGTTCTTGATCAGCGCTGTCGCGGAATAGCCCCTGACCGGATACATCGGTACCTGGATGCCGAGCGGTTTGAGCAGGCTGACGCTGTCCATGCCGGCGGCGATGACGACCGCGTCGGCCGGATAGCGTCCGTCATCCACATGCAAGGCGACCCCGCGCGACTCGGACTCGATACCGTGCACCGTGCTGGTGAAATGGAACTGCACGCCGATGGAGCTGGCGATCTGCTTGAGCCGCTTGGTGAACAGCGGGCAGTTGCCGGCTTCGTCCTGGGGCAGGTAGACGCCGCCGCACAGCGGTGTGTCGGAAGCCAGCGCCGGCTCGATTGCGCGCACGCCTTCCGGGTCGAGGATCTGGTGCGGCACCTCGTTCTCCGCGAGCAGCGCGAGGCCGGGCTCCGCCAGCTTGCGGTCTTTCTCCGTGCGGAAGAGCTGCAGGACGCCCTGGGTCTGTTCGTAGTCGATCTGGTAATACTCGCGTATCTGGCGCAGGACATCCCGGCTGTAGAACGCCAGGCGCTGCATGCGTGTGCGGTTGATGCGATAGCGCTCCAGTTCGCATTCCGACATCCATTGCCGCACCCAGCGCCAGAGGGCGCGGTCGATGGCCGGCTTCAGCAGGACAGGCGATTCATTGCGAAAGAGATAGGAGAGGAGCTTGCGGGGCATGCCCGGGGCAGCCCAGGGCGAGGCATAGCCCGGCGCGACGATGCCGCCGTTGGCGAAGCTCGCCTCCTGGGCGACGTTCTGGTGGCGCTCGATGACGACCACGTCATGTCCGGCTTCCGCCAGGAAGTACGCGGTGCACACGCCGACCACGCCGCCGCCCACCACTGCGATTTGTTTTTGTGTCACTGATTAACCTGATTGCTGAAGACTACGGCCGCCCCGATCAAGGAAACGTAGACCGCCCGACATATTGCGTGGTTCAAAGGCGTAATTTTATTCGAGGCCGATCGTCCGGAACACTGCAATCGCGTCAGATCGCGAACGGGACATTGTCTGCAGGGCAATCGGGAAAACGGGATGATACGCCGCGTTACTGTGCCTGCAGGGTACGTTCGATGGCACGCGCAACCGCCAGGATCTTGCGGTCGGACATCGCAGGCCCGGCCACCATCAGCCCCACCGGCAGGGTCCCCTGCGCATGGCAGGGCAGCGACACCGCGCAACCGTCGAGGAGGTTGATGGCCGACGTATTGCGCAACAGCAGGCCATTCGCCTTGAAGAAGGCTTCTTCCGAGCCTTCAAGCTCGGCAATCGGCGGTGCCACCATCGGCACGGTCGGCATGACGAGCGAGTCGAACGGGCCGAGCGCTTCCTCCATACGCACGATCCAGTCGCGCCGGTTGCGGTGCAGGTCGATGTAATCGGCGGCGCTCACGGAAGCGCCGGTCTTGATGCGCTTTGCCACGCGGAAGTCGTATTCCGCTTCACGGCGCGCGAGCAGCGCGCGATGCCATGCAAACGATTCGGGGCCGGAGAACCGGTTCAGGTCGGCCGCTTCGGCCAGAAGCCCGAATGACACGTCGACGATCTTCGCGCCCGCCGCCGAGAGCCGGGCCAGCGCGGCCGAGAACGATGCGGCCACATGCGGCTCGAGCCCGTCGAGCATCACCGTCTGCGGGACGGCAAGGCGCAGGCCGGCGAGCGGCAGGTCGGGGATGGACAGGGCGTTGTCGGCGATGATGCTGTCGACCAGGATGCAGTCGTCGACCGAGCGCGTCATCGCGCATATCGTATCGAGGGTCGGCGACAAGGGCAGGGTGCCTTCGGAAGGAACGCGGCGCGCCGTGGGCTTGAAGCCGACGATGCCGCACAACGCGGCCGGGATGCGGATCGAGCCGCCCGTATCCGAGCCGATCGCCGCCACGCACAGGCCGGTCGCCACCGAGACGGCCGCACCGGAGGAAGAGCCGCCGGGAATGCGCGCGACAGACTTGTCAGCCGGATTGGCCGGCGTGCCGTAATGCGGATTCAGGCCGACGCCGGAGAAGGCGAATTCAGTCATGTTCGTCTTGCCGATGATGGCCGCGCCGGCGATACGCAGGCGCTTGACGACGGGAGCGTCGGACTTGGCCGGCGGTGCGCCGCGCAGGACGGTCGACCCGGCCAGCGTGGTTTCGCCGGCGATATCGACGAGATCCTTGATCGACACCGGCAGTCCGGCCAGCGGCGACACCTCGACGCCGGCCGCGCGCATCTTGTCGGCATGCTCGCCGGCGGCGCGCGCCGCGTCGGGGTACAGCCGTGTGAAGACCGCAGGATACTTTTCCGCTTCTTCCAGGCTGACGTCCACCAGCGAATAACGGGAATAGCGGGCGAGGGCAGGAATCGATTTGGCGGTCAGCGGGTTCATGCGAAGGTGACGGTTCAGGAGTTGGAATCGGCCCGGCAACAATAGCACAGAGAGGGAAATATCACGAAGCGCAGAGGCATCCCGGAGCATGCGTTGCCAAAGCTGCCATGAGGCGTGTCGCGGTATAATCCCGGTTTCCGTTTTAACCTGCAACCGCGCGGCGTCTTTTCGCAGCCGGACTGCATCAATTTTCTTGCCGCCATGTTGATTCTGCCGGGCTCCAACGCCCTGTCTGCCTTCCGTACCCAGCGTCTTTTGTCACAATTGCAAGCGGTCGAGCCCGCCATCATTGGCATTACCGGGCGCTTCCTGCATTTCGTCGAAGCGGCAGTCGCGCCGGGCGAGGACGATATCGGTCGCCTGAACGCACTGCTGACCTACGGCGAACCGTTCACCGCCGCTGCCGACGGCGACGAGTTCGTGGTCATTCCGCGTTTCGGCACGATTTCCGCGTGGGCGAGCAAGGCGACCGACATTGTCCATAACTGCGGCATGGGCCACATCAAGCGTCTCGAGCGCGGCGTGTCCTACCGCGTGCAGCTCAAGACCGGCCTGCTCGGCGGTGCGAAGAAACTGTCCGAGGCCGCCGCGCAGGAAGTCGCCGCGCTGCTGCACGACCGCATGACCGAGACCGTGCTGCGCAATGCGAACGATGCCGCCGGCCTGTTCCGCGAACTGGAAGCCAGGCCGCTCGAGTTCGTCGATGTGCTCGGCGGCGGGCGCGATGCGCTGGTCAAGGCCAATACCGACCTCGGCCTGGCCCTGTCGGAAGACGAAATCGACTACCTGAACAACGCCTTCACCCAGGCCAAGCGCAATCCGACCGATGTCGAACTGATGATGTTCGCGCAGGCCAACAGCGAGCATTGCCGTCACAAGATCTTCAACGCCGATTGGACCATCGACGGCGTGAAGCAGGACAAGTCGCTGTTCGCGATGATCAAGAACACCCACCAGCTCAACCCGAAGGGAACGGTGGTGGCCTACAGCGACAACTCGTCCGTCATCGAGGGGGCGGCAGTGAAGCGCTTCTATCCGAACGGCGCGGCCAACGGCAACGTGTACGAGGAAAAGGAAGAGCTCACGCACATCCTGATGAAGGTGGAGACGCACAACCACCCGACCGCGATTTCCCCGTTCCCGGGCGCATCCACCGGCGCGGGCGGCGAGATCCGCGACGAAGGCGCGACCGGCCGCGGCGCAAAGCCGAAGGCCGGCCTCACCGGTTTCACCGTGTCCAACCTGATGCTGACACACTCCGTGCAGCCCTGGGAAAACGCGCGCGATGCCACCGAGCCTGTCGCCCAGCGCGAACACAAGGGCCAGAGCGGCATCTATGGCAAGCCGGACCGTATCGCTTCGCCGCTGCAGATCATGATCGACGGCCCGATTGGCGGCGCTGCCTTCAACAATGAATTCGGCCGTCCGAACCTCGGCGGCTACTTCCGCACCTACGAACAGAAAGTCGGCGGCAAGGTGTACGGCTACCACAAGCCGATCATGATCGCCGGCGGCATGGGCAACATCTCCGCCAAGCACACGAAGAAGCACGACCTGCCGGTGGGCAGCCTGCTGATCCAGCTCGGCGGCCCCGGCATGCGCATCGGCATGGGCGGCGGCGCGGCATCGTCGATGGCCACCGGCACCAATACCGCCGACCTCGATTTCGATTCCGTCCAGCGCGGCAATCCGGAGATGGAGCGCCGGGCGCAGGAAGTCATCAATGCCTGCTGGGCGATGGGCGACGACAATCCCATCCTCTCCATTCACGACGTCGGCGCGGGCGGTCTCTCCAACGCCTTTCCGGAGCTGACCAACGACGCTCGCCGCGGCGCGATCTTCGACCTGCGCAAGGTGCCGCTGGAAGAGAGCGGCATGGCGCCCAAGGAAATCTGGAGCAATGAATCGCAGGAGCGCTACGTGCTCGCGATCGCCCCGGAAAGCCTGCCGCTGTTCCAGTACCTGTGCGAGCGCGAGCGTGCGCCGTTCGCCGTGGTCGGCACGGCCACCGAAGAGCGCCAGCTGAAGGTGATCGATCCCGAGCACGACAACAATCCGGTCGACATGCCGATGGAAGTCCTGCTGGGCAAGCCGCCGAAGATGCACCGCGATGTCACGCACGTCGCCGCCGACCTGCCGCCGGTCGACCTGACCGGCATGGCGCTGGAAGACGTGGCACAGCGCGTGCTGCGCCTGCCGGCAGTGGCCGACAAATCCTTCCTCATCACCATCGGCGACCGTACCGTGGGTGCTACCTCGGTGCGCGACCAGATGGTCGGCCCGTGGCAGGTGCCGGTAGCGGACTGCGCGGTGACGGCCATGAGCTTCGAAGGCTATCGCGGCGAAGCGATGGCGATGGGTGAGCGTACGCCGCTGGCCGTCGTCAATGCCGCCGCATCCGGCCGCATGGCGGTGGGCGAGGCGATCACCAATATCGCGGCCGCCCCGATTGCTGATATCGGCGACATCAAGCTGTCGGCCAACTGGATGGCCGCCTGCGGCCAGCCCGGCCAGGACGCCGCCCTGTTCGACACCGTGAAGGCGGTGGGCATGGAATTGTGCCCGGCGCTGGGCATCAGCATCCCGGTCGGCAAGGATTCGCTGTCCATGCGCACGACATGGAAGGATGCCGAGGGCAGCAAGGAAGTCGTTTCGCCGGTATCGCTGATCGTCTCCGCTTTCGCCCCGGTGCCGGATGTGCGCCTGGCGCTCACGCCGCAACTGCGCAAGGATGCCGGCGAGACGGCGCTGATCCTGATCGACCTCGGCCGCGGCAAGAACCGCATGGGCGCCTCCGCGCTGGCGCAGGTGATGCAACAGATCGGCAACACGGTCCCTGACGTCGACAGCCCGGAAGACCTGAAGGCATTTTTCTCGGCG
>NZ_DASRXF010000169.1:0-8690 GCF_035654295.1 Noviherbaspirillum sp. | reverse complement strand
GTATGCACGACTGAACTCGGCTACATGGCCAAGATCGAGCCGGAATTCACCAGGCGCGGCTGCAAGCTTATCGGCCTGAGCGTCGATCCGGTGGACAGCCACAAGATGTGGCTCAAGGATATCGAGGAAACCCAGGGCACGTTGCCGCAGTACCCGATCATCGCCGACAGCGACCTCTCCGTTTCCAAGACGTACAGCATGTTGCCGGCAGATGAGCCCGGCACGTCGGAAGGCCGCACGCCGGCGAACAATGCCACCGTGCGCTCCGTGTTCATGATCGGCCCCGACAAGCGGATCAAGCTGATGCTCACTTATCCGATGAGCACCGGCCGCAATTTCGACGAGATCCTGCGCGTGCTCGATTCAATCCAGCTGACCGCGTCGACCAAGGTGGCCACACCGGTCAACTGGAAGCCGGGCGAGGATGTCATCATTCCGCCGTCCGTCAGCGATGAGGAAGCGAAGACCTTGTTCCCCGAGGGTTGGAACACCATCAAGCCCTATCTGCGCACCGTCAAGCAGCCGCGCCGGCCCGGTGCATGACATAAGTGCATCACCTGCGCGCAGGAGAACGCGACATGTCTCCTGCGCGCTACCGTAAAACTACCGTAGTGCTTGATCCAGGATAGGTTTTCAGAAAAGGCTTGCCTCTCAGAAAAACCACGCTCCTATAATGGTCTTTAACAAAAGGCTTTTTCAAGTGGAGCGCATCATGCACACAACTCGCGTACTTTCTCTCACCGCCGCGGCGGTTTCACTGCTTGCGGCAAGCATGGCCTACGGTGCCAAGGGCGCCGAACCGATCGAACCGATCAAGGCCGCCAAGCCGCAAAATCCTGCGCTCGTCGAACTCGGCAAGAAGCTGTATTTCGATCCGCGCCTGTCCAAGTCGGGTTTCATTTCGTGCAATTCCTGCCATAACCTGTCGATGGGCGGCACCGACAACCTCAAGTCCTCGATCGGCCATAACTGGCAGCAGGGCCCGATCAACTCGCCCACCGTGCTCAACTCCAGCATGAACGTCGCGCAGTTCTGGGACGGCCGGGCGGCCGACCTCAAGGCGCAGGCCGGCGGCCCGATCGCCAATCCGGGCGAAATGGCATCGACCCATGCGCTCGCCATCGAAGTGCTGCAATCCATCCCGGGCTATGTGAGCGATTTCAAGAAGACCTTCGGTTCGGACAAGGTGGATATCGACAAGGTCACCAAGGCCATCGCCGCATTCGAGGAAACCCTCGTCACCCCCAACTCGCGCTTCGACAAGTGGCTGGCCGGCGACAAGAAGGCCATCACCGCGTTCGAGCTTGAGGGCTACAAGCTGTTCAAGGACAGCGGCTGCGTCGCCTGCCACAACGGCCCGGCGGTGGGCGGCAACTCCTTCCAGAAGATGGGCGTGGTGGAACCCTACAAGGCATCGAGCCCGGCGGAAGGCCGCGTTGCGGTGACCGGCAAGGATGCCGACCGCTTCACCTTCAAGGTGCCGACGCTGCGCAACGTGGAAATGACCTATCCCTACTTCCATGACGGCGCTGCCGCCACGCTGAAGGATGCGGTCGACGTGATGGGACGCCTGCAGCTGGGCAAGAAGTTCAGCGATGACGAGAATGCAAAGATCGTCGCCTTCCTGAAGACCCTGACCGGCGACATGCCGTCCTTCAAGATGCCGATCCTGCCGCCGTCCACCGACGCAACCCCGAGGCCGCAACCCTTTGGCGGTTGAGGTCTGACGGGCGAGGGTGCATTCCGTACCCTCGTCAGTTCGGCTTGAACTCGTAGTGGATCAGATAGACCCGGGCGCCATAGACGGCCGCCGTCGTGCGCTCGGTTCCTTCGATGGAGCGCACGACGCTCACTTCAAGGCAATCCGGCATGCCGGGCGGCAGGGCGACGCAGGCCCTTGTATAGCCCCGCCTCGGCAAGGTGGCCGGCATCACCCACGCGCGCACCGGTTCGCCGTCGTTCAGTGACGGCGAAAAGCGCGGCGCATCCGGGAAAAGTATCGAACTCATCGCATCAATGCTTGTGTTTCGGGCATTCCACTTTGGCATGCCCCGGGCGGTTTCGTTCCGTTATTCCTCTCGGCAACGGTAAAATGCTTCCCCTGCAGCAAGCGCGGCCCGCTCAGCGGCCGCCAGAATACAGGAAGCCACCTTGGAAGCAGATAAGTCGCCGCGCGCACGCCTGTCGCGGATCACCACCCGGATTGCCGGATATTTCAAGTCTGTCATCGACCCGGCCCTCGGCTGGCCGGCGAGGCTTAAGGCACTGGTCAAGGCGGGCATCGCCAGCGCGGCCATCGGCACGGTGCTGCTGCTTGCCTATACCATCCTCCTGATCCCCTTCACCCCCAGCATCGCCGACCTGCGCAAGGCCAAGGCAGAGACGCCGAGCGTGCTCCTGTCCGCCGACGGCAAGGAGCTTGCAGTGTTCAAGCGCATGAACCGCGAGTGGGTCGAGCTGAACCGCATTTCCCCGCATGTGATCAACGCGCTGATCGCCACCGAAGACCACCGCTTCTACCAGCATTTCGGCATCGATTTCCGGCGCACCGCGGCCGGCATCGTGCGTACGCTGCAGGGCGATCCCGAAGGCGGTTCCACCATCACGCAGCAGCTCGCGCGCAACCTCTACCCGGAAGAGATCGGCCGCAAGCGCAGCATCAACCGCAAGCTCAAGGAGCTGGTCACCGCGCTGAAGATCGAGCTCGCCTACTCGAAGCAGGAAATCCTGCTCACCTATCTCAACACGGTGCCTTTCCTGTACAACGCCTTCGGCATCGAAATGGCGGCGCGCACCTACTTCGACAAATCCGCCGCCGGGCTCAACGTGCTGGAAAGCGCGACCCTGGTCGGCATGCTCAAAGGCACCAGCTACTACAACCCGGTGCTGCGCCCCGAGCGCGCGCTGGAACGCCGCAACGTGGTGCTGTCGCAGATGGCGCGCAGGGGCGTGCTGTCCAAGGCCGAATTCGAGCGCCTGAAAACCCGACCGATCCGTCTCGACTTCGAACGTCAGCCGGAGCCGGTCGGCATGGCGCCGCATCTCGCGGTGCAGGTGCGCAAGTGGCTGATCGACTGGGCCGACCGCAACGACTACAACCTGTATTCCGACGGCCTGGTGGTCGTCTCCACCATTGATGCGCGCATGCAGGCATACGCCGAACAGGCGGTCGAGCGCCAGCTGCGGCGGCTGCAGGGCGTGGCAGACGGCGAATGGGGCACGGGCATGGCGCGCAGGACGCCCGCCAACGCCATTCATCCGCGCACGCGCCCCTCCGGCTACCTGTGGCGCGCCCGCGGCGACCTGCTCGATGCCTTCGTGCGCGAGTCCGCGCCCTACCGCAGGGCGGTCGAGGGCGGCATGCCCGCCGACGAGGCGCTCAGGCAGCTCAAGGCCGATGCCGCCTTCGTGCTGCCGCTGCTGGCCGACAAGACGCGGCTGGAAACCGGCTTCGTCGCCATCGATCCGTTGACCGGCCATGTGAAGGCCTGGGTGGGCAGCCGCGATTTCGGCATCGACCAGTATGACCACGTCGCCACCGCGCGCCGCCAGCCGGGCTCCACCTTCAAGCCCTTCGTCTACGGCGCCGCGCTTGAGAAAGGCATGTCGCCGGACAAACGCTTCAGCGACACCGAAGTCGAGATCCCGATGCCCGACGGCACCGTCTGGAAGCCCACTGACATGTCCGGGCCCAGCGGCCGCGAGATGACGCTGCGCGAAGCGCTGGCGCAATCGAAGAACACCATCACCGCGCAGGTGATGCAAGAAGTCGGACCGCGCCGCGTTGCCGAGTTCGCGCGCAGGATGGGCGTGGCCCAGAGCCCGCTCGAACCGGTGCCCGCGCTCGCGCTCGGCACCAGCCCGGTCACGCTGCTGGAAATGGTGTCCGCCTACGGCACCTTTGCCACCGGCGGCGAAGCGCGCAAGCCCATCATGGTCAGCCGTATCCTCGACAAGGAGGGCAAAGAGCTCGACAGCTTCACCAGCGAAGGCAAGCGCGTGCTCGACGAGGAAACCGCGCACGCGCTGACCGGCATGCTGCGCGCGGTAATCGACCAGGGCTCCGGCCGCGCGATCCGGTGGCAGCTCGGCAGCCGCGTGGACGTGGCCGGCAAGACCGGCACCACGCAGAACAATACGGACGGCTGGTTCATCCTCATGCACCCGCGCCTGGTCGCCGGCGCATGGGTCGGATTCAACGATGCGCGCGTCACGATGCGCAGCAGCTACTGGGGGCAAGGCGCGCACACGGCGCTGCCCCTGGTGGGCGACTTCACGCGGCGCACGCTGCAGGCGAAGCTCGTCGATGGCGGCGCGCGCTTCCCGAAACCGCCCGAGTCGTTCTTTGCGTCGCTGATGAACAGGGTGACGGAAATCTTCGGCTGGACGAAGGAAGAGCCGAAGCCGGCGGTGCGCCGCGCACCTGCGTCGCGTCCGGTGCCTGTGCCTGAGCCCGTGCCCGTGCCCGACATGCGCGAAGACGAGATGGAAAGAATCATCGAACAGGCGGTCGAGATGGTGCCGCCCGACTTCCCGCCGGCAGCAGATTCGTTCAACGGCGGCTACGAACGCTAACCGCAAATACGTCCTGCAGCACTTGCCCGCCTGTGGCAAGATGCAAAGCTTTCTATGAAGCAATAAAAGCATGGACTATCACGGCACGGACAAAGACGACGTCATCGACCAAACGGCCCTGGGCGTGCCCGACTGGACGCCGATCTACGGCGAGGGCGGGAACGACAGCATCCGCTTCGGCGCCCTCAATGCCATCGGCGGCGCGGGCAACGACACCCTGATCGGCACGGCCGCGCAGTCCACGGCCGCCTACTGGGGATCGCCGAAAGGCGTCGTGCTCGACCTGCGCGCCGGTACCGTGGAGGACGGATTCGGTACCGTGGATACTCTGGTCAATATCCGCTCCGTGCATGGCTCAGGCAATGCCGATACCTTGCTTGGCAGCGACGGCAACGACGCCTTCTATACCAGCTCCGGCGACGACTTCGTCGATGGTCGCGACGGCGAGGACAAGGTGCAGTTCCTTTTTTCGCCGTCCACCAAATTCTCGATCGCCTACAACGAAGCGGAAAAAACCTTCACTGTCGGCAATACCGATCCGAACGACGGGAACTACGGCACCAAGACCTTGAAGAACATCGAGGTCATTGAGTTCACCGGCGCCGGGGCCGACGGCGTCAAGGTCTCCGTGTCCTCGCTCTTGCCGAGCGGCTTTCGCATCACGCGCGGCACCCCGTTCGACAATGCCGATGCGGGAGGCAATCCGCGCTGGACCGTCACCGATCTCGACGGCGACGGCCGCCAGGACGTCGTGCTGCGCTTCGATCCGGAAGCCGCATTCAGCACGACAGTGATCGGCTACTCGCCCGTACGCTTCTTCCTGCAGCAGGCCGACGGCAGCTACAAGCTGGCCGACGGCGCGATGAGCGCGAATGTCGCGCCGACGCTGGTCAACCGCATCAAGAGCGCCGATTTCAATGGCGACGGAAAGGGCGATGTCGTGATCGGCGCCTCGGGCCAGGATCCTTATCTCGACGGCAAACCCTACGGACCGTGGCCGGGCGAAGTGTCGTATGTGCTGATGTCCGGCCAGGCCGCCCATACCAACGTTGCCGTTGCAGGCATGCCGCAACTGTTCTCGCACAGCGTTGCCGTCGGCGATATCGACGGCGACAACCGGCCCGACATCTTCATCGATTCCATCAACCAGTCGCCGCAGGCGGCATCCTATTTCCTGGTCAACGACGGCAAGGGCGGTTTCGGATTCGACCGCACGCGGCTGCCCGAATCCTTGCGCAATCCCGCTCCCGTCGTGACCTCCACCTTCTCCAACGGCGCGCCAAAAACGCTCGAGCAGAATACCTACACCGGCTGCATCCTGTTCGACGCCAACGGCGACGGCGCGCTCGACCTCGGCATGCTGCCGATGGGCGCGACATACAGGGGCAAGGTTTTCCTGAATGACGGCAAGGGCTTTTTCAGCGACAGCAGGAAAATCGATCTGCCCGCCGGGCCGTACGGGCACGGTTCGCAGTACTGGGAAAGCCCCGGCACGACCGAGTCCACCAGCGGCTCGATCTATCTCGATGCCGTTGCGCTGGACGTCAACGCCGACGGACGGCAAGACCTGGTGTCCGTCGTGACGAAGGACAAGCGCAATGACGCGTCCTACGAATACTATGCCGGCGCGGCGGTCCAGGTCCTCATCAATACCGGCAGCGGTTTTGCCGATGCCAGCAGCACGCACACCGATTTCGTCCATACGCCCGGCATCAACTACTCGCACTACGACTCGATCGAAGCGGTCGACATCAATGCCGACGGATTCAAGGACATCGTGGTGTACCGCGCACAATCGATGAGCAACGCAGACCTGGCCGCAGCGACGCGCTTCCTGGTCAATGACGGCCGCGGCTTCTTCAAGGAGACGCAGTATCCGGCCGGCCTGCAGGACGGCCAGCTGGTTGCGGTCGATCCCGCCTCGGGCAAGTACGTGATGTTTGCCGCGACCAACTTCGGCCGCAATCCGGCGACCGGATTCAGCGACTACAAGGTCAGGGTGGACAGCGTGGAGTTCGACTGGTCGCAGGGACGCGATTTCTTCACCGGCGAGCTGCGCGCATCGCAGGACATGCTGGCATCCGACCTCCCGGGACGCTGGATTCACGGGACCAACAACGGCAACGCCATCACGCTCTCCACCGGCGAGGAACGCGCCTACGGCTACGGCGGCGACGACAGCATCCGCGGCGGCGCCGGCAACGATGTGATCAACGGTGGAGACGGCACCGACACTGCACTCTATGCGGGCGCACGTGCAAGCTTCTCCATCGCCAGGAACGGACAGGGCATCACGGTGACCGACAAGACGGGCGGCGAGGGGACCGATACCCTTGCCGGCATCGAGCGGCTGCACTTCTCCGATGTGACGGTCGATCTGCAGATCGGTAGCGCCGCGCGCAGCATTGCCGCGGCCGATCTCAAGATGCTCGAAGAGCTGTACGTGGCCTTCTTCAACCGCGTTCCGGACGCGGAGGGCCTGGGCTACTGGATCGCGCAATTCCGCAACGGGCAGAGCATGGCGAGCATTGCCGACAACTTCTATCAGGCGGCCGTCCAGTTCAGTACGCTGACCGGCTACTCGAGCACGATGAGCAATGCAGACTTTGTGAAGGTCATCTACAAGAACGTGCTCGGCCGCTCCGGCACGAGCGCGCCGCCCGACGAAGACGTGGCGTACTGGGCGGGCGAACTTGCGGACGGCCGGGCAAGCAAGGGCAGCCTGATCGCCACCATGCTGAACTCGGCGCACAGCTTCAAGGGCAACGCGACATGGGGCTGGGTTGCCGACCTGCTGGACAACAAGCTTGCCGTCGCCAACTACTATGCCGTGGAGCAGGGGCTGACGTGCATCGATCCCGGCGAAGCAATTACCCGTGGCATGGCGATTGCAGCGGCGGTTACTCCCGACGACACTTCGGCGGCGATCGCTCTGGTGGGAGTGGCGGACGGCGCTCTGTCCGGCGTGTAACTCGCACGCCGGCATGCCGGCGTTTGCGCGATATCTGTCCCTCGTCAAGCTCCCGGCGGCTTTGCTGCCTATCTTGGAAAGTGCGCCTCCGCGAGGCGGCACAGGCGTTTCCGCCGGAAACGTCGTGCCCGCCTCGCGGCAACGCTCTTTTCCGAGGAGGATCGACATGAGCGAACAAACCATCCAGCAGCACAACCAGAAGCCTGCCGCGGTATGGAACAGCGGCGGTGCGAATTACGAACGGATCAGCCAGACCATTGCCGATGCAATCGAGCACTGTGTCATCCGGCTGGACCCGAAACCGCAGGAGCGCGTGCTCGACGTTGCCACCGGCACAGGCTGGGCCGCGCGCCGGGTTGCAGCGCGCGGCGCGCAAGTGACCGGCATCGACCTCGGCGCCGATCTCATCGAGGCCGCTCGGGCGCGCGCCAACGACGAGCAGTTGAAGATCGACTTCCAGGTTGGCGATGCCGAATCGCTTCCTTTTGAAAACAAGACCTTCGATGCCGTGATCTCCACCTTCGGCGTGATGTTCGCCAGCAGGCCGGAAGCCGCCGCCAACGAACTCTCCCGCATATGCAAGCCGGGCGGCCGCATCGCCCTGACCGCATGGCTGCCCGACAGCGCGATGGTCGGCGTGTTCAAGGTCATGAAAACCTACATGGCCGCTCCGGCCACGCCCGCGCCGCCATCCCCCTTCGAATGGGGCGGCCGCGAGCGCGTGCAGCAACTGCTGGGAGCGAGCTTCGACCTGCGCTTCGAGCAGGGCACCTCGGTGCTGCGCACGCCGGACGGAGAAGCGGCATGGAACCTGTTCGTCACCGGCTATGGACCCACGCGGACGCTCGCCTCGACACTTGACGGTGACCGCCTGGAGAACCTGAAGCGGGATTTCATCGCCTTCCATGACGGCTTCAAGTCGGACCTGGGCGTTGCCATGCCGCGCGAGTACCTGGTGACGATCGGCATCCGCAAATCCTGAAGCAGGTGACATCGGCAACGTGAAGTGATACACTTCGCTCCCTCGCGGCTGTAGCTCAGCTGGATAGAGTACTTGGCTACGAACCAAGGGGTCGTGGGTTCGATTCCTGCCAGCCGCGCCATACATGAAGGGCCACGTTTTCGGACGTGGCCCTTTTTCATT
>NZ_DASRXF010000168.1:0-9731 GCF_035654295.1 Noviherbaspirillum sp. | reverse complement strand
GCCGGCCTGTACCAGCACCGTGGCGACCGGGCCGCGGCCCTTGTCCAGCTTGGCTTCGATGACGAGGCCCTTGGCGTGGGTATCGATCGGCGCCTTCAGTTCCAGCACTTCCGCCTGCAGCAATACGTTTTCCAGCAGGTCATCGATGCCCTGGCCGGTCTTTGCGGATACCGGGCAGAACGGCGCGTCGCCGCCGTAGGCTTCCGGCACCACGCCTTCGGCGATCAGCTCCTGCGTCACGCGGTCGGTATTGGCGCCCTGCTTGTCGATCTTGTTGATCGCTACGACGATGGGCACGCCCGCCGCCTTCGCGTGGGCAATTGCTTCCTTGGTCTGGGGCATCACGCCGTCATCGGCAGCGACCACCAGGATGACGATGTCGGTCGCCTTGGCGCCGCGCGCACGCATGGCGGTGAACGCCTCGTGGCCCGGGGTGTCGAGGAAGGTAATGATGCCGCGCGGCGTTTCTACGTGGTAGGCGCCGATGTGCTGCGTAATGCCGCCGGCTTCGCCCGCGGCAACCTTGGCGCGGCGGATGTAGTCCAGCAGCGAGGTCTTGCCGTGGTCGACGTGGCCCATGACGGTCACGACCGGCGCGCGCGGATGCAGTTCGGCATCCGCATGGGTACCGGCCTCTTCCAGCATCGCTTCCGGGTCGTCCAGCTTGGCGGCGAACGCCTTGTGACCCATTTCCTCGACGAGGATCATCGCGGTTTCCTGGTCCAGCACCTGGTTGATGGTCACCATCTGGCCGAGCTTCATCATGTGCTTGATGAGCTCCGATGCCTTCACCGCCATCTTGTGCGCCAGTTCGGCTACGGTGATGGTTTCGGGAACGTGCACTTCCTTGACGATGGCCTCGGTCGGTACCTGGAAATTGGATTCGCGCTGATCGTCGTGGCCGTGCGAGCGGCGTCCCTTCGGGCCGCTGCGCCAGCCGTCGCGGCCGCCCGGCGCGGCGCCGGGGCCGCGCGTCTTGAGTCCGCCGCGCTTCTTCGCGGCGTCGTCCTGCCAGGTGGACGAGACATTCGCCGACTTGATCGACTTCTTGTCGCCGACGGCCGGCTTCTTGTCGTCCTTTTTATCGGCGGGTTTCTTCTCGGCCGGCTTGTGCAGCGTGCCTTCGGCAGCCTTGGCCACCGGTGCAGGCGCGGGCTCGGGAGCCTTCATCACCTTGCGCGGCGCGCTCATCATCGCCTTGATCTGTGCCACTTCATCCGCAACGGCCTTGCGCGCGCGCTCGGTCGCGGCAGCGCGCTCGGCGGCTTCGCGGGCTTCCTGTTCGGCGGCCTTCTTGCGCGCTTCCTCATCGGCGGCACGCTTGGCTTCCTCGGCAGCCGTCATTTCCTTGCGGTTCTGCTCGGCCTTGGCGGCCGCTGCCTCGGCGGCGGCGCGGCGTTCGGCTTCCTCTGCCGCTTCGCGCATGGCCTTGGCCTGGGCTTCCTTTTCCGCTTCGAGTTTGGCGAGACGCTCCTGCTTTTCGCGCAGTTCCGCTTCCTGGCGCGCAATCAGCTCGGCCTGACGGCGTGCCTCTTCCGCGCGGCGCGCAACTTCCGCTTCGTCGATCACGGGCGCCGCGGGCGCCTTGGCGGCAGCGGTTTCCTCGACCTGCGGTTCATCCCGCTTGATGAAGGTGCGCTTCTTGCGCACTTCCACCTGGATGGTGCGGGACTTGCCAGTGGCGTCGGCCTGCTTGATTTCGGTCGTTTCCTTGCGGGTGAGCGTGATCTTGCGCTTCTCGCCGTCAGGCGAGGCGCCGTGCGCCCGTCGCAGGTGGTTCAACAGCTTGTCCTTGTCTTCCTTCGACAAGGGGTCGGACGCCGAACTCTTCTCGACACCTGCGGCGCGCAATTGCGTCAGCAGCAAGTCCGCCGGCATCTTCAGTTCGGTGGCAAATTGGGCTACGTTGGTACTCGCCATTCAGTCCTCTTTTCTATATGGCATGGCAGATGATGTTTTGGGCGGTCCGGCTTATTTGGCCTCGACCAGTTCTCGCGCTTTCGCTTGCAACGCCCGTGCCCGGTCGTCGTACTTGGCGTCGATCAGCCGCATTTCATCATCGGTCACATCTGCAAATTCGTTTTCGATCAGCTGACGCGCACGTTCGATCGGCAATGCCAGGATCGATCCGAATTCGTCATAGGCCATGTTGGCGAACGCATCCAGCGTCTTGACGCCGGCCAGGCCCAGTTTGCCCGCGGTTGTGCGGTCGATCCCGTCGAGATTGACCAGCTCTTCTTCCATGCCTTCCAGGCCTTCCTCGGAGGCAATCGCCTCGGTCACCAGCGCGTCGCGGGCGCGGTTGCGCAGTTCGTTGACCGTTTCCTCGTCGAATGCCTCGATGTCGAGCATTTCGCTGATCGGCACGTAGGCAATTTCTTCCAGGCTGGAAAAACCTTCGTCCACCAGGATCGCGGCGACTTCCTCGTCCACGTCGAGCTTTTCCATGAACAGCTTGCGGGTCGCGGCGCTCTCGGCGGCGGATTTGTCGGCGGATTCTTCCGCCGTCATGATGTTGATCTGCCAGTTGGTCAACTCGGATGCCAGGCGCACGTTCTGGCCGCCGCGGCCGATGGCGATGGCAAGGTTTTCCTCGTCCACCACGACGTCCATCGCATGCTTTTCCTCGTCCACCACGATCGAGGTGACGTTGGCCGGGGCCAGCGCGCCGATCACGAACTGCGCCGGATCTTCCGACCACAGGACGATGTCCACGCGCTCGCCGCCGAGCTCGGCGGTCACCGCCTGCACGCGCGAGCCGCGCATGCCGACGCAGGTACCAATCGGGTCGATGCGCTTGTCGCTGGTGAAGACGGCGATCTTGGCGCGCACGCCCGGGTCGCGCGCGGCCGATTTGATTTCCAGCAGGCCCTGCTCGATTTCCGGCACTTCCAGCTCGAACAGCTTCATGATGAATTCCGGCGCGGTGCGCGACAGGATCACCTGCGGGCCGCGTGCATTGCGGTCGATGCGCAGGATGTAGGCGCGCACGCGGTCGCCGATGCGCAGGTTCTCCTTCGGGATCATCTGGTCGCGCGGCAGGCGCGCCTCGATCTTGCCGGACTCGACGATGGCATCACCGCGCTCCATGCGCTTGATGGTGCCCGTCACCAGCGCGTCGCCGCGGGCGAGGAAGTCCTGCAGGATCTGTTCGCGCTCGGCGTCGCGGATACGCTGCAGCACGACCTGCTTGGTGTCCTGCGCAAAACGGCGGCCGAACTCGACCGATTCGATCGGCTCTTCGATGTAGTCGTCGACTTCGATGTCGGCAATCTGTTCCTTTGCTTCGAACAGCAGCACTTCCTGGTCGGGCAGCTGCAGGCCGGCCTCGTCAGGCACCACGTGCCAGCGGCGGAAGGACTCGAACTCGCCCGATTCGCGATCGATGGAGACGCGGATGTCCACTTCTCCCTCGTAGCGTTTCTTGGTCGCTTGCGCGAGCGCGTGCTCGAGCGCTCCGAATACGATTTCCTTATCGACGTTTTTTTCTCGTGCCAGCGCATCGACCAACAACAAAACTTCGCGACTCATGCTTTGCGACTCCTAAAGTCCACTTTTGGCACCAGGCGTGCCTTATCCACATCGGCGAGCGTAAAATCCAGCATCGCCGGCCCCTCTTTTCCTTCAAATTCCAGCTTGAGCGTATCGCCTTCCGGTGCATGCAGGATGCCCTGGAAGGATTTACGGTTGGCTGCGCCGGGCATCGGCATGCGCAGCTTCACAATGGCCTCGTGCCCGGCGAAGCGCACGTAATCGGCGTGCTTCTTCAGCGGACGGTCGAGGCCGGGCGACGATACCTCAAGCCGCTCGTAATTCGCGTTTTCCACCGTCAGCATGTGCGACAGCTGGTGGCTCACCTTCTCGCAGTCTTCCACCGTGATGTTTCCCTTGTCCGCATCCTCGGGAGGGAAGTCGATGTACACGCGCAGCAAGCCGTGGGCCGCCTGTTCGAAATCGACAAGCTCGTAGCCCATGCCAACGACGGTTTTTTCAATCAAATCCAGCAACCGCAAAACAATTCTCCGCAACGGTCCAGGCCGGCTGTGCACGCCCACAAAAAGCCACACAAAGCGTTCAAGAAAAAAAAAATGGGCATCTGCCCATCTCTTTTTTATCGCTCCCGCACCAACTACACCAACTCAGGCGGCGCCTGATTGCCCCCTGGTTGCGAGCCAACCTTTGTTAACTCTCTAATTATAAACAATTATTTGGCGCACCGCAATGAAAAGGCGGCCTCAGCGGCAAAACCGGAGGCCAACCGTTTCCCTGGGGAAATTCCACACCCGACGACGGTGTCTCAACCCCTGCCGCGGCGCCGCGCCATGCCCTGCATTCCGAGGCCCGCGCGCATCTGCCCGCCGCGGCGTCCGTGGCCGGCGTCGGGGAAACCGAGCGCCGTCTGCAGCGGATCCGGCTGCCGGCTGCGCTGCTGGCCTTGACCTTGACCTTGACCCTGGCCGCGGCCGCCGTTGTTGCCGCGCCCCTGGCCGCGCTTCTGACCCTGCGCCTTGTCGAATGTATTGCCGTTGCGTTCGCCCTGGCGCGGCTTGCCCTGGGCGGCCGGCTTTTCCAACCCGCTCAAGGCCATCAGTTCGCGCACCGCATGCTCCTCGAGCTCTTCCCAGCGTCCACGCTTGAGGTTGCTCGGCAGGGTGAGCGCGCCATAGCGCGTGCGGATCAGGCGCGAGACCGTCAAGCCGATGGCCTCGAACATGCGCCGCACTTCGCGGTTGCGCCCTTCGCCGATCGTCACGCGGTACCACTTGTTGACGCCTTCGCCGCCGCCATCGGCGATCTTCGAGAACTGCGCGACGCCGTCTTCCAGCTCGACGCCGCTCAACAGCTTCTGGCGCATGCCTTCTTCGAGCTCGCCCAGCGTACGAACCGCATATTCACGCTCGATGCCGTAACGCGGATGCATCAGGCGGTTGGCGAGGTCGCCGGAAGTCGTAAACAGCAGCAGCCCTTCGGTATTGAAGTCCAGGCGGCCCACGGCCAGCCATTTACCGGTCTTCATCGTCGGCAGCCGCTCGAACACCGAGGGGCGCCCTTCCGGATCGCTGTGGCTGACGATTTCCCCTGCGGGCTTGTGGTAGACCAGCACGCGCGGCGGACGCTTGGAGACTTTGCGCTGGATCAGTTTGCCGTTGATGCGCACCTGGTCCGTGGGCAGGATACGCTGGCCGATATGCGCAGGCTCGCCGTTGACCGATACGCGGCCGGCGATGATCAATTCTTCCATGTCGCGGCGCGAGCCCAGTCCGGCGTCGGCCAGCACCTTGTGCAGCTTGGGCGCATCGTCTTCCGCGGTGAGGTCGCGGCGTACCGCCTTCTGCTGCTGGCGTCCGTTGCGGCGCCCGTCTTCATCGCCCTCGGCGTCATACGCTCCGGAGGTGACGAAGGAAAAAATGTCGTCGGCGACGTTTGCTTTCGCCCCCGGCTTTGGCTTTGCCGCACCGCCTGCCGGCTTGGCACGCTTCTGCGCAGGCTTGGCTTTCTGGCGCTCATCGCGCTTGCGCGCGGGGCTGCGCGGCGCCTTCGGCGCATCAGTGCCGGCGCCTTCGGCCGATTGGGTGGCGTCGGTCCCGGATTCGGCGACTACCTTGGCGGCGCCTTCGTCGTTTTCTTCCCGCGGCGCGCGTGCGCGGCGCAGGCTGCGCGGCCCGCGCACACCGCGCTTGGCCGCTTTCTTCTTGCCTTGCTCCGCCTGGCCGTCTTCGGCCGCGGCGGTCTCGCCGCGGGCCGGCGCCCGATCGTCTCCATTGTCGGTGCGGCTGGTGGCTTCAGTGGCTATGACCACGTGGGAATCGTTGTGGTTGGGCAGATTCATCGTCGGATTCTTGATTATGCTGGCGGTTCGCCGCGCTTTCCTGCTCGTCATGGGCGGGGGCGGCATTGCTGGCCTCGGCCAGTTCGGCGGCGGTGGAAACGGGTTCTTCGGTCCCGGTGTCCGGTTCAGACCCGGATTCGTCGCCGGCGTTCTGCACGGCTTCTATAAAATTATTGTTGCCGGATGCCGGCGCGACGTCTTCCGCAAGCGTTTCCGCAGCGGCCTCGCCCTCTTCGGACGCGGCTTCCAGCATCCCGGAGGACATGCCCTCCGCCTGCTCCAACCCTTCCGCGGGCTGCCCCGCAGCGGCGAAGTCCATGGCCGATTGGTCCAGGCTCGCCTGCATTTCGCCTTCGAGCGCCTGGAGTTCGGGCAGCATGCTGCCCTGCGCGGCCTCCTTCGACACATCCTGCAGCGGCGGCAGTTGATCGAGCGACTTCAGGCCGAGATCATCGAGGAACTGCTTGGTCGTCGCGAACAAGGCCGGACGTCCCGGCACGTCACGGTGGCCGATGGTCTCGATCCAGCCGCGGTCCTCAAGCATCTTGATGGTCTGCGAATTGACCGTGACGCCGCGGATTTCTTCGATATCGCCGCGCGTCACCGGCTGGCGATAGGCAATGATGGCCAGGGTCTCCATCGTCGCACGCGAATACTTGGGCGGCTTCTCGGGATTGAGGCGCTCCAGGTACTTCTTCATTTCCGGCCTGCTCTGGAAGCGCCATCCGGTGGACAGGCTCACGATTTCGATGCCCTTGTCGGCCCAATCGCTGCGCAACTCTTCCAGCATTGACTTGATCGTGTCGGCGCCGACCTCCTCATCGGCCTCACCGTTTTCCACGTAGAGCTTCTTCATGTCGTTGATCGACAGCGGCTCATGCGCGCAAAGCAACGCGGTCTCGAGGACTTTCTTCGCCTCAATTGTGTTCATTTTTTTGGCGTCTTGTTTTCTACTAGCAATGTGCAGAAGTTATCGTCAACGGCAGGCATTCTGGATGCTGCCCGGTCAGAGAACCTGTTGATGCCCAGTTGATGCTATTCCGACGCCTGATTTGTTTTAGGTCTGATTTAGGCGGGAATTGATAAGACAAAAGACTTGGTTGCGGGGGCAGGATTTGAACCTGCGACCTTCGGGTTATGAGCCCGACGAGCTGCCAGACTGCTCCACCCCGCGTCTGGAAACATCAATTATAGCTCGCCTCAGGCGGTAAAGCAAATGCAATCGAAAAACTTTCGCGCGGTGATACACTTGTGCTGGTCATTTTCTCAATCGAACAGGTCGCCGCGCGCCGCTCCGCCCGTACGGCACACATTCACAATTGCACGGTCCCGTATGAAATTCTGTTCCGAATGCGCGCACCCCGTTTCACTGCAGGTCCCGCCGGACGACAACCGTCCGCGCTATGTGTGCACGCAATGCGGCACCATCCACTACCAGAACCCGAAAATGGTCATCGGTTCCATCCCCGTCTGGGAGCAGGATGGCGAAACCCGCATTCTCCTGTGCAGGCGCGCGATCGAGCCGCGCTACGGCTTCTGGACGCTGCCCGCCGGCTTCATGGAGAACGAGGAAACCACGACCGAAGCGGCAATGCGGGAAACCTTCGAGGAAGCGGGCGCGCGCGTCGAGCTGCATGAGCTCTTCTCCCTCCTCAATGTGCCGCAGGTGCACCAGGTTCACCTCTTCTACCGCGCCACGCTGCTCGACCTCGATTACCAGGCCGGCACGGAAAGCCTCGAAGTCGCGCTGTTTACGGAAGCGGAAATTCCCTGGAACGACATCGCCTTTCCGACGGTGGGCGTCACGCTCAAGTACTTCTTCGAAGACCTGGCGCGCATCCGCAGCTCCGGCGGCAGCTATGCATTTCACTCCCGCGACGTGCGCAAGCCGATGCGGCAACCCGACTAGTTCCGCCGCAGCCTCCTCAGGGCGTGGAGCACGCGGAAGACTGACTGCGTCACCCGGCCTTTCTCTCGTTCGAGCAGCCAGACCTTGGCCTTGCGCTTGACCACCCTGACACCCGCCTTCAATACCTCGTCGAGATGGAGGAACAGGTGGCCGAAGGAGCGGTAGATGTCGATACGGTCCATGTCGCGCCGTACCCCGAGCAGCCGGGTCTTGTATTCATTGCGGCCGCCGCCCATATGGAATTTTTTCGCGCCGCGCGAAATGCTTTCGCAGATGGTGGTGTAACAGCAAAGCGCTCCGACCCAGTAGGCGTCATAGCGGGAATCATGCCCGATCATGTGCGCGAGATACTCGGAACCGACGCAATAACTGATCGTCCCCGCGCAAATCTGCCCGCCTACGCGCAGGACGGTCACGAAGCCGCACTCTTTGGCAAGGCTCACCACGCGCGCCTCGTCGGCCTCGTCCAACCCGAACTTCATTTTCTTGGCCTCGATGCGCGAGCGGCTCAGGGCGAGGATGTCGCGCACCTGCTGTTCGTCGATTTCACCCGCGGCATAGAATTGCTGCTCGAATGATGGATGGTCGCGCTCCAGGCGGCGCCGGTAACGCTTGACGTTCTCGCGCGTCGCCTTGCCCAGGCGGGCGGTATATTCCTCGGGTGTGGCCGGCAGCTCGATCTCCCAGTTTTCCTTCGCATCGTAGCGCAGCATCGGGAAGGGCAGCCGCAGCGGGTCGCTCAACACTCCCTTGAAACTGATGATGTGCACGTGATCGAAATGCGCAAACACATAGCGCGCGAAGCGCCCGATGTCTGCTTCGGGTATAAAGCACATTTCGTTATAGACGTCGATGCGCCGGCCGGCGCACCGGAATACGAGTAATGTGACTGGCACCCCATCCTGCCGGGCAACATAGGTATTGACCCCGTCGCGCGGCCTGAAGGTCCTGAAAAAGGCCAGCGAAGAGTGGATGTGGCCGTATAGTCTCGCGAGCTCCGCTTCCGCGAACGCGGGGATCTCGTTCAGATAACAATGCTCGCTCACTTCTGCGCGTCGCGCAGGCGCACTGGCTGCAATAGCCGCTTCCATAGTCGCCTCCCGTTCATCGATGCATTCCGCCCATGCTTTCGCGGCAACGCGCGATGTCAGGGTCAGAGTGAAGGCTGCAAGGCTGCCTTTCCGCCCGGCCTGGGCTGCGTCCTGTTCGGATTCGTCCTTGGTGGCGGCCGCATGCCTTCCTCCGGCCACAGCAGGCCGGCAACGCCGTCGAAACCGATGTTGAACAAGGCATCGACAATCGACAGACCGGCAACGAACTCCTGCCCTTCCGGCAGGTTCCGCTGCGGATAGGGCATGCACTTGAAGTCGTTGTAGACCAGCTCGATGCCGTGCTCGCCGAACACGATCACATCGTTGTATGCCCGCGCGCCGGAACCCGACAAGTATCGCTGTACGCCCAGATGGTCGGCGATTTGCGCAATCCGTTCGCTCGGAGACGATACCGACGCGGGCGGCAGCTCGGATGCATACAGCACCCGCGGCGCGATCCCCAGACGCGCCGCGATGTCCAGGATCAGCCTCCCATTGAGGCGCGCCAGCGGCTCGCTGCCAGCACGCAGCCTGTCTTCCAGGAATGCGAACACGCTGTCGAAATACGGCGCCTTGCCGTAGGACGCCTCGAAGGTCTTCAGGTGCCGGTCTACCCAGAAGCGGTCGGAAAATGCGAGATCGTGGATCACCTGCTCCTCGACCGCGCGCTTGCGCACATGCTGCGTCAGCCAAAGCTGCGTCCTGCCCGGCCCCAGCACATGCACGCGGTGGGTATAGCCGCGGCGTGCGAACTGGACGGTATCGAGGAAGACAAAGACGTCCGCGCGCGACATCTTGTGGAAAAAGCCGAGCCAGGGCAGGTAATTCGGCTGGTGCACCGCGAGCGTCACATCACCCATCGCAGCACCTCGAAGCACTCGGCATAGTTTGCGCCGATCTG
>NZ_DASRXF010000167.1:0-4226 GCF_035654295.1 Noviherbaspirillum sp. | reverse complement strand
GCGGCGATCAGTTCCTCATCCACCAGCACGTCCAGGCGGCGCGACTTGTGTTCGAGGTTTTCGATCTCGCGCACCAGCTTCTGGTTGTGCGCCAGGAAGGGCGCGCGCGTGTCGAACTCGCCGGCCACCAAGGCGCTGCGGATGAAGATCTCGCGCGCCTGCGCCGGATTGATCTGGCCGAAGTTGATGCGGCGCTGGCTGTAGACGACCAGGCCGTAGAGCGTGGCACGCTCGAATGCCGACACCTGCGCGGTACGCTTTTCCCAGCGCGGGTCGCCGTAGGACTTCTTCAGCAAATGCCCGCCGACGCGCTCCAGCCATTCGGGCTGGATCTGCGCGATGCAGCGCGCATACAGGCGCGTGGTGTCGACCAGTTCCGCGCCCATTACCCAGCGTCCGGCCTTCTTTGCCAGGTGCGAACCGGGCCAGATGAAGAACTTGATGCCGCGCGCGCCGAGGTAGTGCTGTTCGTCGTCCACCTTGTAGCCGATGTTGCCGAGCAGGCCGGTGAGCAGCGCGGTGTGCACCTGCTCGTAGGTGGCCGGCGCTTCGTTCAGGCGCCAGCCCTGCTCGCGCACCAGTGTCAGCAGCTGCGAATGCACGTCGCGCCACTCGCGCAGGCGCAGCTGCGACAGGAAGTTGGCGCGGCAGCTTTCCATCAGCTGCTTGTTGGACTTCTTGTGTTCGATCGCGTCCTCGAACCACTTCCAGATCTTCAGGTAGCTCAGGAATTCGGATTTCTCGTCGGCGAATTTCTTGTGGGCGTTGTCGGCCGCGTCCTGCGCCTCCAGCGGGCGGTCGCGCGGGTCTTGAACGGACAATGCGGAAGCAATGACCAGCACCTCGCTCAGCGCGGCATTGTCGCGCGCGGCAAGGATCATGCGCCCGACCCGCGGGTCGAGCGGCAGTTTCGCGAGTTGCCGGCCCAGGGCCGTGAGCTGGTTCGATTCGTCGACCGCGCCGAGTTCCTGCAGCAGCTGGTAGCCGTCTGCGATCGCACGGCCCATGGGCGGCTCGATGAAGGGGAAAGTCTCGACATCCGTCAGCCGCAGCGATTTCATGCGCAGGATGACGGCGGCCAGCGAGGAACGCAGGATTTCCGGGTCCGCGAATTTCGGCCGCTGCAGGAAGTCCTGCTCGTCGTACAGGCGGATGCACACGCCGGCGGCGACACGGCCGCATCGGCCCGCGCGCTGGTTGGCGGCGGACTGGGCCACCGGCTCGATCTGCAGCTGCTCCACCTTGTTGCGGTAGCTGTAGCGCTTGACGCGCGCCAAGCCGGTATCGACGACGTAGCGGATGCCGGGCACGGTGAGCGAGGTTTCCGCGACGTTGGTAGCGAGCACGATGCGGCGGGCGTTCGATGTCCTGAACACGCGCTCCTGCTCCTGCACCGACAGGCGGGCGAACAGCGGCAGGATCTCGACATGCGGCGGATGGTGCTTGCGCAAGGCTTCGGCTGCATCGCGGATCTCGCGCTCGCCGGGCAGGAAGACGAGGACATCGCCGGGGCCGATACGGGCCAGCTCATCCACCGCGTCGACCACTGCATCCATCAGGTCGCGCTGCTCCTTCTGCGCGGAGGGTTTGCCGTCGCCCTTCTCGGACGGCTCGACCGGGCGATAGCGCACTTCCACCGGATACAGCCGGCCCGACACCTCGATGACGGGGGCGGGCTTGTCGCCCTTCCCGAAGTGGCGCGCGAAGCGGTCTGCGTCGATGGTCGCCGACGTGATGATCACCTTCAGGTCCGGCCGTCGGGGCAGCAGCTGCTTCAGGTAGCCGAGCAGGAAGTCGATGTTCAGGCTGCGTTCGTGCGCCTCGTCGATGATGATGGTGTCGTACTGCTTGAGCAGCGGGTCGGTCTGGGTCTCGGCGAGCAGGATGCCGTCGGTCATGAGCTTGACCGACGCGCCTTTCGACAGCGTGTCGGTGAAGCGCACCTTGAAGCCAACATGCTCGCCCGGCGGCGAGCCCAGCTCCTGCGCGATGCGCTTGGCCGTCGAGGAGGCGGCAATGCGGCGCGGCTGCGTATGGCCGATCAGGCCCTTCTGGCCGCGGCCGAGCTCCAGGCAGATCTTGGGCAGCTGGGTCGTCTTGCCGGAACCGGTTTCGCCGCTGACGATGATCACCTGGTTGGCGCGCAAGGCGTCGGCGATCTCCTTGCGCCGACCCGAGACGGGCAGCTCTTCAGGGAAGGTAATCGGCGGCAAGGGGTTGCGGACGACGGGCTCGGCGGGCTTCCCCTCCGGCCGTCGCTCCGGGCGCCGGGGAGGACTTTTTTGGACTTGTTCGGGTGCAGACATATCGGGGCGAATTATAATGCGCGTCATGGAAAACCCTATTCAATTCGTTCAGTGGCTGCGCTCGGTCGCGCCCTACATCCACGCCTTCCGGGGGAAAACCTTCGTGGTCGCCTTCCCGGGCGAGCTGGTGATGTCGGGTGCGCTGCCGGTGCTGGCCCAGGACTTGTCCCTGCTGCACGCGATGGGCATCAAGGTCGTCATCGTCCACGGCTCGCGGCCGCAGGTGGAGGAGCAGCTGGCGCTGCGCAACCTGACCGCGCGCTACCACAACGGCCTGCGCATCACCGACGCGGCCGCGATGGAGTGCGTGAAGGAAGCCGCCGGCGAACTGCGCCTGGACATCGAAGCGGCCTTCAGCCAGGGTTTGCCGAACACGCCGATGGCCCATTCGGCCATCCGCATCATCTCGGGCAATTTCGTCACCGCGCGGCCGATCGGCGTCATCGACGGCCTCGACCTCGAATTCACCGGCGTCGCGCGCAAGATTGCCTATGAGACCATCCACCCGATCTTAAGTGCCGGCGGGCTGGTCCTGCTCTCCCCGCTGGGCTTTTCACCGACCGGCGAGGCGTTCAACCTCGCGATGGAAGACGTCGCGGTAGCCGCCGCCACCGCGCTGCGCGCCGACAAGCTGATTTTCATCACCGAAACCCCCATGATGACCGACGAGCAAGGCCGCGACGTGCGCGAGCTGACCGCAGCGCAGGCCGACACCCTGCTCAGGAGCGGCGTGCTGCCGCCGGACAGCGCGTTCTACCTGCAGGCCTGCGTGAAGGCCTCGCGTGCCGGCGTCCCCCGCGCGCACATCGTGCCCTTCGAGCTGGACGGCTCGGCCATGCTGGAAATCTTCACGCACGACGGCGTCGGCACGATGGTCAGCACCGAGAACCTGGAAACCCTGCGCGAAGCCACCATCGAAGACGTCGGCGGCATCCTCAAGCTGATCGAACCGCTGGAAGCCGACGGCACGCTGGTCAAGCGCGGCCGCGAATTGATCGAGCGCGAGATCGAGTATTTCTCGGTGATCGACCACGACGGCGTGATCTTCGGCTGCGCGGCGCTGTATCCGTTCCCGAAAGAAAAAATGGCGGAGATGGC
Source organism: Noviherbaspirillum sp. (assembly GCF_035654295.1). GTDB lineage: Bacteria > Pseudomonadota > Gammaproteobacteria > Burkholderiales > Burkholderiaceae_D > Noviherbaspirillum. The sequence goes on along the minus strand of NZ_DASRXF010000167.1, from coordinate 822 downwards.
ATGCCTGACCGTCAATCCCGATGTGCAAAGCCAGGGCGACGGCGAGCGCATCCTCAAGCACATGGAAAACCGCGCCCGCGCGGCCGGCTTCACCAGACTGTTCGTGCTGACGACGCGCACTGCGCACTGGTTCCTCAAGCGCGGCTTCGTGCACGCCACGGTGGACGACCTGCCCAAGGACAGGCAGCACATGTACAACTGGCAACGCAAGTCGCAAGTATTGATCAAGCAACTTTAAAACCTTCGCTGTCTCCAATATGGCAGCGCCACTCAGATAAACAAGGAGTTGAACATGGCCCGGATGGTCCACTGCATCAAGCTGAACAAGGAAGCCGAAGGACTGGATTTCCCGCCCTACCCGGGCGAACTCGGCAAGCGCATCTACGAAAACGTCTCCAAGGAGGCATGGGCCGGCTGGCTGAAGCACCAGACCATGCTGGTCAACGAAAACCGCCTCAACCTCGCCGATGCCCGCGCACGCAAGTACCTGGCGACGCAGATGGAGAACCATTTCTTCGGTTCCGGCGCCGACGTTGCAACCGGATATGTGCCGCCGTCGGAGTAAGCGGGCGGTGGCCAAAAAACAAAAGCCCGCTGACGCGGGCTTTTTTGTTGCGGAAACGCTATCAGAACGTCAACTTCTTCACACCTTCCGCCGTGCCGAGCAGGGCGACATCGGCGCCGCGCTGCGCGAACAGGCCGACGGTCACGACGCCCGGGATGTTGTTGATCTGCGCTTCCAGTCCTGCGGGGTCGGCAATCTTCAGCCCGGCCACGTCGAGGATCATGCAGCCGTTGTCGGTCAGGAGCGGCTGGCCGTCC
>NZ_DASRXF010000166.1:0-12596 GCF_035654295.1 Noviherbaspirillum sp. | reverse complement strand
TCCTTTTAATTTCTCGTCCGCCCAGATCACACTCGGAACTACAATTCGCTTTCACAGCGATGATGCTTTTTAAAATCATTACCTCAGTTGAAGCCGATGCGCCGTGTCGCGATATGGGTCTCTTCAATTTGCTTGTCTTTCGCAATTAGCGTCGGATTCATCTTTCTGTCCGTCTCGATTGCGGGACATTTCTATAGCCTTCGCCACCCGATACCCCCGGGCGAAGATGACCTTGGAACAGGTATGTTTATCATCTTCTGCGCGATCGTTTCGTCAGTCGTTGCCATCCCACTTTTTATTCTTTTCATCCATCTTTTTGTAAAGACAATCTCAAAGTCTCTGAGAGGACCTGACCAAATTCCGCGCGATCGTAATTAGGGATCTAAGGGACCCGCTCCTTCCGTTAATTAAAATCCATGGATCAGGTGAACGGCGCCGGTCGGCCGCATTCACGGCCGCGCATCCTCCCCCCACACCTGCCACATCCTGAACCGCACGCCAGCCTGTTCACTGCTCAGCATTTCGCGCACGCCGTAGCCGGCGTTGCCGGTATCGCGCATGACGGGCGTGCCGAGCAGCACGCCGTCGGCCCCCACGAGCACCTGCACCGCGGGCGCGGTGGAATCGCTGCCTTTGCCCGACACGACGCCGATCTCGCCGCTGGCGAGCCGCACGACCGCGCCGGTCGGGTACATGCCGACGACGCGGATGAAGCATGCGGTGAGCATCGGGTCGACGAGGTGCTGATCCGCCAGGAGGATGTCCCTGAGCGCTTCGATCGGGAGCAGCGAGCGGCGGTAGCTGCGCGAGGAGACGCGCGCGCAGTAGCGGTCGGCGAGGGCGATGATCTTGACAGTGACCGGGATGCGCTCGCCGGTCCAGCCATAGGGATAGCCGCTGCCGTCTTCGTTTTCGTGGTGCAGCAGCACGCAGTCCAGCCATTCCTCGTCGGTGATGCCGGCGCGGCGCAGGATGTCGGCGCCGACTTCCGGATGAGCGTGGATGGCGGCGAGTTCGTCCTGGGAGATGGCGTTGAGGCGGGTCTGCAATTGCTCGTGCTTGTGCAGCATGCCGATGTTCATGGTCAGCGCGCCGGCGACGATGGTGAGGATCTGGTTGGGCAGCTTGTCGAGCGCACGCGCCACCAGCATGGCGACGACGGCGGTGTCGATGCAATGCCGTACCGCGTAGCTGCCTTCGTCCTGGTTGTGCAGGATGCAGGCGAGGGCGATGTCGGGGCCGTCCTCGACTGCCGCCATCAATTTGCCGGCGAGGGCGAGCAGGCGCGATTGGGCGTCCGGCACGCGGTCCAGGTTGAACAGCAGGTAGTCGAGCTCGCGGTGGGCTTCGTTGATGCGGCGCAGGACAGGCGGCCGCGCTGCGATCTCCGGGGCGGTCTGCGGGGCGGGTTGGACCGGCATGTCGGCGGGGCGCTGCTCCATGGTTTTCCTTTCGCGTCCGTGCAAAAACAGCAACACGGGACGACTGTGATGACTGGAAGAAATACTCCCGTCCATTGTAGGGGGGAGTCGGAATGAATTCATCAGTTTGTTGGATTCCAGAAATATTTCATGTCCGGATGTGTTTCCGTTAAGCAATTTTTCCTCGTTAGGCGGTATGATGAAGCCGTTTTACATCTCGGATTGCTATGGCCACCATCATCAATCAGCGCCTGGCCCACTTGCGATCGCTTGTTGTCGATGACATGGCGGCCATGCGGCAGAACATCCGGACCCAGCTCGGGCAGCTGGGCATTCCGCATGTCGACCAGGCGGCCACGCCGGACGAGGCGATCAGCTGCATCCGCAAGAACGCCTACGACGTCATCGTCTGCGATTACAACCTGAACCGGGAAACCAACGGCCAGCAGATGCTGGAGTTCCTGCGTTCGCAAAACATCCTGCCGGCCTCGACCATGTTCATCATGGTGACGGCCGAGAGCAGTTACGACCTGGTCGCCAGCGCGGCCGAGTTCCAGCCTGATGCCTACATGGTCAAGCCGCTCACCGGCGGCAAGCTGCTGGAGCGCATCGAGCGCCTGCTCGACAAGCAGAATGCGCTGCGCCAGATCGTGGGCCGGCTGAACCTGAAGGATGTGGCCGGAGCAGTGGCCGAATGCGACCGCGCGCTGCAGGTGCAGCCGAAGTGGGCGCTGGATATCCTGAAGATCAAGGCGAATGCCTTGCTCGAACTGGGCAAGCCGGAAGAGGCGCGCGCTGTCTACGAGGGCGCATTGAAGCTGCGCGACGACCTGGTCTGGGCCCGCTACGGCGTCGCCCGCTGCCACTTTGCTGCCGGCCAGCTGGAGGAAGCGAAGGCCGTTGCGCAGGAGGTCCTCGAAGGCAATGCGCAGTATGTGGTCGCCTATGACCTGCTGGCCAAGGTGGCCGAGGCGCAGGGCAATGAACGGGAGGCGCTGGAGGCGCTGAACCGCTCGTACGAGGTGATTCCGTCGGCACGCCGCAGCCGCATGGTGGGCGACGTGGCTTACCGCACCGGCGATCTGGAACAGGCGCGCACGGCGTTTGACCGGGCGCTCAAGCATACGAAGGGTTCGATCACCGCCCAGCCTTCCGACCTGCTGTCGCTGGCGCAGGTGCATGTCGATGCGGGCGAGGCGGACGCGGCGCTGCAGGTATTGGCGGCCGCGCCCAAGCATTACGGCGAATCCGAGGCCTTTGCCGCTACCCAGGCGGCGGTGCAGGCGCAGGCGCACATCAAGATGGGCGACCTGGAGTCGGCGCAGCATGCCTTCGAGCGGGCCAGGTCGTTGGCCGATGCCACGAAGGCAGACGGCGCCGCGCTGGCGCTGGCCAAGGCGGCATTTTCCATCGGGCGCGACGACGAGGGTGCGGCCATCCTGTCGAAAGCGGTGCGCTCGGACCACGAGAACACACGGCTGGTATCGCTGGCGCGCAAGGTGCTCAAGGACAGCGGCAAGGAAGAGATGGTGTCCGCCGTGGTCGACCATGCGCTCGACCAGGTCAATGCCATCGTCGCCGAGGCCAGCGCGCTCATGCGCAAGGCACAGTTCGACGAATCGCTGCAGAAGCTGGAAGAGGCGCTGGAGGGCATGCCGGAGAACACCGGCGTGCTGCTGGCCGCCGCCCAGCTCCACCTGTTGTGGATGAGCCAGAAGGGCCTAAACCTCGATTACGTGGCGCGGGTCAACAACTACCTTGCCAAGCTCGACGTGCTCTTGCCGGGGAACGAGCGCGTGGCCAAGATGTACCGCTTCATGCGCGAGACCTTGAGCCGGGCAAGGAAGGACTAGGAGGACCAGGCATGGATACCAGGCTGGCGGCCGCCGTCGTGCACGACATCAAGAACGCGCTGGGCGTGCTGGAGGGCACGCTGGCGGCGCTGGCGCAGGCGCCGAGCCGGGAGCAGGCCGAGACTGCGCAGGGCATGTGCTCCACGCTGCGCGACCGGCTGATCGGCTTCCTCACGCTGTACAAGGCGTCGTCGCAGGGGCTGGTCGCCCGTATCGATGCGATGAATCCCGAGGATTTCCTGAATGCGGTGGTACGCGACAATCCCACCGGCCGCCCGGAATTGACAGTGGCTGTCGATGCCCGCGATATGCCCGTGCTCGGCTTCTTCGACGAAAACCTGGTCGGGCTGGCGCTGGCCGCCGCCCTGCAGAATGCCGCCCGTTTTGCGCGCAGCAGGGTTGAACTGCGCTGTTCAATGGACGATTCAGGCACGCTGGCATTCACCGTGCGCGACGACGGGCCGGGCCTCGGTGCTCAGGAAGACAAGCCCTCGACCGGGCTGGGCACGGCGCTATGCGCGGCCATCGCCCAGGCGCACCGCAAGGGCGAGCGCTGCGGCATGGTGTCGCTGAAAGACCATCCGCAGGGCGGGGCGTTGTTCACGCTGCGCCTGCCGTGATGTTGCACTGCACATATTATTTCTCTTAAGCAAAACTTATTCTTGTCGTTATAGAACGAAAGGAGGCCACCCTGCGGCGGCCGACCGACAATAAACGACGATTAGAAACGCGTGCCGCATTGCACGCAGAGCGAGGACAGCCATGAGTATCAGCGTAACCTTCAATAGTGCGCACCGGATACTGCTCGCCTCGGAGTTTTTCATGGCCCGCCGTCCGGTGGTGGACCGCGACCAGAACCTCGTTGCGCATGAACTGCTGTTCTGCAGCGACGACGATGCGCCCGCCGAGGAACAGCCCGCCTCCGCATCCGTGATCGCCGACGTCTACCAGCACGGCATGGGAAGGGTGATCGGCGACCTCATCGGCATCCTTGTCATCGATCCGCAGGCGCTCATGAGCGACATCTTCCAGTTCCTGCCGCCGGAGAAGGTGATACTGGAAATTGCCGACGTGCGCGAGGTTGCGCCGGAACTCATCGAGCGCGTGACAGCGCTGACGCAGAAGGGCTTTCGCTTTGCGGTGGTCGATAACGGCAATGCCGCCGCCATTGCCCGCCTGCTGCCTTGTGTGGAAGGGGTGCGGATAGACATCGCCGGCAAGCCGGCGGCGGAACTCGCGCAACTGCGCGCCCGGTATGCAGCGCAGGGCAAGCGCGTGCTGGCGGAGAAGGTGGACACCGTCGAGCAGTTCCGGGTCTGCCATGAACTCGGCTTCGATTTCTTCCAGGGATACTACTTCACCCGGCCGGCCTGCATCCAGGGCCGCAAGCTCGCGCCCTCCCAGCTCGCCATCACACGCCTGATGGCGCTCATCGCCTCGGACGCCGACAACTCGGTGATCGAAGAGCACATCAAGGGCAACGTATCGCTCGGGCTGAACCTGCTGCGCCTGGTCAATACGCCGGCGGTCAGCGCGCACCGCATCGACTCGCTGCGGCAGGCGCTGATGGTGCTCGGCCGCAACCAGCTGCAACGCTGGCTGCAAGTGATGCTCTACGCCGACCACGCTGGGGGGAGCGTGGTACTGCCGCTACTGGCACTTGCCACCACGCGCGGCCGCCTCATGGAACTTCTCGCACAAAAGCTCAAGCCCGGCAACCGGGGGATTGCAGACACCGCTTTCACGGTCGGCATCATGTCGCTGATGGACACGCTGTTCAGCATGCCGATGGAAAGCATCCTGGAACAAATACCGGTGGTTGATGATGTGGGTAATGCACTGCTGCGGCGTGAGGGCTACTTCGGGGAGCTGCTGAACCTCGTGGAATACACAGAGTGGCATTCCAAGACCGACACGCAGCTCTTGCAGGCGCTGCGTGATCTGCGGCTTTCGCACAATGACCTCTATCTGCTGCAGCTTGCTGCGTTTGAATGGAGCGATCACGTTACGCGCAGCATGCGGTGACGGAGGGGCGCTGGCGGGTTTCGCTACGCTCTACCCACCCTACGGTTCTTTATGTGCGGCGGTGGGTTTCGCTACGCTCTACCCACCCTACGGTTCTTTATAGAGGACGGTAGGGTGGGTAGAGCGAAGCGAAACCCACCATGCATCGCAAGAACCAATCGGCCCCCCGCACATCCTACGCATGTCAACCTTCCTCAAGGAGCAAGCCATGCACCAAAACCCCAAGGGTCTGCGCGAGGCAAACACCCAAACCGCAAACAAGCGCGAAAAGGCCAAAGAGCAAGGACTTGCCGAACAGAACGTGACCGGCGCATCCCCTCCGGAAGTCGATAAAGACGCCGACACCGACACCGACGAGCACGTCCCCCCGCCCGACAAGCACTGATCACTTCTTCGAAACGAACGGATTGCCTTCAATGTAGAACCGCAAGGGCGCATCCGCCCATTCGCCCGCATACGCCACGCCGATGCGCGGCCGGGTGACGACGCCGAACGCTTCGTCCCGCGGCGGGGCAGCAAGATAAAAATCCTCGCTCAGCAAATCGCGCCCATTCAGCCGCTTGTCGATGCCCAGCGCCCGGCACAGCAGGCCGGGGCCTTTCGTATTGCCTTCCACGTTCGCCACCGGTTCCGCCGCGCGCAGCAGCACGGCGGCGCCGTTGCCTTCCGGTTCAGTCACCACGTTCATGCAATGGTGCATGCCGTAGATCAGGTAGACGTAGGCGTGTCCCGGTGGCCCGTACATGACTGCAGTGCGGGGCGTGACGCCCTTCGAGGAATGCGCGGCGAGGTCGTGCGCGCCGACATAGGCTTCGACCTCGACGATGCGCGCCCGGCGCTCGATGTCGCCGTCGACATGCACGAGGTGCTTGCCCAGCAGGTCGCGCGCCACGTCTTCCGTGGCGCGCGCGTAAAAGCTTCTCGGCAATGCGGCGCGGTTTGCCATCACCAGGTATCGATGCAGGGACGCTTCTTGCCGTTGCGCGCTGCGGCCGGCGGCGCCGAGCGCAATCCGCGCATGACCCAGCGCCGCGTGTCGGCAGGGTCGATAACATCGTCGATTTCGAGGAAGGAGGCCATGTTGATTGCCTTGCCGCTCTTGTAGGACTCGGCCACCATCTTGTTGAAGGCTTCGGCGCGCTGTACCGGATCGGCGATCGCTTCCAGTTCCTTGCGGTAGCCCAGCCGCACCGCGCCCTCCAGTCCCATGGCGCCGAATTCGCCGCTCGGCCATGCCACCGTGAAGAAAGGCGCATGGAAGCTGCCGCCGGCCATCGCCTGCGCACCGAGGCCGTAGCCCTTGCGCAGCACGACGGTGAAGAACGGCACGCTGATGCTGCCCGCGGTGACGAACATGCGCGACACATGACGCACCATCGCGGTCTTTTCCGCGTCCGGCCCGACCATGAAGCCGGGCGTGTCGCACAGCGAGAGGATGGGTAGGTCGAAAGCATCGCAGAGTTGCATGAAGCGCGCCGCCTTATCCGCGGCATCGGCATCGATGGCGCCGCCGAGATGCATCGGGTTGTTCGCCATCAGGCCGAAGGGACGTCCCTCGATGCGCACGAGGGCGGTGAGGATGCCGGTGCCGAAGCTGCGCCGCAGTTCGAGTACGGAATCCTTGTCGGCAATGGCGTCGATGACCGCGCGGATGTCGTAGGAGCGCAGGCGGTTTTCCGGCACCAGCCGACGCAGTGCGCGCTGGTCGGCGCACTCCCATTGCGCCAGCGGCCCCTGGAAGTAGGAGAGGTACTTCTTCGCCACGCGCACCGCTTCCGCTTCGTCCGCCACCACCACATCGATCACGCCATTGGGCGCCTGCATGCTCACCGGGCCGACCTGTTCCGGTTCGAACACGCCCAGTCCGCCGCCTTCGATCATCGCCGGGCCGCCCATGCCGATGGTGGCGTTCTCGGTGGCGATGATGACGTCGCAGCAACCGAGGAAGGCGGCATTGCCGGCGAAGCAGCGGCCAGAGACGATGCCCACGCGCGGCACCAGCCCGCTCAGCTTCGCGAAGTTGATGAAGGACATCACGTCGAGGCCGGCGACCAGCATGGCGTCGGTGTCGCCCGGCCGTCCGCCGCCGCCCTCGGCAAAGAGCACCACCGGCAGCTGCGATTGCGCGGCGACCTGGAACATGCGGTCAGTCTTCTTGTGGTTCATCATGCCCTGCGTGCCGGCGAACACCGTGTAGTCGTAGGCCAGCACCATGCAGCGCGATTTGCTGTCGTCGAACAGCGCGCCATTGACGCTGCCGATGCCGGCAACAAGGCCGTCGGCAGGGCTGATGCGGATCAGTTCGTCTTCCGTCCGCCGGCGGCGCTGGGCGGCGAGGGCGAGCGCGCCGTATTCGATGAAGCTGTCCGCATCGCACAGGTCTTCCACGTTTTCGCGCGCGGTGCGTTGGCCGGTCTTGCGGCGTTTTGACACCGCATCGGGACGTGCAGCATCGAGACCGACCGCGTGCCGCTGGAGGGATTCGGCAAGATCGGGGCGGATGGCGTCGAGGTCGATACCCTCCGCCTGCTCGGCTTCCAGCGCATCGACATCGGCGGGCTCGATGTACGCGAGCGGATGGCCGCGGAAAATGACCTCGCCCGGCCGCGCATGGAGGGAGCGCACGATGCCGCCGGTCTCGGCCTTCACCACATGTTCCATCTTCATCGCTTCGATGACGGCGATCTGTCTGCCGGCGTGGACGAGCTCGCCTTCCTGCACGTCGATGGAGACCACCGAGCCCTGCATCGGGGCGGCCACGGGCACGGTGCCTTCCAGCGCGGGTTCAAGCGCAGGGTGCTCCTGTCCGGATGTCTCTTCCATTGTGTCGGGGTAGAGCTTGCGATGCGCGCCGCCGTCCGGCTCGACGAGCGCGGCGATATGCTCTTCCACGAAGCGCGTGTGGACGCGGTTGGCGACGACGTCCGGTCGCGTCAGCAGGTTTTGCAGCAGGCCGATGTTGGTATCCACGCCCTCGACGCGGAACTCGCACAGCGAGCGGTAGGCATGCGCGATCGCGTCGGGGTAGCGGCCCGAGGAAGTGGAGGCGATCAGCTTGGCCAGCAGGGAATCGAAGTTCGGGTTGGTGACGTAGCCGGTGTAGCCGCAGGTGTCGACGCGCACGCCGGGCCCGAAGGGCGGGTCGAATGCGGCGAGGCGGCCGCCGGCCGGCTGGGTGTTGCCCTCTGCATCCATGGTTTCCATGTTGATGCGCAACTGCACGGCAAAGCCGCGCGGCGCGGGGACTTCGTGCTGGGTCAGCCCGATCTGCGCGAGCGTGGCACCGCCGGCGAGCTGCAGTTGCGACTTGACGAGGTCGATGCCGGTGATTTCTTCCGTCACCGTATGTTCAACCTGCAGGCGCGGATTGGCTTCGATGAAATAGAAGGGCGCATGCTCGGAGTGGTCGCTCGCATCGAGCAGGAATTCAAAGGTGCCGAGGCTGGCGTAGCGCACTTCCCGCGCCATGTGCAGGGCGGCCTCGATGATGCGCTTTTGCAGCGGATGCGGCAGGGTGGGGCTGGGGGCGACTTCGACCAGCTTCTGGTTGCGCCGCTGCAGCGTGCATTCGCGTTCCCACAGGTGCGTGACCGCGCCGCTGCCGTCGCCGATCACCTGCACTTCGATATGGCGTGCGCTGGCGAGCAGTTGCTCGACGTAGAGGTCGGCGCTGCCGAACGCGGCCTTGGCCTCGGACTGGCAGCGCGCAAAGGCATCGGGCAGTTCATCCGCGTGGCGCACGAGGCGCATGCCGCGCCCGCCGCCGCCGGCCACCGCCTTGACCATCATCGGCGCGCCGCCCAACGATGCGAAGAATGCCTGCGCTTCCTCCAGGCTGGTGGCGCGGCTGGTGCCGGGGATGACGGGAACGCCGTAGCGCCCGGCCAGTTCCCGGGCGCGCACCTTGTCGCCGAACAGGTCGAGCACGTCCGGCTGCGGGCCGACGAACAGCAAGCCTTCCTCGGCGCAGCGGCGCGCGAAAGCGGCGTTCTCGCTCAGGAAGCCGTAGCCGGGGTGGATGGCATCGCAGCCTGCTGCCTTGGCGGTGGCAACGATCTGCGCGATGTCGAGATAGGCCTGCGCGCCCGTCCCCTTGAGCGTGCGGTGCTCGTCGGCCCGGCGTACATGCAATGAGGCCGCATCGTCCTCGGAATGGATGGCAACGGTGTGGATGCCGAGTTCCGCCGCGGCGCGCGCAATGCGGATGGCGATTTCGCCGCGGTTGGCAATCAGGAGCCGGGTGACGCCCATGGGAATCCTTGTCTCGTGGTGATTGTTCGGAGGTGTTTTGGCACGTCCGTACGATTCTAGTCCACGAGACCGGGATCGGTCACGCCAGTTGCGCTGCGTAGGCTTCCAGATGCGTATCCGTGCTGCCGAACTGCAGTTCGATCGCCATCAGGCGCTTGAAGTGATGACTGACGTCCAGCTCGTCGGTCACGCCCATTCCGCCATGCAGCTGCACCGCCTGCTGCCCCACGAAGCGGCACGCCTGCCCGACGACGACCTTGGCTGCCGACAATGCCGTGCCGCGCAGCGCCGGATCAGGATCGTTGCAGCGGACCGCAGCGAGATAACTCATCGACCGGGCCTGCTCGATATGCAGCACCATGTCCGCCATGCGATGCTGCAAGGCCTGGAACTTGCCGATCGGCTGGCCGAACTGCTTGCGGTTGCGCGCGTATTCCACGGTGGCGGCGAGCAGCTTGTCGAGCGCGCCGACCGCTTCCGCGCAGATGGCGGCGATGCCGGTGTCGAGCACTTCGGCGATCTTCGCCTCATTGCCGTCCAGGAGCGCGGTCGCCGGAACGAATACCTGGTCGAGCCAGACTTCGCCCGCGGGAACCGCATCGACCGTCTTGAACGGCACGAGCCGCAGGCCGCTGGTGTCGCGTGGCACGAGGAAGACGCCGATCGCGCCGGATTCGATCCGCGCCGTCACCAGCAGCAGGTCGGCCGACGCGGCGTGCACCACCGCGCTCTTGTGCCCGGTGATCACATAACCGCTGCCCACGGGCGAGGCGCGCGTCCCGATCGCCATACGGTCGAAACGGGAAGCGTGTTCGTCGTGCGCGAAGGCGGCAATCTTTTCGCCGGCGGCGAGTGCCGGCAGGAACGCGCTGCGCTGTGCCTCATTGCCCATCAGCGCGATGGCCTTGCTCGACAGCACGGCACTGCTCAGGTAAGGCTCCAGCAGCAAGCCTTCGCCGATGGCGTTCATCACCAGCATGGTATCGACCGGCGAGCCGCCCAGTCCGCCGTCGGCCTCGGGCACATTGATTGACAGCAGGCCAATGTCGGCCAGCGCCTTCCACGCCTCGCGGCTGAATCCCTCGGGCGATGTCTCGCGAATCTTGCGGCGGGCCTCGAAGCTGTAGTCCCGGGCGACGAAGCGCCGGGTGGTGTCGAGCAGCATCTGCTGTTCTTCGGTGAAGCTGAAATCCATTCTTTTTCTCCTACAGGCCGAGGATCATCTGCGAGATGATGTTCTTTTGAATCTCGTTGGAACCGCCGTAGATCGACAGCTTGCGCATGTTCAGGTAGTTCGGACCAAGCGGGACCGTGTAGAAGGGGCCGACCGGATCGCCCTGGTAACCGGCCGCCATCGCTTCGCGGCGGAGTTGCAAGCCGTAGGGCCCGGCCACCTGCACCAGCAGCTCGGTGATCGCCTGCTGGATTTCGGTGCCCTTGATTTTCAGGATGGATGCTTCCGGGCCGGGCGCACGGCGCTCGGCCTCGGCGGCGAGTACGCGCAGGTTGGTGATTTCCAGCGCCGTCAGGTCGATCTCGACCTGGGCGATGCGCGATGAAAACAGCGGGTCCCTGATCAGCGGCTTGCCGTTCTTCGTCTCGATCGTCGCCAGCCGCTTCAGCCGGGCCAGTTCGCGCTTGGCGATGCCGATGCCGGCGATGTTGGTGCGCTCGTGTCCGAGCAGGAACTTGGCGTAGGTCCAGCCGGCATTCTCTTCGCCGACGAGGTGTTCGACCGGCACTTCGACGTTTTCCAGCCAGACTTCATTGACTTCATGCGCGCCGTCCATGGTGATGATAGGCCGTACGGTCACGCCAGGGCTGCGCATGTCGATGAGCATGAAGGAAATGCCGCGCTGCGGCTTGGCTTCCGGATCAGTGCGCACCAGGCAGAACATCCAGTCGGCATACTGCGCCTGCGTGGTCCAGGTCTTCTGCCCGTTGACGATGTAGCGGTCGCCGTCGCGCACCGCGCGCGTCTTGAGCGAGGCGAGGTCGGAGCCTGCGCCCGGTTCGGAATAGCCCTGGCACCACCATTCCTGCGCCGCGAGGATGCGCGGCAGGAAGCGGTCCTGCTGCTTCGGCGAGCCGTACTGCATGAGCACCGGAGCGACCATCTTGAGGCCGAAGGGAATGGCGCGCGGCGCACCGGCCGCGGCGCATTCTTCCTCGAAGATGTATTGCTGCACCGTGCTCCAGCCGGTGCCGCCGAAATCCTTCTTCCATGCCGGGCCGCCCCAGCCCTTCGCGTGCAGGATTCTCTGCCAGCGCACGTAGTCGTCGCGTTCAAGGATCAGGCCGTTGAGCACCTTGTGCCGGATGTCGGGAGGCAGGGCGCCGGCGACGAAGTCGCGTACTTCCTGGCGGAACGCCTGTTCCTCGGCGGTGAAGTTGAGGTCCATTCGGTTTCTCCGTGCTTCAGAATGCAGCGATGCCGGTCTGCTCGCGTCCGAGGATCAGCGCATGGATGTCGTGCGTGCCTTCGTAGGTGTTGACCACTTCCAGGTTCACCATGTGGCGGATCACGCCGAATTCATCCGAGATGCCGTTCCCGCCCAGCATGTCGCGCGCCATGCGCGCCACGTCCAATGCCTTGCCGCAGGAATTGCGCTTCATGATGGAGGTGATGGCGACGGCGGCCGTGCCTTCGTCCTTCATGCGGCCCAGGCGCAGGCAGCCTTGCAGGCCGAGCGTGATTTCCGTCTGCATGTCGGCCAGCTTCTTCTGGATCAGCTGGTTGGCCGCCAGCGGCTTGCCGAACTGCTTGCGGTCGAGCACGTACTGGCGGGCGATATGCCAGCAGGACTCGGCCGCCCCGAGCGCACCCCAGGCGATGCCGTAGCGCGCCGAATTGAGGCAGGTGAACGGCCCCTTCAGGCCGCGCACTTCGGGGAAGGCATTCTCTTCCGGGCAGAACACTTCATCCATCACGATCTCGCTGGTGATCGAGGCGCGCAGGCCGAACTTGCCGTGGATTGCCGGGGCGGACAAGCCTTTCATCCCTTTTTCCAGCACGAAGCCGCGGATGGCGCCTTCGTCATCCTTG
>NZ_DASRXF010000165.1:0-7564 GCF_035654295.1 Noviherbaspirillum sp. | reverse complement strand
AAAAACGCCGCCCGGTTGATAGCCACGGGGTCACCGAGTGGCGCTTTCCGAGCTTCGTACAGTAGTTGCAGCGCGACGTCTGCCTGTGCCTCGTCGAGCTGCTCGCCTGTATAGGTCATCACAACATCGGCTCGCGTAACGATCGGAACTTCGTTATGGAGCTTCTTGCGTCCACGTGCCACCGGCGCAAATAGACTGGAACGCGCAAGATGGTTTGGCATTGCCCGCAGCCATTCATCGAGGCCAGGCAAGTACATTTGCTGCGGAGTTGTGCGACTACCTTTTTCGTTGTCGACAACGCTGCGGCGCAAGAATTTCTCGGCGTATTGTTGGTTTATGCTGATTGCATCAGCAAGATGCAAAGAGATAGCTGTCGCACCGTGGTCGGGGGCAGCTGACGTACGGTGCAGATCGTCAGGGAGAGACTCCATACACTATCTCCCAACCCGTCCAGTTGCAACGCTTTGCCAATCCTGGCCCGCGTATTCGGACTTTCGTGGCCGGCCGCGTTTTCGTGAGGTGGCAAGGGCAACTTGTACCGGTGCAGCCGCCACGGGTGTTACATGTTTCTCAAGCCAAGCTTCGACGTCTTCAATTCGCCAGAGCAGCCGTTTTGTATTGGGCAGCCTGCAGATCGGGGGAAGGGATTGCGGATTACGTGTTGCGTCGCTACGAATGCTTGCGACTGATTTGTGCAGATAAAGCGATAACTGCTCTACGGAAAGTAGGGTTTTCATGGGCGAGACTTCTCCGAAGCCTGGCCAGTCTCTCGACTGGTCAAGTCCGGATGAGTCCGCGGGTCCGAATCCCCTCTAAATGATCCGAGATACTTACGCCCACCGGCAGCTCGATCAAGTCAGCATCAGAGGAAACACGGCGGGGTTGTCCCCCATGTGCCCATCGCTCTCCCAGAAAATTCACTCATTTAACGCCGGCCTCATCCTGACCGGTGGTGATTTTTCATAGGCGATTGCCTTTGGCATCCTTTCTTACCGCCTTCCATTCCGCTTCAGGAAGCCGGCTGCTGAACGGTACGTGGCTTGCGCTTGTCGAATCTTCCGAGCTTGCTAGGCCCTTCCAATTCTTGCTCTTTTCTCGAAGCCGTTTCTACGCCCTCAGCGCGATTGGAGGGTATCTTATCAGCAATATTCTGCAATGCAATGCGTGTCGCTCTGGGAGAGTGAAATTCGCAACAGATCCGCGGCACAATTTTGGCACACTCACTGTGCCAAAATGTGCGAAATATCGCATCATCCTGCAACACAATGCAGATCTAATTCCTTGATTTTGAAAGGAAGTGATGGCGCGGCTGGCGGGGATCGAACCCACGACCCTTGGCTTCGGAGGCCAATACTCTATCCACTGAGCTACAGCCGCGTAGAGACGCTGCCCGGGGCCGGGCAGCGGTGAAGAGGCATGAAGGATACCGTTTTTCCCGGCCAACGTCCACGCAAACACGGTACAGGAATGCCAAAAGGGCAAGCGCGTGACACCGGACTTTGCGGGAGATCATGTTGCGCCCCCTGGACACCGGCATGAATTCTGCATTCGACAATAGCCTCCGTTGCAATCCAAACCCTCTTTTTCCGACTATAATCAAGGGTTTTGCGAGGCATTGCAGCGCAGCATTGCAAGTTCCCGGGCCTGATTCGCCTCCGCCCACCGGTTTTCACAAAATGCATTGAGGAAAAAATGAGCGACGCACATACCCATCACGAAACCGCGATCAAGACGCCCAAGCAGTTGATCGCCGCCGTAGCGGCCGGCTTCCTGGTGCCGATCATCTCGATCGTGCTGCTGGTGCAGTACGTGGCCAATGCCGACAAGGTCGGCGCCGGTTCGGACAGCATGTCGTCGGAGGCGATCGCGGCGCGCTTGCGCCCGGTGGCCGACGAGGGTTTCACGCTGAAGGATGCGAGCGCGCCCAAGCAGTTGCAGGCCGGCGATGCGGTTTACAAGGCCGTCTGCGCGGCCTGCCACGATACCGGCGCCGCCGGCGCGCCGAAGATCGGCGACAACGGCGCATGGGCTGCGCGTCTGGGCAAGGGCCAGGCGACGGTCGTGGGCAATGCGATCAAGGGGATCAATGCAATGCCGGCCAAGGGCGGCAACCCGGACCTGGATGACATCGAAGTGGAACGCGCCGTGGTGTTCCTGGCGAACAAGTCGGGCGGCAACCTGAAGGAGCCGGCAGCGAAGGCAGCAGCACCGGCGGAAGCCGCAGCACCCGCCGCACCTGCCGCTTCCGAGCAGGGCGCGCAAGTCGCTTCCGCCACCCCGCCGGCGCAGCCGACCGAGCAGGCCAAGGCAGTGGCAGGGGCCGCCGCCGGCGGCAAGGCCGATGGCAAGAAGGTCTATGACACCGCGTGCGTCGCATGCCATGGTGCCGGCGTCGCCGGTGCGCCGAAGGTCGGCGACAAGGCGGCCTGGACGGATCGCATCAAGCAGGGCAATGACACGCTCTACACGCACGCGATCAAGGGCTTCCAGGGCAAGGCGGGCATGATGCCTCCGAAGGGCGGTTCCAACGCGTCCGACGACGAGGTCAAGGCTGCCGTCGATTACATGGTGTCCGCATCGAAGTAATCGGGCTCCCAGCCGATAAAAGAAGCCGACCGCATGGTCGGCTTTTTTTTGCCCGCTTGCCTGGCCTTACTGGCCGGAGCTCGGATAAACCGGCTGCACGGTGCCGGGCTGCTGCTGTACCGGCTGCGGACCCTGCGCGGTAGCCTGCTGTTCGGCGACGAAGATTTCGACGCGACGGTTGCGGGCGCGGCTGGCTTCGCTGGTGTTGGCGGCCACCGGTTCGCGCGAGCCGCGGCCGTCGATGCTGATGCGGTTGGAAGCCACGCCGCGGGTGACGAGGTACTCGCGCGTTTCGGCCGCACGGTTGACCGAGAGCGGATTGTTGATCGCGTCGCCGCCGGTGCTGTCGGTATGGCCGATGATGTTGACCCGCGCATAGGGATTGGCGACCAGGCCTTCGGCGAACTTGTCGAGCACCGGACGGAAGTTGGGCTTGATGTCGCTGCGGTTGGTGTCGAAGGAGATGTCGCTGGGGATGTCGAGCTTGAGCCTGTTGTCGGCGGTCTGCGTGACTTGCACGCCGGTGCCTTGCGTGGCCTGCTCCATCTGGCGCTTCTGCTGTTCCATCCTGCTGGACCAGATGTTGCCGGCGACTGCGCCGACCGCGCCGCCGATGGCTGCGCCGGTGGCTGCCCTGCGTCCGCCGCCCGGGCCCGTCGCGGCCCCGAGGACGGCGCCAAGGCCGGCGCCGACGCCGGCACCGGTGGCGGTGCCGCGCTGGACTTCATTCATGTTCGCGCAACCGCCGAGCGCGACGATTGCGGCAAGCGTGCCTGCGGTGAGTCGTTTGCGCATGATGCTGTTCCTCTGTTTGGAAACAGTGGTTGGACACAGCGGAGAAATGCGAGTTCGGCAGGGTTACAAATCGTTAAGCTTGCGGAGTTTCTGCGCTCTGCTCGGCAGGTGATTTTTTCTTCCTTGAAACAAGCGCGGCGAGGCTGGCCGCCGTGCCGGCGAACGCTGCGCCGCGCACGATGGTCTTGAGCAGGGACTGGTGTTTCGAGAGGGCGGAAAGGCCGCCCATGAGGAGGGGAAGCAGCGTCTGCAGGTTCACGCCGGCCCCACTGCCACCACCATTGCTGCCGCGGAAAGCGGCGATCACGGCAGCCGCGCCTTGCTGCAGCACGCTGCGCGCGAGGGTGTCGGGACGCAGGCTCTCTTCGGCAGCCTGTTTGGCGAGCAGGACTTCGGCACGATAGATGGCGCCTTGTGCGATGAGTTGTCTCTTGCGCTGTTCGCGGTTCATCGTCATCTCCTACATCAGGGCGTCGCGGTCCTTGCGCAGCTCGGTCATGGTGGCCGGCATGGCAAGCTTGTCGCCGGCGAGGTAACCGCGCGCATGGCGCAGGATGCCGATGGCCAGCAGGGTGTAGGCGATGGCGACGACCAGCAGGATCTTCCATCCCATCGTCTCCCACGCGAGGACGACGATGAGCGCCGTCCAGCAGCCGAGCGCGAACAGGACGGCGACGATGCCGAGCGCGCCGATGAACAGCAGCCGTGCGAGGTTGTCGCGCACTTCGCCCAGTTCGAGCGCGGCCAGTTCTATCCTGCTGACGAGCAGGCCGAACATGTTCCTTGCAACGCCTGCGAGACCGGCGACCAGCCCCGGCCTGCCCTGGCCGGCATCCTCATCGCCGGGGTACCGTTGATCCATGCGCTTCGATCAGCGACGCGAGATCAGCATGCCGAGCACGAGGCCGATGCCGGCGGCGATGCCCACGGCCTTCCACGGATGTTCGTGCACGAATTCGTCGGTGGTATGGGCAGCGGCCTTGCCTTTTTCGAGGGCGAGGGCTTGCAGCTCGTGTGCCTTGTCCATTGCGGTCTCGAGCATGGCGAGGCCCCTTGCGCGCATTTCGTCGGCCTTGTCGCCGCTGGCGAGGCTGGCTTCGCGCAGCAGGTCCTGCGCATCCTTGACCAGGGTCTTCATGTCGTTGCGGACGGTCTTGATGTTATTTGCCACCATGGCGTTGCTCCCTTGTGTTTTTGCGGTGTGCGCCGCGCATGCGCATCGTTCTGCGCGCGCGGCAGGTCGTGCCTATTTATCTCAGGTAATGTGCGAAATGTAAAGCTTCGAGGTCAAGCGTCGATCATCTCGCCGCCTGCGGCGTGTCGACGTGGGCCTGCGTGCCGGGCGCCATGTAGTGCTCCACCAGGCTGACGATCGCCTTGGACTGGTATGCCTCGGCGAGTTCGGCGAGGCGCGCCGCGAAGGGACGGCAGCGCTCGTCGCGCTCCGCGAGCTGTGCGGCGAATTGACGGATGTCGCGCATGTTGCCCGCGAGTGCGAGACGGTACAGCGCGGCCATCTGGTCCGGCGCCGGCGGAATCATGCCGGCCTCGGTGTCGGCTTCCGTGGCGGCCGGCGCTTCGGCGTGAATCCATGTCAGCTGCAGCCGGTTGCCGAGCTCGCGCAGCAATGCGAGCTGGTCAACCGGCTTGGCCATGAAGATGTCCGCGCCGGCGGCGAGGCAGTCGCCCGGTTCGCTGGCGGAGGCGGCGGCCGAGATGGCGATGATGGGCACGTCTTGCAGTGACGGCGATGCGCGCATGCGGCGCATCGCTTCGATGCCGGACATGACCGGCATCATGATGTCCATCAGGACGGCATCGGGTTTTCCGGCCAGGGCGCGGTCGAGCGCCTCGCGGCCGTCGCCGGCCTCGATCACGCGGAATCCGAGCGTGCCGAGCATGTCGGCCAGCATGGTGCGGTTGGCGGCGACGTCGTCGGCGATGAGCACGGTGCGCAGCGGGCCCGCGTAGCCGATGATGTCGTGTTCCACGCGCACCGGGACTTCACTGCGCTCGGCGAGCGCGAGTCCGAGCTCGAAGCTGAACACGCTGCCGCCGCCGGGCCGGCTGCGCACCGCGATATCGCTGCCCATCATGCGCACCAGTTGCCGGCTGATGGAGAGCCCGAGCCCCGTGCCGCCCAGCCGGCGCTGTACGTCGCCCACCTGCTCGAACGGTTCGAAGATGCGCGCGAACTGGTCCTCTTCCATGCCGATGCCCGTGTCGCTCACCTCGAACTGTATCCGCGCCCGCCCTTCGGCGGCGGGAAGTTGCGCCACCCGCAATTTGACCTGGCCGCGATCGGTGAACTTGATGGCATTGCCGAGCAGGTTGAGCAAGACCTGCCGCAGGCGCTTTTCATCCATCATCACGGCGGCGGGCAGGCTTTGGGCAACATCAAACACGACATCGAGCGCCTTCTGTTCGGCCTTCACACGGATGATGTCGCAGATGGTGTGCAGGAATTGCTGCAGGTCGGCCGGGCTTTCATGGAGCTCGAACTTGCCGGCCTCGATCTTGGACAGGTCGAGCAGGTCGTTGATGAGCGTGAGCAGGTGCTCGCCACTGTGCTGGATGGTGTCGAGCGCGGCGACCTGCCGTTGATCGAGGTTGGGGTCGCGCTTGAGGATCTGCGCGTAGCCGAGCACGGCATTGAGCGGCGTGCGCAGTTCGTGGCTCATGCTGGCGAGGAAGGTGCTCTTGGCGCGGTTGGCGATCTCGGCGCGCTCCTTGGCCACGGTCAGTTCCGCGGTGCGTGCGCGCACCAGTTCCTCGAGGTGCTCACGGTGCTGCTTGAGTTCCTTCTCGACCTGCATGCGGCGTTCGATGTCGCGCTCCAGTTCGCGGTTCTTGGTTTCGAGTTCGTCGAACAGGCTGCGCAATGCCTGGCGCGTGCTTTCCAGGCTGTTGCCGAGGCTGCCGAGCTCGTCCTTGCGCTGCCAGTTGAAGGGTTCGGAAAGCTCGCGCCGGGCAAGCCGCTGCGAGGCCCCGATGAGTTGCCTGAGCGGCGCAAGCACGCGCACCTGCAGCAGCACCAGGATGAGCGCCAGGCTGAGCAGCAACTGGCCGAGCGCCGTGAGGGCGAAGGCGATGCGGTCGCGTGTGATTTCGGCGTCCAGTTGTCCGCTGTCCATTTCCAGGGTCACGTAGCCGATGACGTTTTCGTCGTAGAGGACATCGCGCGTGATCCGGGACTGCCGTCCGAGCCGGCGCTTGGGCTGTTCGCTGTTGAGGAACACACCGAATTTCTTGTCGCGCACGACGAGCGCCGTGACACGGGCATCGCCGAGGACGGAATGGAACAAGGGCAGGCCGGCTTCATGGCTCAGGTTCCACAACGGTTCCTGCATGCCCAGGGCGAGGATATCGGCGAGACGCTCGTGGTCGGCCTGCAGTTGCCGCGTCAGCGCATCCTGCCGCTGGCCGAGGGTGAGCACGCTGCTGACGGTAAGCGGGATCAGGAGGCCGACGATGACGGCCAGCACGATGGAGGTGCGCAGTTTCACAGGCGGCCCTCGCCCTTGTGTCTTTGCAGAAACCGGAGTGTGTTCGCCATGCGCCCTCCCTTGCCGGGTTGCGTGGTGCCAGTGTAGCAACCGGAGGGCCGTGCCGCCACGTCAGGCAGCGGCGGCGCGTGCGTCAGGATTTGTGCCGCAGTTCGGCGATGCTTTCGATGCTGCCGATGGTGATGGTGACGGCCTTGTTGACCAGTGCCTGCTGCGTCGGGCGCCACGCGAACAGCCATTCCTTGTCGCTTGCCTGCTGCCTGGCGCGGGTAAAGACTTCGCCGAGCGGGCTGGGCGTGCCGTAGGAAATGGCAGCGTCGATGCCGGCCCAGCTTGGCAGGAGACGTTGCGCGGCGCGGTGGATGCGTTCGCCGAACTGTTCGGCGTCGTGGATCACAAGGCAGCAATCCGTATTGCCGAGGCCGGCGAACAGGGAGGTGTCCCAGGCGCTGGCGAGGCTCAGCGTGAGAAAGCCCTGCCCGCGCACGGGACCGCTCGGCGGCTGCAGGCGGAATTCGCCGAACTGCAGCGAGCGTTCCAGTTCGGCGCGCGGGGCATAGCGGTAAAGTTTCGGCGGGCGCTTGAGCGCATTGGCGGGCATTTGGGACGAGGCAGGATGCATGGAGTGAATTCCGAGGAGGGTTGCGAGCATTTAAGCAGATTCGGGGCCCGGCGAC
>NZ_DASRXF010000164.1:0-5358 GCF_035654295.1 Noviherbaspirillum sp. | reverse complement strand
GTACGCATGCATGGTCGCAGGGATGGATTCGGCGAGTCGCGGGCTGTCGATTCCCACCGGAGAACCAAGCTTGTTCTGCTGTACGAAAGTGCGCAGCACACCCGGATGCATCGCTGCATGATTCTCGAATACGGTATGCAGCCCGAGTACCACGACATCCCTTTGACCGAAGGTTTCCCACGCGCGCTGCGCCTGCGGCACGCCATGACTTACGCAGGCCGGACACAGCATCTGGAATGCATGCAGCAGCACCACGCGGCCGCGCAAGGAGGTGAGCGTGATGTCGGCCGGCGCATTAAGCCATTCCGCCACCTGCAGTTCAGGCGCCGGGGGATAGAATCTTTCCATGGGCATGATCGATAAGACGGAACATGACGCCATTATGTGCCTTGTCCGCCTTGCCTGCCGGCTTGCTGGGGATGCCCGTCAGAAACCGGCTTTGATACAGCGCAGCCCGTTCTCGCCCCCGATCCCGAATTGATCAAACAGGCGGCGGATTGCCATGCGGGCGCCCGCGCGCAAATGGACAATGAGCGCACTCAGCGCTTGCGATTGTTCCAATGAACAAACTAATGACGATGCCACTGCGCGAGGCAGCGGCTAACGATGATGTCACCATTTCCTGCCACATCAACGCGATACCCGCCTCCGTGGAGCCCGAGCTGGACCGCATCTACGGGCACAATCATTCCTCCCTGCCGTTCTTCCGTATTTTTTGCGATGCAGCCGATGAGGTCAGCACCTACGTCGTGCGCAGAGGCGCCGCCGCCCGCGTGATCCTGCTGTTTCGCGTGAACCGGGGGGTTGCGCAGGTGCTCAACCAGATGATACGGATCGAGCATGCCGAAGTGCTGCGCTTCGCCCGTTACGTGTTCGAGCATTTTGGATCGGTATGGGCGATCAACTTCAGGGCGGTGCAGACCGACCTGCAAGACCTGCCCTTCCCGTTCCAGAGACACAATTCGCAGGAGCGCTTTCCCGTTGCCCTGCCCGCCACCCCGGAGGAATACACGAAGAGGCTGGGACGGTCCACCCGCGATGCCATCAAGCGCTACCGCAAGAAGCTTCTTGAAGACTTCCCGTCCTTCAGTTGCCGCTTTTACGTCAATGAGGAGATCGACGAGCAGGACGTGCATGCGATCATCGACCTGAGCGCGGCGCGCATCGCGTCGAAGAACAAACGCTTCGGCATCGCGGCGGCGGAAAGGACGCGCATCATCGGGCTCGCGAAGTTGCGCGGTTTTGTTTGCGTGATCCGCATCAACGGCCGGGTTTGCGCCGGCACCGTCAATTTCCGTGTCGGCAACGCCTATTTCCTGGAGGTGATCGCCCACGATCCCGCGTACAACGATTACCGTCTCGGAACCATCTGCTGCTACATGACGCTCTGTGAATGCATTGCGCGCGGGGGGATCAAGTACGATTTCGGCGGCGGGCGAAATCACTACAAGGTGAAGTTCCTGGGCGTGCAGCAGGATATGGAGCGCGTGGAAATTTACCGCTCCCGCAAATACCTGGCGCTGAAAGGTGCCCGGGTTGGAAAAACCTTCGTCGATGGCTACGTACGTCGGCTGAAGCTCTGGCTGCTGGCACATGAGAACAGCCCGGTGGCCCGCCTGGTGCATCAGACCAATGCCTTGATGCATAGCGTCGTCAGGCGCGGCTGACATAAGGGCAAACGAGCTCCTCGCCCGGGACCAGATCGAGACGGATCAAGAGCCCAAAAAGAGAGACCCGCTTGCGCGGGTCTCCCTGTGGCCCCGGTAGAGGCCGGCTACTCTACTCCAAGAGACCTGTTAGTGGCCGGACTTGGGATCGATCGGGCTGTTTGCCTTGAACACTTCGTGGTTTTCCGGACCGGTGACATGCATGAAGCCGGCCAGGCCCTTCTCGAGGCGGGACAAGGCATGGTCAACCAGAATCAGTCGGCCGGGAACCTCAGCCTTGAACTCGACCATGGTTGCGCCGCCGGGAGCGACAGTGGTGGTCTGGATGTCCTTCAACGGCGGCGAGGTCAGGTCGCCCTGGTTGTACACGCGGTCGAACACTTCGCCGATGATGTGGAAGCTGGACGTCGCATTCGGGCCGCCGACGCCGAAGAAGACGCGCACGGTTTCGCCGACCTTCACTTCCATCCGGTGCGTCGAGGTCAGTGCATCGTGTGTGCCGTTGAAGGTCATGTGTTCCGCTTTCTCGTCCAGCAGCTTGTCGAGCGAGAACTCGTGCTCGCCCGGCGTGCCGTGCTTCTGCACGGTGTACAGCTCACCCTGCATGACGTAGAACTCCTTGTCCACCTTCGGCAGGCCGCCTTCCGGCTCGACAAGGATCAGGCCATACATGCCGTTGGAGATATGCTGGGCGACCATCGGCGTGGCGCAGTGGTACACATAGATGCCCGGGTTGATCGCCTTGAAGGTAAAGCCTTTGCTTTGTCCCGGTGCGGCCTGGGTTACCGCCGCACCGCCGCCGGGGCCGGTCACCGCATGGAAGTCCACCGAGTGGATCATCTTGCTGTCCTTGGCATTGGTCATGTTCACGTTGACGGTATCGCCGACGCGCACGCGGATGAACGGTCCCGGCACCTTGTTGTTGAAGGTCCAGAATTTGTAGGTCGTTCCGTCAGACAGCTGGCCGAGGACTTCGGTGGTCTCGAGGTTGACGTTGAGCGTCTGCGGGCCGCGCTTGCCGACCGGCGTGCCGACTTCACTCGGGTTGCGCGACACGTCCGCTGCCTTCGGTGCGGCCTTTGCGGCGGCGCCGCCACCGACGACGATCTTGCCGACCATGCCAGCGGCCACGTGGCCGGGAATCGAGCAGATGTACTGGAATTCGCCCTTCTTGTTGGCGCGAAACACGATGGCGGTGCTGGCGCCCTTGTCATTCAGTTTGTTCGACTGCGCCGCGAAATCCGGCACCGAGATGTCGTGCTGCGCGCCGTCGCCGTTGATGAGGTTGATCTGCACCACCGCACCTTCGGCCACGTTCAGCTGCGGATTGACCTTGCCCTTGATGGCGCCGTTCTCGCCGATAAACACCAGCTTGCCGTCCGCGATATCGGTACGCAAAGTGAACGTGACGTCCGGGCGGATCTTGACGGCAGCGCTGTCGGTCGCGCGCTCTTGCGCAGCAGAGACGGGAGACAGGGCGGCAACGCCGAGGACGATGCCTGCAATCGCTTGCGAGATCAGTTTCAGTTTCATTTTTATTACCTCAGTGGAGAGTGGTCGAACTTCGGATGACCAAATCCTACATGTGCGGTGAATCTTTTAAACATGATTCATATCAACGTTTTCAAGATTCGAAAAATGAGGCTGAATGCGAGAGGGACGGACGTTAACGAAGACGGCGGCGCGGAGCCGATGGCGCAGGTCCAGGCCGCCGTTCGATGCGGATGGGGAGTTTATTCGGCGTACACGCCGGCCTTCTTGATGATCGGGCCCCACTTGTCGATTTCCGCTTTCAGATGCGAGCGAAGCGCATCCGGTGTTGCGCGGTTCTCGGCCACAGGGTCGGTGCTGAGGTCTGCGAGACGCTGCTTCACCGTCGGGTCTTTGAGCGCGGCTTGCAGCGCGCTGCTGAGTTTGGTCACGATCTCCTTCGGCGTGCCCTTCGGCGCATACAAGCCGTGCCACACCGAAAGTTCGAATCCGGTCAGGCCGGCGCTCGCGAGCGGGGGAAGGTCGGGCAAAGTGGCCACCGGGTTTTTATACGTCACCGCATAGGCCTTGACCTTTCCGCTCTTGATATGGCTCATCGTGTTGGTCACCTGGTCGCACATCAGGTCGACCTGGCCGCCCAGCAAGTCATTCATTGCCGGGCCGGTGCCCTTGTATGGCACGGTGGTGAGATCGGTGCCGATGGCACTCATGAAAAGCATGCCGCACAGGTGCGATGCGGCACCGATGCCGGCGTTGGCAAGCGTGACTTTTTCCTTGTTGGCCTTCAGATAGGACAGCAGCTCGTTGATGTCCTTCGCCGGGAAATCTTTCCGCGCAATGAGGGTCGATGCGGCATCGGTCGCGAGCCCGATCGGTTCGAAGCTGTCGATGCTGTTGTAGTTGAGCTTGCGATACAGGCTCGGCGCGGTGGAGTGGCCGACGTGGTGGATAAAGATCGTGTAGCCATCGGGGGCAGACCTCGCCACGCGCGCCGCCGCGATGGTGCCACCCGCGCCGCCGACATTTTCCACGATGACCTGTTGCTTCAGGTTGGTGCCAATTGCCTGTGCTAGCAGGCGCGCAATGGTGTCGGTCGGACCGCCGGCCGCAAACGGAACGATCATCGTGATCGTCTTGGTCGGATAGTCTGCCGCGTACGAAGCCGAGCTTGCCGCCAGCGCAAGCACAACGAGGGATCTTGAGAGTGTGAACTTCATGCCTTGTCTCCTTGATGATGTTCCCGGCGGTATGCCGGGATGTGTAAAAGCAGCGCGGGCCTCCCTGATCACCTGCGCCGGCACGATGACCGATCGGGTCAGGCAGACAGTTTCTGCATTTCTGCCCAGAGGTCGGCCTTCCCTTCGAAACCGATACCCGGCAGGTCGGGCATCGTGATGTAGCCGTTGTCGACCTTCACGCCGTCGGGGAAGCCGCCGTAGGGCTGGAACAGGTCCGGGTAGGACTCGTTGCCGCCGAGGCCGAGGCCGGCTGCGATGTTGAGCGACATCTGGTGGCCGCCGTGGGGAATGCAACGGCTCGGCGACCAGCCATGCTGGTGCAGCATCTTCAAGGTGCGCAGGTATTCGACCAGGCCGTAGCTGAGTGCGCAGTCGAATTGCAGCCAGTCACGGTCGGGACGCATGCCACCGTAACGGATCAGGTTGCGCGCATCCTGCATCGAGAACAGATCTTCGCCGGTTGCCATCGGCTTGTCGTAGTAATTGCGCAAGGTCGCCTGCAGTTCGAAGTCCAGAGGATCGCCCGGTTCTTCGTACCAGAACAGGTCGTATTGCGACAGCGCCTTTGCATACTGGATGGCGGTGTCCAGGTCGAAGCGCCCGTTGGCATCGACGGCAAGCTTCTGGCCGTCTTGCAGCACGCTGAGGATGGAGTCGATGCGGCGCAGGTCCTCGTCGATCGAAGCGCCGCCAATTTTTTTCTTCACCACCGTGTAGCCGCGGTCGATGTAGCTGCGCATCTCGTCCTTCAGCTTTTCATGGTCCTGGCCCGGGTAGTAGTAGCCGCCGGCGGCGTACACAAACACCTTGCGGTTGGGCCGGCCGTTGCCGTAGCGGTCGGCGAGGAGCTGGAACAGCGGCTTGCCTTCGATCTTGGCGACGGCATCCCACACTGCCATGTCGATGGTGCCGATCGCCACCGAGCGCTCGCCGTGGCCGCCCGGCTTTTCATTGGTGAACAT
>NZ_DASRXF010000163.1:0-15946 GCF_035654295.1 Noviherbaspirillum sp. | reverse complement strand
AGGATCAAACTCTTCAGTTCAATCTCTGTTGTGGCATTGCTGCCAGGTTCCGAAGAACCGTCGCTCACTCAAAATACTGACAGGTAATTATCTTGCGATTCTTACCTATATTTTTTGTGAGCACTTAATGTTTTAAGTTCTGCGCTGAGTCACCCCAGCGCCGCACTCCCACCAAGCGCCCACACTTATCGGCTGTTACTTTTTAAAGAACTTGTCTGCCCCGGCATCCTTTCGGCGCCGCGCTGCGAATCGTTTTGTTCGTCAGCAGCAGAGAAACGAGATTATGAAGCGTTTTCGATTTCGCGTCAAGCACTTCGTGCATTAACTTGTTCGCGTAACTGCTTCTTTTTGCTCAACTTTTCAGTTTCGCAATCTGCTTTCGGATCGTTCTGTCCGTCAGCAGCAAAGAGATGGGATTATGAGGCGCTTTTCAGAACTCGTCAACTACTTCACTGCGAAATTCCAAAAGCTCTTGCCACAAAAACCACACTACCACCCTCCCGGCACGCTCCGAATTACAGGCAGGCAAACCGCCTTTTCCTGCTCCGTTTCGCGACGGGAGGCGCAATATATCAAAGGTTCCGGAAGCTTGGCAAGCGCTTCTCGATAAAAGCCTTCATTCCCTCTTTTTGGTCCTCGGTGGCGAAGGTGCTATGGAACAGGCGGCGCTCGAACTGAACGCCTTCGTTAAGCGTCGTCTCGTAGGCGCGGTTGATGGATTCCTTTACCATCATGGCGATCGGCAGCGACATGCCGGCGATGGTAGCAGCCGCAGATACCGCCTCGTCCATCAGCTTGTCCGCAGGAACCACTCTCGATACCAAACCGGCGCGCTCAGCTTCGGCCGCGTCCATCATGCGGCCAGTAAGGCACATATCCATTGCTTTCGATTTGGAAACAGCGCGCGGCAAGCGCTGTGTTCCGCCCGCACCCGGAATGGTACCCAGTTTGATTTCCGGCTGGCCGAACTTTGCCGTGTCCGCCGCAATGATGAAATCGCACATCATGGCCAGTTCGCACCCTCCGCCGAGGGCATACCCGGCAACCGCAGCGATGACGGGCTTGCGAATGCGACGGATCTGCTCCCAGTTCCGCGTAATATAGTCGCCTTTGTAAGCGTCCATGAACGAATAGTTGGCCATCGCACCGATGTCGGCGCCGGCGGCGAATGCCTTTTCACTGCCAGTAATCACGATGCAGCCGATGTTCTCGTCGGCGTCGAATGCTGCCAGCGCAGCGCCGAGCTCATCCATCAGCTTGTCATTGAGCGCGTTCAGTGCCTTGGGACGATTCAGCTGGATCACACCTACCTTTTCGCGGGTTTCAACCACAATATTTTCATAGGTCATTCTTATAGTCTCCTGGACAAGAAAGGATGGCCGCCATTGTACCCCTCTCGCCGCACATCCCCGCCAACACCGATAAAACGGGCGAATCGCTCCCTCGCCTCATTGCGCCATATCAAACGAAGGCCGGTCCGAGGGGGTAGCATGAATTTTCGGCAAGCGCCTGTTGCAGCGCCGCTCCGTCCCCCTTTTGCACTCCACTCAGAAAGGCTCTCCATGACGCAATCGACATCCGCTTGGCTACCCACGTCCGATATATCGTCTGGAGTGCCGGCAATGGATCGGTTGCATCACGACATGTTCAACGCCTTGGACGCCCTTTCCTGTGCTGATGACCGGGACTTTCCCACCCAATTCGGCCTATTCGTGAGTACTGCGGAACGACTGTTTCGCAAGGAAGAAGTATGGATGGACGATCTGGACTATCCCGGCCTGCCGACACATCAGGAGGAGCATGCCCGCGTGCTCGGAGCGCTGCATCATGTCCACGCTCAGGTGATGGACGGAGACACCGGCATCGGCAGGCAGGTCGTCAATGAATTGATGCCGCAGTGGCTCTTGTTCCACATAACGACGATGGACTCGCCGTTTGCACTGGCGATGCAGCTTGGCGACGGAGCGCGCGAACCTGCACTGCACGCCTCATAATGCGCGCAGCGGCAACGCGTTTAGCGTGATATCAACACAGGAGGCGCTCCCAGTTTCGGCAGCAGCACCCACATTTGGCCGCGCTGCTTCATCTTGCCTGCCTTCTCGCCTGCGTCACCGCCGAACCCCCAGAAAAAATCCGCACGCACAGGATTCCTGATGGCGCCGCCCGTATCCTGCGCCATCATGAGCCGCTGCAGCGGTATTTCTTTTCCCGGTTGTGTCGTCGCCAGAAATACCGGAACGCCAAGCGGGATGAACTGAGGATCGACAGCGATTGAACGCTGCGGGGTCAAAGGAACACCGAGGGCGCCTTTCGGCCCCTTTTTTGGATCTGCAAGCTTCTCTTCACGGAAGAAAACATAGCTGGGATTAGCGCTGAGCAATTCCTGCTGCCGTGCCGGGTTGGACGCAAACCACGCCTTGATCGACTGCGCGGAAGCCTGATCGAGCGTCATTTCCCCCTTGTCGACAAGGTAGCGGCCGATCGACTTGTAGGGATGCCCATTCTGGTCCGCATACGCAATTCGGATTGTTTCCTTCGTATCCGCCAATTGCACGCGGCCAGACCCTTGCACTTGCAGGAAGAACGCCTCCACCGCGTCGTCAACCCAGACGATCTCCTTGCCGACCAATGCGTTCGACTGCATCATCTCTCCGCGCGTGGGGTAGGGAACCACTTTGTTGCCCACGACGCGTCCGCGCAAGCGCATATTCTTCAGCTCAGGATAGACAGACGAAAGGTCGATGGTCAGCAAGTCGTCCGGCGCGCGGTGCAGCGGGATCTGGAATGCGCCGCCGCGTTTCCGGGCGCCGCGCAACAGCGGCTCGTAATAGCCCGTCACGAGGCCGGTGTCCGATCCATCCTGGTTGAAGACCTGGTAGGGGGTGAAAAACGATTCGAAGAAGGTGCGCACAGCAGTCTCGCTTGCGCCATCCACGCCGGCCGCAACCTGGCAAGGCTCTTTCCAGTCAGATTTCCTGACCAGCACCTCGCACGAGGTGACAAAGGCGGGCCAGGCTTCGCGCAGATTGTCCCTGCCCCAGCCCGGCATCGCCGCGAACGTCGCGGCACGGAACAGCTCTTTGGGCGCCTCTGCCGGCTTCTCCGGCGGCACGGGGGCAACGGGCGGTTTTGCCGGCGGGGCGGGCGGGACCGTCGTACAGGCGGCGATGAATACGGCAATGGCGGAAGCGAGTAGACTTGTGCGGATAACTGACATCGAGGAATACAAATATGTGGCTGTTGATGCTTGAGGCAGGGGTTGCTCTTTTCCTGCTGGTTTTTATCGTCTGGTGGACCCTGCCCAAGAACACGGACCGGAACGCGCCGACGAAACCATTGCCGCCGGACAAAGACAAGCAACCTTAATTCAATGCAGCGTGCGTGGCAATGACAGGATGAATTCCGGAATTACGGCTTCAAACTGCTCGCCGTCTTCCGCCACGCAAAAATAGGTACCCTTCATCGAGCCCTGCGGCGTTGCGAGTGCCGTTCCGCTGGTGTATTCGAACAGTTCGCCGGGCTGCAGCAGCGGCTGGTGCCCGACGACTCCGAGGCCGCGCACCTCTTCCACGCGGTTGTTCGCGTCGACGATGATCCAGTGCCGCGAGATGAGCTGCGCCGGGACCTGGCCGGTGTTCCTGATGGTGATCGTGTAGGCGAACACAAAATTGCTGCGGTCCGGCTCAGATTGCTCCTCCAGGTACTGGGTTTTCACGGATACGGTGAATTCATAGGTGGCCATCTGGATTTCCTTGTTGTTCTTGCACGCTACGGCGGCGACCAGGAAGATTGCAACCGAAAACTGCCATCATTGCAACATATCCCTGCGCAGTCGAACAGGTAAAATAGCGCATTCATTTCAACATTGCTTGTCATGCCTACCTATCGTATTGCCCCCAGCATCCTTTCCGCCGATTTTGCCCGCCTGGGCGAGGAAGTCCGCAATGTCGTCGCCGCTGGCGCCGACATCATCCACTTCGACGTGATGGACAACCATTATGTACCCAACCTGACTGTTGGTCCGCTCGTCTGCGAAGCCATCCGCCCGCACGTGCAGGCGCCGATCGACGTGCACCTGATGGTCAAGCCGGTGGACCGCATCATTCCGGACTTTGCGAAGGCGGGCGCAAACATCATCACCTTCCACCCCGAGGCCTCCGAGCATATCGACCGCTCCCTGCAGCTCATCCGCGACAACGGCTGCAAGGCCGGCCTGGTGTTCAATCCGGCCACGCCGCTGCATTACCTCGACCATGTGATGGACAAGCTGGACATGATCCTGATCATGTCGGTCAATCCGGGCTTCGGCGGCCAGTCCTTCATTCCTGAAGCACTGAAGAAGATTGCCGCCGTGCGCCGCCGCATCGACGAATCCGGCCGCGACATCATGCTCGAGGTGGATGGCGGCATCAAGATCGAGAACATCGCCGCTGCCGCACGTGCCGGCGCCGATACCTTCGTTGCGGGCTCGGCGATTTTCGGCAAGCCGGATTACAAGGCGGTAATCGACGCAATGCGCGCGCAGCTGGCGCAGGCATGAACGCGCCGGAACGCGTGGCACTGAGCGGAATCCGCGCGGCCATCATCGACCTCGACGGGACGATGGTGCACACCGCGCCGGACTTCCATGTCGCAGTCAACCGGATGCGCGCGGACCTCGGCCTCGCGCCCATCGATATCGAAACGATCACCCATTTCGTCGGCAAGGGCACGGAAAACCTGATGCGCCGCGTGCTCGCGGTCGACTACGGTCCGGAGGCCGTGGAGCGGCATTTCGAGACGGCGCTGGCTTCGTACATGAAGCACTATGTGGCGATCAACGGGGCTTACTCGGAGGTGTATCCGGGGGTGCGCGAAGGGCTGGAGGCGTTTCGCGCCAAACGCGTCAGGTTGGCGTGCGTGACCAACAAGCCGCTCGGCTTCGCCGTCGAACTCCTCGAAAAGACCGGCCTCCACGCGTATTTCGAAGTGGTGTACGGCGGCGATTCACTGCCCCGGAAGAAGCCTGACCCCTTGCCGCTGCTGACGGTATGCCAGGATTTCGGCCTGCAACCGGACGAGGTGGTGGCGATCGGCGACTCCTCGAATGACGCGCAGGCCGCGCGGGCGGCCGGGTGCAAGGTCCTGAATGTGCCATACGGGTACAATCATGGCGAACCTATACATGGCGTCGATTCCGATGGTATAGTTCCAACGCTGCTTGACGCAGCACATCTTGTTTCCGCATAACCTATCGACATGTTTCTCGACAAAAAACGTGACGTGACTGCAGTGGGCCGCTATGAGGCCTGGCTGTGGCGACGCTGGCAATCCTGGACTGTATAGCCCACATTGCCGCTGACCGCATTTGCCTTCCGCTTTGCTGGTTAGCAACGTTTTTTTGACACCCCCCGCTATTGGCGTCCCGTTCTACAATAGCGCCCGGAGAGAAACATGACTGAACTCGAATTCAAATCGCTGGCCGCTGAAGGCTACAACCGTATTCCGCTCATCGCCGAAGCCTTTGCGGACCTCGAAACGCCGCTCACGCTTTACCTGAAGCTGGCCCAGACCCAGAACACCGGCAAGAACACATTCCTGCTCGAATCCGTGGTCGGAGGCGAGCGCTTCGGGCGCTATTCCTTTATTGGCCTGCCGGCGTCGACACTCATGCGCAGCTACGGCACCAGGACCGAAGTTGTGAAGAACGGCACGGTGGTCGAGACGCACGAAGGCAATCCGCTCGAATTCATCGCCGAATTCCAGTCGCGCTACAAGGCCGCGATCCGTCCGGGCATGCCGCGCTTCTGCGGCGGACTGGCGGGGTACTTCGGCTATGACACCGTACGCCATATCGAAAAGCGGCTGGCCCATTCGGCGCCGCCCGACGACCTTGGCCTGCCTGACATCCAGCTGCTGGTGACGGAAGAGCTCGCGGTCATCGACAACCTGTCCGGCAAGCTTTACCTGATCGTTTATGCCGATCCGACGCAAGCCGAAGCCTATTCGAAGGCCCGCCAGCGACTGAAGGACCTGCGCGCGATGCTTCGCCGCGCGGTCGACGTGCCGGTCACCTCGGCATCGGTGCGCACAGATACCATGCGCGAGTTCGACAAGCCGGACTACCTGAAGGCTGTCGACAAGGCGAAGGAATACATCATGGCCGGCGACCTGATGCAGGTGCAGGTCGGCCAGCGGCTGAAAAAGCCTTACGTCGACGCGCCGCTGTCGCTGTACCGTGCGTTGCGCTCGCTGAATCCCTCGCCCTACATGTACTTCTACAACTTCGGCGACATGCAGATCGTCGGCGCCTCGCCGGAGATCCTGGTGCGCAACGAGCAGACGAACGAAGGCAAGAAGAAAGTCACAATCCGGCCGCTCGCCGGCACACGCCCCCGCGGCACCACTCCCGAGAAGGATGCGCAGCTGGCGAAGGAACTGCTGGCCGATCCGAAGGAGATCGCGGAGCATGTGATGCTCATCGACCTCGCCCGCAACGACATCGGCCGCATCGCCGAAACCGGCAGCGTGAAGGTGACGGACAAGCTGGTGATCGAAAAATACTCCCACGTGCAGCACATCGTGTCGAACGTGGAAGGCACGCTCAAGCCCGGCCTGTCGAACCTCGATGTGCTGAAGGCCACCTTCCCCGCCGGCACCCTGTCCGGCGCGCCGAAGGTACGTGCGATGGAAATCATTGACGAACTCGAGCCGACCAAGCGCGGCATTTATGGCGGCGCATGCGGCTACCTGTCGTTCGGCGGGGAGATGGACCTCGCCATTGCAATCCGCACCGGCGTCATCAAGGAAGGCATGCTGTACGTGCAGGCCGCCGCCGGCGTGGTCGCCGACTCGATACCCGAGATGGAATGGCAGGAAACGGAAAACAAGGCACGCGCCGTATTGCGTGCCGCCGAGCAGGTGCAGGATGGCCTGGATGGGGAGATCTGACATGCTGCTGATGATTGATAACTACGACTCCTTCACCTACAACCTCGTCCAGTACTTCGGCGAACTCGGTGAAGATGTGCGGACCGTCCGCAACGATGAAATCACACTCGAACAGATCGCGGCGATGAAGCCGGACCGCATCTGCATTTCGCCCGGCCCCTGCACGCCGCACGAAGCCGGCGTGTCGGTCCCGCTGCTGAAGGAATTCGCGGGCAAGCTGCCGATCCTTGGCGTCTGCCTCGGCCATCAAAGCATCGGCGCCGCGTTCGGCGGCAAGGTGATCCGCGCCAAACAGGTCATGCACGGCAAGACCTCCGTCATTTCGCATACCGGCGCCGGCGTCTTCAAGGACCTGCCGAGCCCCTACACCATCATCCGCTACCACTCGCTGGCTATCGAGCGCGCGTCGCTTCCGGATTGCCTGGAGGTGACGGCATGGACCGAGGACGGCGAGATCATGGGCGTGCGGCACAAGCATTACCAGATTGAAGGCGTGCAGTTCCATCCGGAGTCCATCCTTTCGGAACACGGCCACTCGCTGTTGAAGAATTTCCTGACTATCTGAGACGGAGCCACGCCATGCCGATTACGCCGCAAGAAGCGCTGCTACGCTGTATCGAACACCGCGAGATCTTCCACGATGAAATGCTGGCGCTGTTCCGCAAGATCATGGGCGGCGAAATGTCGCCGGTCATGATCGCGGCACTGACGATGGGCCTGCGAGTGAAGAAGGAAACCATCGGCGAGATTGCCGCGGCGGCGCAGGTGATGCGCGAGTTCGCGACGAAGGTACCGCTGGCCGATACCAGCAACCTGCTCGATATCGTCGGCACCGGCGGCGACGGCGCCCATACCTTCAATATCTCAACCGCATCGATGTTCGTCGTCGCGGCGGCGGGCGTGCGCGTCGCCAAGCACGGCGGGCGCAGCGTGTCCTCGTCGTCCGGTAGCGCGGATGTGCTGGAGTCGCTGGGCGCTAATATCAATCTCAAGCCCGAGCAGGTCGCCCAATCCATCGAGCAGACCGGCATCGGCTTCATGTTCGCGCCGAACCATCATGCGGCGATGAAGCATGCGGCACCGGTGCGCAAGGAACTCGGCGTCCGGACCATCTTCAATATCCTCGGCCCGCTGACCAACCCGGCCGGCGCGCCCAATATCCTGATGGGCGTTTTCCATCCCGACCTGGTCGGTATCCAGGTCCGGGTCCTGCAGCGTCTCGGCGCGAAGCATGCGCTGGTGGTCTGGGGCCGCGACAATATGGATGAAGTGTCTCTCGGTGCGGCAACCATGGTCGGCGAACTGGTCGATGGGCAAGTCCGCGAATATGAAATCCATCCGGAAGACTTCGGCCTGCAGATGGTCGCCAGCCGCAACCTGAAAGTGTCCGGCGCGGAAGAGTCCAAGCAGAAAATCTACGAAGCACTCGACAACACTCCGGGACCGGTCCGCGACATCGTCGTGCTCAATGCGGGCACCGCGCTTTACGCGGCCGGCGCCGTGAATTCCATCGGCGACGGCTTGATGAAAGCGCGCGAGGTCCTCGCCTCCGGCGCGGCCCGTGCAAAGCTGAACCAATTTGTGCAAGCGACGCAGCAACTCGGCGCCGCCAACTGATTCATCATGTCCGACATTCTGAAGAAAATCCTCGACGTCAAAGCGGACGAGGTCGCCGCAGCGAAGAAACAGCAAGACCTCGCGAGCCTGCGCCGCGACGTGGAGAGCAATACCGAAGCGCGGCAGGCACTGCGCGGATTCGAAGCCAGCCTGCGGGCGAAGATCCATTCGGGCCAGGCCGGCGTGATCGCCGAGGTGAAGAAGGCCTCGCCTTCCAAGGGCATCCTGCGCCCGGACTTCCGCCCGGCGGAAATCGCCGAGAGCTACGCAAGCCATGGGGCAGCATGTCTCTCGGTGCTCACGGACGTGCAGTTTTTCCAGGGCGCACCGGAGTACCTGCAGCAGGCGCGCGCTGCCTGCGACCTGCCTGTCCTGCGCAAGGATTTCATCGTCGACCTGTACCAGGTTTACGAAGCACGCTCCTGGGGAGCGGACTGCATCCTGCTGATCGTGTCAGCACTGGACCACGGCTTGATGGCGGAACTCGAAGCCTGCGCGCATGAACTCGGCATGGGCGTGCTGGTCGAGGTGCACGATGGCGACGAGCTGACGGCGGCGCTGAAATTGAAGACAGCGATGGTCGGCATCAATAATCGCAACCTGCGCACCTTTGAAACATCGCTGCAGACCACCATCGGCCTGTTGCCGCGCATCCCGCCGGAAAAAATGGTCGTTACCGAGTCCGGCATTCTCAAGCCGGAGGACGTGAAGCTGATGCGCGATGCCGACGTCCATGCCTTCCTCGTCGGCGAAGCCTTCATGCGCGCGCCCGACCCGGGCGCGGAACTGAGCCGGCTTTTCGCAGGCTGATCAGCCCGCAGTACCCAGCCATGCGGCACGCGCACGTGCGACAGCCGCGGGCTTGGACTGCGGGGTGAATGCAAGCTGCGGCGCCTCGTCGGACGCCAGCGTGGCCGTGAACGCCATCAATTCGTCGCGGCGGAATACATGCAGCACCACATCGTCCCCTGACTTGTAGCGCGACAGCAGTGCTTCGAGATTCGTTGCCGATACCCGCAACCCATCGATGGCAATGAGAATGTCGCCGGCGGAAATGCCTGCCTCATGTGCCGGCCCGCCCTCATAGACATTGGCCACCTTGCAGTCATTGCCGTCCTTCGAAGTACGGATGCCCAGCGCGGGTTTTTGGTTCTTGCGCCCATCCGCCGCTTCCACGCCGAACGGAGCAAGCAGCCTGGCGAGCGGGATGTCCTCGGTGCCGCGGACATAACGGTCGAAGAAGCGCTTGAGCTTCAGGCCGGTCACCTCGTCGAACAAGGCTTCGACATCGGCTTCCGACACGCCGATCCCTTCGCCCTCGTAAAATTCGCGTCCGTAGCGCTGCCAGAGCGTGCGCATCACATCGTCGAGCGACTTCCTGCCGCGAGTCTCGGCGCGGATTGTGAGGTCAAGCGCCAAGCCGACCAGCGAGCCTTTGGCGTAATAGCTGACGATCGCGTTCGGTGAATTTTCATCCTGGCGGTAGTACTTGGTCCAGGCGTCGAAGCTCGATTCGGCGACACTCTGCTTGGTGCGCCCGCTGCCGCGCAGCACGCCGTTGACGGTCTTGGCGATGAGCTTGAAATAGGCGGCTTCGTCGATCAGGCCGCTGCGCACAAGCATGAGGTCATCGTAATAGCTGGTGAATCCCTCGAAGAGCCAAAGCAGCGTGGTGTAGCCTTCGGTGCGCAGGTCGTAAGGTGCGAACACGTCCGGCTTGATGCGCTTGACGTTCCAGGTATGGAAGTACTCATGGCTGCACAGGCCGAGGTAGGTGCGATACCCTTCGCTCATCTCCTTCTGCCCTTTGACGGGAAGATCGTTGCGCGAGCAGATCAGCGCCGTCGATGCCCGGTGCTCCAGGCCGCCGTAGCCGTCGCCGACGGCAAGCGTCATGAACACGTAGCGTTTCATGGGCGCACGCCGCGATGCCGGCTCGAACAGGGCAATCTGCGCCTCGCAGACCTTCTTCAGGTCGGCAGTGAGGCGCGCCATGTCGAGATTCGGCACGCGGCCGGTAATGACGATGTCGTGCGGGACGCCATGCGCCTTGAAGGTCGCCAGCTCGAAGGTGCCCATTTCCACGGGCGAGTCGATCAACTCATCGTAATCCGCGGCGATGTAGGTGCCGAAGCCGTAACGCTTGGCTTTCAGCTCCGGCAGCGCCGTGGCCACGCGCCATGCCTGGTAGAGGTCGCCGGCGGGCCGCTGAATCTCGACGACGTGCGGAAGATGTTCCTTGCCTTGCACGGCCAGGAATACACTGGTGCCGTTGAAGAAGCCGTGCGTCTGGTCGAGATGCGCCGCGCGCACCGACAAGTCCCATGCGTAGAGCTCGTAGGTGAGCGTGATGCTCCTGTCGCAAGGTTCAGCCTGCCAGGTATGCTTGTCCAGCTTGTTGAGCGCGATGGCTTTGCCTTGCGACGCGGCCGAGATGCGCACGATGTTGCGGGCAAATTCGCGGATCATGTAGCTTCCCGGAATCCATGCCGGCAGCACGAAGACCTGGCCTTCCGCGGCAGGCGCCGGCACGGTCAGCGTCACCTCGAACAGGTGGGCGGCGGGATCCTTGGGGAGGATGGTGTATTGAATGGTATTTTTCATGCGAATCCTATCCTCTGACGTTGGCGGCAATGACGGACAAGGCGAGCGCGGCGACAACCGCGCAGGTCAGCCTGAAGCGCAGGCGCAGGAACCAGTCGGGCATGCGATACCAGCCGAGCAGGCGCTTGTCGACCTGGTAGGCGACGATGAAACCGGCCATCAGCACGGCGAATCCGAAGCCGCCCATGAGCGTGGCCGACCAGGCAAGCACCGGCGGCAATACGCTCCAGACAAAGGCCTTGCGCGTTTGTTCCTCCGTCAATCCAGTCGTCAGGATGGCGGCGCTCATGTGCATGCCGCCGAGGAAGGAAAGGATCGCGATACCGTAGGCGAGCTGGCCGCGGATGAAGTAGCCGAGCCAGTCGACCTGCACGATCCAGCAGGCGAGCATGAGGAGCAGGAAGGGGGCAAGACCGGCGATGCCGGCCAGTTGGGCGAAGCGCTTGTTCAGGAATTGGTTGTTCATGCGGGTAGCCGTTGAGGCACGATGGCCGACAGCCGCATAGTGTAGCCGGATTGTCCGGGCCGGGCTTAATCAGGGGATGGCAAGTCGCCGGGCGTGTCGATGTCGCGCAGGATGCCGGGATCGTCGACCTCGACCGCAGTGACCGGATGGCTGACGAGCAGGCGGCGCGCGCCTTCATCGCCATGCAGGGCAAGCAGTTCGTCGAGGTGGACGCGCGCGAACGCGACTGGATTCCCGCGCCTGCCATTCACGTATGGCGCGGCAATGGTGGCCCCCTTTTCCACGGCTTCGGCCAGTACGCTGACGGTACCCGGCCGCACAAAGGGCATGTCGGCCAGAGCAAGCACCCAGCCGCGCGCGGCTGGTGCCTCACGCAATCCATGCACCAGCGATGCGGCCATGCCCTCGCCCGCATCCGGGCACGTTGTCACTATGCAGCCGGCTTCCTTCAAGCGCACACCAAGCTGCTCGTTGCCGGGACGGATAACTGCAATGACAGCCGGCAAAGCCGCAAGCAACACCTTGGCCGACGCCACCGCCACCTCGTCCCCGCCGGGAAGCGTTTGCAGCAGCTTGTTGCGCCGCCCCGACGCGTCGAAACGGCTGCCGCTTCCCGCAGCGAGCAGGATGCCGACGAAAGTATCAGGCGAGGGTTTTTGCTGCATCCTTGATCGCCGCGCGGATGCGCTGGTAAGTACCGCAGCGGCAGATATTGCCGCTCATGGCGGCATCGATATCCGAGTCGGTGGGCGTGTGCTTGGCGCGCAGCAGGGCGGTCGCGGCCATCACCTGCCCGCTCTGGCAATACCCGCATTGCGGCACATCGTGCCTGACCCAGGCCTCCTGAACAGCCTTGCCGATGCGGTCGGCCTCCATCGCTTCGATGGTGGTGATCTTCTTGCCGGCGGCGTTCGAAATGGGCGTGATGCAGGAGCGGATCGGCTGGCCGTCGAGATGCACTGTGCAGGCGCCGCACAGCGCGGCGCCACAGCCGAATTTGGTGCCGGTCATGCCGAGGTTGTCGCGCAGCGCCCAGAGTACCGGGGTGGACGGATCTGCATCCACCTGCACATCGCGCCCATTGACGTTGAGTGTGACCATGAAATTTTCCTTGTTATGCGTTGACGTTGACCACCAGCCTTCCCCGCACCTTGCCGGCGAGGATGTCGTGCGCGCTATCCAGAGCCTGGCGCAAGGTGATTTCCTTCGTGATCCGGTCCAGCTTCGCGGTATCGAGATCGCGCGCCAGTCTTTGCCACGCGTCGAGACGCTTCGCCTTGGGCGCCATGACGCTGTCGATTCCGATCAGCTTCACGCTTCGCAGGATGAAGGGCGCCACGCTTGCCGGGAGGTCCAGCCCCTGCGCTAGTCCACATGCCGCCACTGCGCCGCCGTAACGCGTCTGCGCGAGGGCATTGGCAAGAGTGTGCGACCCGACCGAGTCGACCACACCGGCCCAGCGCTCCTTCTGCAAGGGCTTTCCCGGCGCGGACAATTCCGCCCGATCGATGACATCCGTCGCGCCCAGCGATTTCAGGTAATCCGCCTCGCCGAGCTTGCCAGTCGATGCGACGACCCGGTAGCCCCACGCGGAAAGGATGGCGATTGCGATGCTACCCACGCCGCCCGATGCGCCGGTGACGAGAATATCGCCGCTATCCTTGGCCACGCCCTGCTCCTGCAGCGCCGTCGCACACAGCATCGCCGTGTAGCCTGCTGTCCCGATTGCCATCGCTGCCCGTGCGGTCATTCCGGAAGGCAGCGGGATCAGCCAGTCCCCCTTCAGCTTCGCGCGCTGCGCGAGGCAGCCCATGTGCGCTTCGCCCACACCCCAGCCGTTAAGGATGAAGGTATCCCCGGCCTTCCAGTCGGGATGGGATGAGGCGATGACGTCACCGGCCCCGTCGATACCCGGCACCATCGGCCATTTGCGCACGACAGGCGACTTGCCGGTAATGGCAAGACCGTCCTTGTAGTTGATCGTCGAATAGTCGACGCGCACGGTGACGTCGCCGTCCGCAGGCAACTGGGCGTCGTCGAGCTGGGTCAGGCTGGCATCTGTCGTGCCATCTTCCTTCCTGTTGAGCAGAATCGCATTGAACATTGCTTGTCTCCTTGTTGGGACTGCCGGGTCTTATTTTGGAGTAAAAAAATGGCGCGCCTCTTGCGAGTGCGCGCCATTCGAAGGATTCCTCTACTGCGTGTTACCTCATGGAAGCAAGCTTGGCCTCCAGAGCCTTCTGGTCCACGGCACCGGGGATGCGGGTGCCGTCTGTGAAGAACACGGTCGGGGTGCCCGTCACCTTCATCTTCTGCCCCAGCGCCAGGACCTTGTCGTGCGGCGCGGTGCAGTTGGCCGGGGCCTGCTCGGGCTGCTTGCCCTTCAGCATCCAGTCGTCCCAAGCCTTGGCGCGGTCGGCGGAACACCAGATGTTGCGGGACTTGGTGACGGAGTCCTCCGACAGGATGTTGTACATGAAAGTGTAGACCGTGACGTTGTCCATGTCATTGAGCGTCTGGCGGAAGCGCTTGCAATAACCGCAGTTCGGATCCTCGAACACGGCGATCACGCGCTTGCCGTTGCCCCTCACCATCTTCAGCGCGGAGTCGAACGGCAGGTCGGAGAACTTGATCTTGTTGATCTCGTCCAGGCGCGCCTTGGTTTGGTCCTGGAAGGTCTTGGTGTCGACGATGCGGCCGATGAACAGATATTCGCCCTTGGCATCGGTATAGAAGATGTCGCCGCCGACGCGCACCTCGTACAGGCCGCCATAAGGCGTCCTGGTGATGGACTCGATCTTGGCGCCGTCCCCCAGGCGCGGCTCGATCGCCTTGCGGATCGCAGCTTCCTGCGCGGATTGCGCCATTGCGGCACCAGCCGCCAGCGTAAAAGCAGCCAGTGCCGCAAATTGATTCAGTTTCATCATGTGAGGTATGCCTTTGTTAGGTCTTTAGGTTCGTTTTCCCATTGCGTGGGAAATCAGCGCCCGCTTTATGACAGGCAATTTGTTGACAAGGTTCAATCCCAGGTTGCGGGCAATGCGGACCGGTTCGAAGTCGGTCGAGAACAGGCGCTCCAGGCCATCGGTCGCCAGTTGCATGAGGAAGATGTCCTCCTTGCGTGCTCTTGCATAGCGGCCGAGAACGCGCTCGTCGCCGCAATCGCGATGTGCTTCACGCTCTGCGACCGCCTGGATCAAGGCTTCCACGTCGGCGAACCCGAGGTTCATCCCGTGTCCGGCCAGCGGATGCACGACATGGGCTGCATCGCCGACCAGCGCCACGCGCGGCGCAACGATCGAATGCGGGCGCATCAGGGTGAGCGGGAATGCCTTGACCACTTCGGGCTGCACCGGCCGCAGTTGTCCAAGCCGCTCGCCGGAGAGTGCCGTCAGGCGTTCCGCCATTTGCGTCAGCGATTCCCCAAGCAGGGTTTGCGCGAGCAATTCCGGCGCCGACCAGACCAGCGAAACCCGATTTCCGGGCAATGGCAGCAGCGCAACGATCCCTTCCGACGCGGTGAACCACTGGAAGGCGGTGCCGTGGTGCGGCTTGTCGCATTCGAAATTCGTGACGATGGCGCGCTGGCCGTAGGAGCGGTAATCGATGCCGATGTCGCATTGGCCGCGCACCCAGGACTGGGCACCATCGGCCCCGACCACCAGGGAGGCTTCCAGCACATCGCCATTGTCCAGACGCACACGTGCCGCCTGTTGATCGGTATGCAATTCGACAGCGCGCCCCGTCACCTTGCGCAGGTTGGGCGCGAACTTGAGCGCGGCATCCAGCGCGCCGGCGAGATTGCTGTCCTCGACGATCCAGGCCAGGGCGCCGGTCCGTGCGCCATAAGCGTCGAAAACCAGGTTGCCTGCCTGCGCCCCATCGCCCTTGACGTCCATCGCGTCCACGGCTGCGACGCGGGAGGCGTCGAGCGCCTGCCAGACCTTGAGCGAGGTCAGCAGTTCATATGCGACGTGGTTCAGCGCATAGACGCGCACGTCCCAACTGGCTGTACCGGCGGTTTCCGCGCCGCCCGCCGGCGGAACGAGCAGCGTCACGGACAGGCCGGCCTGCGCAAAGCCGAGCGCCGCAGCCTTGCCGACCGCGCC
The DNA here is from genome assembly GCF_035654295.1 of Noviherbaspirillum sp. Classification (GTDB taxonomy): domain Bacteria; phylum Pseudomonadota; class Gammaproteobacteria; order Burkholderiales; family Burkholderiaceae_D; genus Noviherbaspirillum. The sequence continues at coordinate 220 of NZ_DASRXF010000163.1, read as the reverse complement.
GTTGCCGATGACACAGATATTGCTTTGAATTTGCATGGAATAAGTACCTGCAGAAGACACAATTGTCAGTAGATTCCAGGGCCATTATAGCCGTTCAAAAACTTCAGCTCGCAAAAAAGTCTTGCATATTCCGATAGCTTTGCTATACTTGCGCGCCTTGGCCTGGTAGCTCAGTTGGTAGAGCAGAGGATTGAAAATCCTTGTGTCGGTGGTTCGATTC
>NZ_DASRXF010000162.1:0-2754 GCF_035654295.1 Noviherbaspirillum sp. | reverse complement strand
CCTGCACATGTTCCTCGGAACCGGGGTCGGCATAACGGCGGTCGAACAGGTTGTAGAGGCTCGCCGACAGCTCCAGTCCTGGCGCCAGCCGGATGGCGGACAGGGTCAGGTTGGCGATCCAGTAGCCGCCGGTTTCGCCCTGCAGCGTGCCGCGCCTGCCCACGTAGCTGGCCTCTACCCCGCTGCGCCATCCGGTGCGCGCCACGGGCGCGCTGAGGTTGAACTTGGCGAGGTGGCGCGGCGAATTGACCAGCAGCGCGCCACTGCCGACGTCCTTGGCCCGCTGCCAGCTGTAGCTGGTGCGCAGCCGGGCGCCGCCGGTCCATGCCCTTTCCCATTCGAGCTCGATGCCGTACGCCCTGGCGCGGTTGAGGTTGCGGAAAACGAGCAGGCCGTCGGCCGGGTCCGTTGTCTGGGTGATCAGGTTGGACACCGTGTTGCGGAACAACGATGCGGTCAGGCGCGACTCCGGGGAAGCAGCGTGTTCGACGCTCAGCTCCTGCGTGCGGATACGTTCCGCCTTCAGGCCGGGATTCGATTTCTGCCCGCCGGTGCCGAGCATTTCGTAATACAGCTCGTAGGCATTGGGCGCGCGGAAGGCGGTGCCGGCCATTGCCTTGTAGGTCGTCGCTTCGCTCGCCTTGTGGATCAGCGCCACCCGCGGATTGACGCTGCTGTCCCCGGTCGAGGAGCTGCGGTCGTAGCGCGCGCCGGCATTGAGCAGCAGGCCGGGGCGAAGCGTGAATTCATCCTGCAGGTACACGCCGAAGCGGTTGCCGGCACGCCGGTCGTCGAGCCTGGACACGAAGGGGTCAGCGTCGAAATTGAACTGGTGACGACGGTAATCGCGCTGCACCTCGGCGCCCATCACCAGCTTGTGGCCGGCGATGCGGGTCGTGACCAGCCTGCTCTCGGCGCCCCACCAGCTGGAGTGCGAGCCGTCGTGATTGAGGGTGAGCGGCGGGTAGTCGTACACATAGTCGCCGGTGTAATCGTAGCGGCCCCAGAACAATCGGGTGGTCAGCTGGGCGTCCGCGGCGAGCTGCGCGCGATGACTGGCGTCGACAAAACTCTGGATATCGACGGTGCGCGCGCGAGGGTCGTTGAATGTCTGGCTATAGGACGCAGTCGGAATGCCTTTCGTCCGCTCGCTATGTGCCAGGGATACGCTCCATGCGCCGGCCGCCCCTTTCAGCAACAGGTTCTGCGCCCGGTCGTGGTCCAGGCGGCGGGCGACGCCATTGTTCGTGGCCGGCGTATCGAATTCGGGGAAGTACAGGTCGGGCCCGTCTTCACGGTAGCTGCTGGCCGAGAACAGCCATTCCGCGCCGCCATCGTGGCGCATGCCGTAGCTTGCGCGCGCCTCGCGCATCCCGTGGCTGCCGTATTCGACGGAGGCCTGCGGGCCGCTGAGGTCGCGGCCGTTCTTGGTGATGATGTTGATAACGCCGAAGAAGGCATTCGCGCCGTAGATCGAGGAGCCCGGGCCGGGGACGAACTCGACGCGTTCAATCATGTCTATATCGAGCACGAATTCTGTGCCGATCGAAGCCTGGTCGAACACGGCGTCGTTGTTGCGGTTGCCGTCGACCAGCAGCAGGAAGCGGGTATTGTAGTCGCCGGGACGCAGGAATCCGCGGGCGCCGAGATAGGCATAGTTGCGGTCGTTGCTGACATAAAGGCCGCGCATGCTGCGCAGAATATCGGCGACGGTGCGCCAGCCGAATGCCCTGATGTCCGCGGCAGTGACGACGGACACCGCAGACGGGGCTTCACTGACTTTCTGGGTGAACTTCGAGGCGCTGTAGACTTCCAGCGTGAGCAGCTGCTCGATGGGCAGGCCGGCAAGGTCCGGACCTGCGGTGCTCCGTGCGATGCCCGGAATGACGAATGCAGACGTCATTGCACATATGCAAGCGACGCGCCGCTTCGTACCAACAGATGTTCTGGGCATATGACTTACCCTTGCTCCGCGGACCTTTGTCATGCAGTCCTGTTGTTATCCCGGCTGTCTCGTGCCGGAGGATGATCTTGATCAACATTCTAACTGAGTAGATGCTGTCGTACGATAACTTCTATTCCTGTTGGCAACACGGGAAAACAACAGAGTTTCCGTGATGTCTATAAAATAAGATGTTCGTCTTGCAACCCGGAATAAGAATAGCCACGGCTTCGGTGCCCAGCCAACCGCTTCCGGCCTTGCTCCCCCGATTCATGAACCTGCCCGTACGCGAACGGGTTTTCATTTTTTCATTGCGAGAAAGTCATGACATCAGTACGTCGTTCTGCGTCCGCTGCATCCGCTGTGGCGTTTGTGATCCTGTTGGCCGGCGTAACCGGCTGCGGCGAAAAAAACGCACAGGCCCAGGCGCCCGGAGCAGCGATGCCGCCGCCGGAAGTGGCGGTGGTGACCGTTGAGCCGCAGCGCATCGTCGTGACAACCGAGCTGCCGGGGCGCATCGAGGCGACGCGGGTGGCGCAGGTGCGCGCCCGCGTGCCGGGCATCGTGCAAAAGCGCGTGTTCCAGGAAGGCAGCGAAGTGAAGGCGGGCGATGTGCTGTTCCGCATCGATCCGGCCCCCTTTCAGGCCACCTTCAGCAGTGCGCAGGCTGCGGTCGCCAAGGCGGAGGCGAATCTGGCGCAGGCCAACCTGAAGGTGCAGCGCTACAAGCCGCTGGTCGAGACCAATGCGATCAGCAAGCAGGAATATGACGACGCGCTGACCGCGCAGAAACAGGCAACGGCCGAGCTCGC
>NZ_DASRXF010000161.1:0-9229 GCF_035654295.1 Noviherbaspirillum sp. | reverse complement strand
GCACGCGCGGCAACGCCGCGCAGTCTCCAGGAGAAAAGGGAATCAGGATTTGGTGAAGGCGAGCTTCGCTCCCAGCGCCACGAAGGTGGCGCCGACCACGCGCTCGAGCCACAGCTTTGCGCGCGGACTGCTTCCGGCGCGCCGCGCCAGCGTCCCTGCGAGGAAGGCGGTGCCGCTGTTCCAGGCCATGCTGATGAGGGCGAATGCCACACCGAGCACGAGGAAGGCAAGCGTCTTTTGCTGAGCGTCGCTGCGTACGAACTGCGGGATGAACGCGAGGAAGAACAGGATCACCTTCGGATTGAGCACGTTGGTGACCATCGCCTGCAGGAAGATGGTTTTTCGGGAGCGCACATCGCCGCGTGCGGTGCTCGCGGCGGGGCCGGCCGGCTTCGCCAGCATCATGCGGATACCGAGATAGACGAGGTAAGCGCCCCCGGCCAGCTTGATGAAGGTGAATGCGGTGGCGGATGCGGCGAGGATCGCGCTCAACCCGATGGCGGACGCTAGCGCATGCACGCAGCACCCCGCTGAAATGCCGAGGGCGGACAACAGGCCCGCTGTCCGCCCCTGGGCAATACTGCGTCCGATGATATAGGCCGTGTCAGGGCCGGGTGTCGCGTTGAGCAGCAGAACTGCAACGAGAAAAAGACCGAAATTCGAAATTCCGAGGATGTCCATGTGCATTGCGCACCGGCAGCACGGTGCGGACGGGCAAAGACATCATTGTAGCCGCGTTGGCGCGGCTGCATGCTTGCACCGCCCTGCTACACGCCCCACATCACATCCTTGCCTTCGTTGCGCGCGGCGCGCAGCATCTCCAGCAAGGGGTAGGCACGGGTTGCAAAGCTGACAAACTCGACCGGCTCGTGCTCGTTGTCGTCGCCTTCGTCCCCATGATGGGCCAGCACGTCGCGCCTGACTTCCTCGGATGTCGGGTGCAGGCGGCTCTCGGCGATTTCGGCTTCCAGTTTCGCCACGGCGTCCGGCGCTTCCTGCGAAGTAATGACGCCGCGCCGGACGTCCTTGTTCAGCAACTCAAGAATGCGCCTGGCGTGTTCCTCGTACATCAGCACTTCCGCCGCAGCCTTTGACTTGAATGTGATCAGCATGGGGCCTCCGATAGCAGTCTATGACTAAACGATAGCATGTGTTGGGGATTTTGCTACAGGCCAAATCAGTGTCCCGACGGCGTAGCGCGATTGAACATGAATGCAAGCAGCGCGAGCGCCTGTCCCGCTACGCAGACGGCCAGCGCGGCGCGCATCGCACCGTGAGCGGAGGCGCCGAAGCCGCTGAACATGTCCATCAGCAATCCCACCCCCCATTGGACCGCGAACGATCCCGCGAATACTGTCAGGTTGAACGCACTGTTGGCACGGCCGGCCAGTGCAACAGGGAAAGCGAGGCTGACGCTGGTCTGGGTAAGCGTGGTTACCGTGACGCAAACGGCAAGCACCAGCCACAGCGTCCACGACCACGGGGCAGAAGTTGCAAGCATCGCAAGCTGCACCAGGATGGCGCCGCCCAGGCCCGTTGCAATGACATGAAGCGAGGACAAGCCGCGCGTTCCGCCATAGGCCACGTAGCGCGGTGCCCACCACGACATGGCCAGGAAGGACAGCATCAGGCACAGGTTGAATGCGAACAGGACTTGCGCCGTCTCCGCCTTGCTCATGCCCAGCACCGTCATCATCCACGGCCCGGCCCACAAGGTTTGCCAGGCTGAAAGGCATCCGTGGTTCATGATGCCGAGCAAGGCCATGCGGCGGAAGAAGGGATCGCCGAAGATATGCGCGTAACCGAGCGGCGCGCCTGCCGTGCTCGCCGGCCTGGCTTGTGCCGCCGCATGCTGGCTTGTCTCGACCTTCTTCAGCAGAAAGAATATTGCAGCGGCGGCGATCAGGATCATCGCGCTCATCAACCAGAATACGCCGCGCCAGCCAATCAGAGGCAGGGCCGCCGTGACCGGGATGGTTGCCGCCAGCGCCCCGGAGGTGCCGGCCACCAGCATCCAGCTCCCCAGCTGGCTTTGCTGTTCCGGGGCAAACCATTGGCGATATGCCTTGAACGGCGCCATCAGACAGGCCGATACGCCGACGCCGATCAGCATGCGGCCGAGCCACAGGCCGGCAAGCGAGGCGCTGGAAGCGAAGATCGCCGCGCCCGCCGCGGCGAACAGCAGCAATGCGGATTCGGTGCGGCGCGGGCCGTACTTGTCCAGCCAGATGCCCAGCGGCAGCTGCAGTGCGGCGAAGCTCAGGAAGTAGGCGGACGACAGCAGGCCGAGGTCGGCGTTCTGCAGGCCGACGTCCGTCATCAGGTCGGGTGCGATGACGGCATTGATGGAGCGGAATGCGTAGGACAGGAAATACGCTGACGCAAAGCAGAGGAAGACCTGTGCTGCGGCCAGCCCGCGGAGCGCCGGCATCTCAGTTCAGCTTGAATGATGTGAAGAAGGTCTCCGCCGCTTCGGGCGGCAGCGCGCTCTCCTTGCCGACGGCGATCACCTGGTAGATGCGCTTGTCGCGGGCAATGAAGCGGGCGAGAAGCAGGCGCGAATCCGTGCCTGCCGCTTCGACCTCCAGCGTGCCCGCAGCAGGCGCCGTCTCCTTACGCACGGTGCCGCCGATATTGCGCACCAGCGCGGTCTTCATCGCCGTGAGCGCATGCTGCGCCTGTGCCGCATCCGGCAGCTCCGCCGTTCCGACGGCGAAGGTCACGCCGCCGGCGTCGGCGGCGGTCATCGTCATGTCCACGGAAATGCCGTCGAGGTTGACGCTGCGCGTATGGGTGGCGGGCTTGGCGGGCAGGAGCACGACGAAGGGCGCCGAGGTGCCGCGCACTTCGCGCCAGTCGAATTTCGGGCTGCATGCGGCGAGCACGGCGGCGCACGCCACGACCGCCATTTTTGCAGAGAGGGAAGCGGGAAATCGGAACATGGGCGACATGGTAGCAGGTGCGTCGCATTCCGTCCGCGCGCACCCGCCGCCACTACTCGGCGCCACTACTCGGCGCCCTGTGGCGCCGCGCCGCTTGCGCCTTCCGACTGTGCCTTCTGGAACGCGCGCATGCCCAGCACCACCCCGGCGCACAGCAGCGCGATGCCGAGCAGTACCGCGCCGTTCGGTGCAGCGCCGCGCCAGATGAATGCATACAGCAATGCCGCCAGGGTTTCGAACACGATCAGCTGGCCGGCCAGCGATGTCGGCAGGCGCTGACTCGACTTGTTCCACAACATCGTGCCCAGCCAGGAAGCGCACAGGCCGAGCGCCAGCATCAATCCGATGAATTCCGCGGGGCGCGGCCCGAGCGGGAAGTCGTAGGCGGCGGGGTTCAATGCGGAATAGATGCCGTAGCCGACGAAACCGGCCAGCGCCAGCGGCAGGGTTGCCAGGCCCTGCACGGTGGCCCAGGTCGACGAGGCGATATGCGGATTCCGCTTCAAATGCCGTGCATTCATGATCGGATACCAGGTCCATGCGGCAAGCGCACCGAGCGTAATGAAGCAACCCAAGGCGTAGTCCGCCGTGGAGCGGCTGCCGTCGAGATGCGCCAGCTCACTCGCATTCACCAGCATGAGCCCGGCGAAGATGATCACCAGCGAAGGCGCCAGGCGGCTCCACGCCACCGCCTCCGACGGATGGCCGGGCGACCAGTTCGAGCAGATGGAAATCACCACCGGCAGCGTGCCGATCATCATTGCCGGCAAAGGTGCGTCGGCGAGCTGGATGCCCGTCGCCAGTGCGGCGTAATAGAGGATGTTCCCCACCAGCGCGAGCTTCAGCGCAGCGATCCAGTCAGCCTTCTTCAGCGCTGCGATGCGGCGGCGGTCGAAGTAGGCCGGCACCAGCGCGATCAGGCCGAAGCCGATATAGCGGCCGAAGGACAATACGAGGCCCGGATAGTCGCCGAGCATGAGGGGCGCCACGAACACCAGGCCCCACATGAGACCGGCGCCGAGCGCACAGAGCAATCCGATAAACATGATCGATTCCAAAGCGTGAAACCGGGTGCCGGATGCACCCGCAGTCACGGATTATCCGCGGCGGTTCGGCGCCGGTCTTGTACCGATTTGCTGTTGGTACTGGGCCGGCGTGACGCCATAGGCGCGCTTGAACCACCGGTTCAGGTGGCTCTGGTCGGTCAGGCCCGCCGCCGCCGCGGCATCGGAAGGTGTCGCGCGTTGTGCCAGGAGAGACTTGGCGCGCGCCGCGCGCCGGGCCTGCACGTACTGGTGCGGCGTGACGTGGAAGGCGGCGGAAAACGTGCGCACGAAATGGAAGACGGAAAGGCCGGCCTCGGCCGCGAGCATGTCGATGCTAAGGTTGTCGTCGAGATGCGCCTCGATGCAATCCAGCACGCGGCGCAGCGACGCCATGCGGCGCCGTTCGCTATCCGGCACCGGTGCAAGGTTGCGCGCGTTCTTGCCGTAACGCGAAACGATGGCGTCGACGAGCGTGGTGAATCCGGAAACAAATGCCAGGTCGTCGGGGGCGGTCCACATGCGGCGGAAGGTGCGCTGGAAGTCCTGCGCGAGATCCGGGGAATGGACGGCGGCCTCTGGAAAGAAGGCTTCGCTGCCGGTCAGCTCGCGCAGCGTATCCGGCTCGATGTACAGCATCTGGTAGGTCCAGCCCGCATCGACTTCGGCCTGGCCGGTATGCAATTCATCGGGATTGAGCAGGACCAGCGTGCCTGCCGGGGCAATATGGTCCGACCCCAGGTAGCGGAAACGTTCGACGCCCGCCTCGATCGCGCCGATCGAATAGCCGTCATGCACGTGCGGCGCGAATGCGTGGTCGACCAGCCGGGCCGAATACAGCTCGACACCGGGCAGGTGCGGGCTGGCCTTGAAAGTGACGAATTCGGAAGGATGGTGGAACATGCTTGCCTCGGCTGGACTGCCATCATAAATCTTTATCGGCAATCCTGCGCTGCGCTCAATGCTCCCTCAATGCGCGCCGGTATTGAATTGCCTCCGCGACATGCGCCTGCCCGATTTCGGGAGCGCCAGCCATGTCGGCGATCGTACGAGCCACCTTGAGCACCCGGTGATAGGCACGCGCCGACCAGTTCAACCTTGCCATCGCCGTGCGCAGCAATTGTTCCGCCGCCGCATCGGGCTTGCAGTGCGTGTCGATCTCCGTCCCGGACAGCGCGTGGTTGGCCTTTCCCTGGCGTTCGATCTGCGCGGTGAAGGCGCGTTCGACGCGGCCGGCGATGGCGGCGGAGGGCTCGCCGTCGGCCTGCTTGAGCAAGTCTTCCTGCGGCAGCGCGCCGACCTGGATCTGCATGTCGATGCGGTCGAGCAGCGGGCCGGAAATCTTGTCCTGGTAGCGCGCGACAGCATCAGGCGTGCAACGGCATTTGCTGGCGTGATGCCCGAGATAGCCGCAGGGGCAGGGATTCATCGCCGCCACCAACTGGAAGCGCGCCGGGAAATCCGCCTGCCGCGCGGCCCGCGAGATCGTGATGTGCCCCGATTCCAGCGGTTCGCGCAGCACTTCCAGCACCTTGCGATTGAATTCGGGGAGTTCGTCCAGAAACAGCACGCCGCGGTGGGCCAGCGAGATTTCGCCCGGCCGGGGAGGGCTGCCCCCGCCAACGAGGGCCACGCCGGATGCGGTGTGGTGCGGCGCGCGGTATGGACGCGTTTTCCAGCGCCGGGCGGAGTAGCCGTTTGCCAGCGAGTGCACGGCGGCGGATTCGAGCGCTTCGTCATCCGTCATCGGCGGCAGGATGCCGGGGAAGCGGGTGGCGAGCATGGATTTGCCGGTCCCGGGCGGGCCGACCATCAAAATGCTGTGCCCGCCGGTGGCCGCAATCTCCAGCGCGCGCTTGGCCTGCGCCTGCCCTTTCACATCCGCAAAATCCGGGTAGGCGGGCGGGCTCATGATCGCGGCAGCGCGGTGGCGGGACAGTCTCGTATCTCCGTTCGCCGAGGCGAAGTGTGCGCATACCTGAAGGAGGGTGTCGGCCGGGAAGATGGCGGCATCGCGCACCAGCGACGCCTCTTCGGCGTTGGCGCGCGGCAGGATGAAGGCGCGCCGCCGCCGGTCGCTGTCGTCGGCCCGGTGCATGGCGTGGGTCATCGCCAGCGCGCCGCGGATCGGCCGCAGTTCGCCCGACAGCGACAGCTCGCCGGCAAACTCGTAGTGATCCAGTTCCTCGCCCGGCATCTGGCCGGAGGCGGCGAGGATGCCCAGCGCGATCGGCAGGTCGAAGCGTCCCGATTCTTTCGGCAGGTCGGCCGGCGCAAGGTTGACCGTGATGCGCCGGGCCGGAAATTCGAAGCAGGCGTTTTGCAGCGCGGCGCGGACCCGGTCCTTGGATTCCTTCACTTCGGTTTCCGGCAGGCCGACGATGGTGAAGGAAGGCAGTCCGTTGGCAAGGTGAACCTCGACCGTCACTTCCGGCGCGTGCATGCCGGCCAGCGCCCGGCTCTTCAGGACGGCCAGGCTCATCGATTACGGTCTTTTCAGCTGCGCTTCGAGTTCCGCCACGCGCGCTTCCAGGGCTTCCAGCTTGGCGCGGGTCTTGGCCAGCACCTGGCTCTGGATGTCGAATTCTTCACGCGTCACGAGGTCGAGGCGGGAAAAGCCCTGGGTCAGCATTGCCTTGACGTTGCGCTCGATATCCTTTGCCGGCGAGTTTTCGATTGCCTGGTTGATCCTGGCCTGAAGGTCGTTGAAAAAGTTTGTCTTGTCCATGATCAATCCTGTGATGAGTAGTCTGCACTTCGCTGGTGCGCGCAGACGGAGTGCGCTTCAGCGTGGTGCGATCTTTGTGGTGCAGCGCCTTAAAAAGGTGTAGGCGGCGCGCCGACAAAGCGGAAAATTATAAAAATAATAACGTATCTGCGGCTAAAAACGGTGGCATGAGTCCTGCTAAGTAGTTGGAAAAATGCAATTCAAAAGATTTTTCCAACAGACAAAAAGGGAAGCGCCATGAAAAAACTCGTCCTTGCTGCCTCGCTCTTCGCTGCGTTCGCATCGACTGCCTCCGCGCAGCAAGCCGCCGCCTCGGATCATACCTTCACCGGCAACCTGACGGTAGCCAGCGATTACCGTTTCCGCGGCATTTCCCAGACTTTCGGCCGTCCGGCTGTGCAGGGAGGCTTCGATTACGCCCACAGCAGCGGCTTCTACGTCGGCAACTGGAATTCGAACGTGAGCGGCAACCAGTATCCGGACGGCGCCGGCCTCGAGATGGACCTGTACGCCGGCTACAAGTTTGAAGCGATGCCGGGCCTGACCGCGGACGTCGGCCTGCTCAAGTACTACTACCCGGGCGCGGCCATCGCCGGCATCAAGCCGGACGCGCTGGAACTCTACATCGGCGCCACCTATAACTGGTTCTCCGCCAAGTACAGCCATGCCGTCAGCGACGACTATTTCGGCTTCACCAACGCCGACGGTTCCTACTACCTCGATCTGAACGCGAACTTCGAGATCGCGGAGAAGACCACGCTGGGCTTCCACGTAGGCCGCCAGAAGTTCAAGAACGCCGGCGCATTCGATTACACCGACTACAAGATCGGCGTCACCCGCGATTTCGGTTTTGCCACCCTCGGCCTGGCCCTGGTTGCGACCAATGCCGAAAGCGCGAACTACACCTATTCCAACGCCAGCGGCACCAAGACCAAGGACGTGAGCAAGAACACGGCCGTGCTGTCGATTTCCAAGACCTTCTAATCTCGTAGAGGCTCATCATGAAACTGATCACTGCGATCATCAAACCCTTCAAGCTCGATGAAGTGCGCGAAGCCCTGTCGGCGATCGGTGTGCAGGGCATTACCGTCACGGAAGTCAAGGGCTTCGGGCGCCAGAAAGGCCATACCGAGTTGTATCGCGGCGCCGAATATGTGGTCGACTTCCTGCCCAAGACCAAGATCGAGGCCGCGGTGGACGACGCCATCGTCGAGCGTGCCATCGAGGCGATCGAAAGCTCGGCACGCACCGGCAAGATCGGTGACGGCAAGATCTTCGTGTTCGACTTGCAGCAAGTCGTTCGTATCCGTACCGGCGAGACCGGCAAAGAAGCACTCTAAAGGAGGAGTGAGATGAAAAAACTTTTTGCAAGCGTCCTGGCGGCCGGTTCCATGCTGATCGCCGTCGGCTTCGCCCAACCGGCGCTGGCCGAAGAGGCCGCCTCGGCCAAGCCTGAGGCGGTTGTGGTTGCACAGGCGTCCGCACCTGCTCCGGCAGAAGCGGCTTCCGCGCCGGCTGCTCCGGCCGCTGCCGCCGCTGCACCCGCCGCCGCCAATGCACCCGCCGAGGCGGCCCCGGCTGCCGCACCCGCGGCCAACAAGGGCGATTCCGCCTGGATGATGATGGCCACCGTGCTCGTCATCCTGATGACGATCCCTGGGCTGGCCCTGTTCTACGGCGGCCTGGTCCGCACCAAGAACATGCTGTCGATCCTGATGCAGGTCTTCATGATCTTCTCGCTGATCGTCGTGCTGTGGAGCATCTACGGCTACTCGCTGGCGTTCACTGAGGGCGGCGCGTTCATCGGTTCCTTCGACCGCCTGTTCCTGAAGGGCATCACGCCGGAGTCGCTGGCGGCCACCTTCAGCAAGGGCGTCGTGATCCCCGAGTTCGTGTTCGTCGCCTTCCAGGCAACCTTCGCGGCCATCACCTGCGGCCTGATCGTCGGCGCATTCGCCGAGCGCATCAAGTTCTCGGCCGTGCTGCTGTTCATCGTGCTGTGGTTCACCTTCGCTTACCTGCCGGTCGCGCACATGGTCTGGTTCTGGCCCGGTCCGGATGCTTATACCGACGCGGCCGCCGCCGAAAAGGCAACCGCTGCCGCCGGCTGGCTGTTCCAGAAGGGCGCGCTCGACTTCGCGGGCGGCACTGTGGTCCACATCAACGCCGCTGTCGCCGGCCTGGTCGGCGCCTATGTGATCGGCAAGCGCATCGGCTACGGCAAGGAATCGATGGCGCCGCACTCGCTGACGCTGACGATGGTGGGCGCATCGCTGCTGTGGGTGGGCTGGTTCGGTTTCAACGCCGGTTCCGCACTGGAAGCGGGCGGCACCGCCGCGCTGGCCATGGTCAACACGCTGCTCGCAACTGCTGCCGCCACCCTGTCCTGGAGCTTCGGCGAATGGATGGGCAAGGGCAAGCCGTCCATGCTGGGCGCTGCTTCCGGTGCCGTCGCCGGCCTCGTGGCGATCACCCCGGCAGCCGGTTTCGTCGGTGTGATGGGCGCGCTGGTGATC
>NZ_DASRXF010000160.1:0-18061 GCF_035654295.1 Noviherbaspirillum sp. | reverse complement strand
GCGCCGGGCCACACCGTCCGCGGTACCTACGCGCAAGGCGGCGGCGTGCCGCACCTGGTCGCCGTGTACCAGGACAAGTCCGGCAGCGCCCGCGACATCGCCCTGTCCTATGCAATGGCGAACGGCGGCGGCCGTGCCGGCATCATCGAGACCAACTTCCGCGAAGAAACCGAAACCGACCTGTTCGGCGAGCAGGCTGTTCTCTGCGGCGGTACGGTCGAACTGATCAAGGCTGGTTTTGAGACCCTGGTGGAAGCCGGCTACGCGCCTGAAATGGCGTACTTCGAGTGCCTGCACGAACTGAAGCTGATCGTCGACCTGATCTACGAAGGCGGCATCGGCAACATGAACTACTCGATCTCCAACAATGCAGAGTACGGCGAGTACGTCACCGGCCCGCGCATCGTCACCGAAGACACCAAGAACGCCATGCGTCAGTGCCTGAAGGACATCCAGACCGGTGAATACGCAAAGAGCTTCATTCTGGAAAACAAGGCCGGCGCGCCGACCCTGATTTCCCGCCGCCGCCTGACCTCCGAGCATCAGATCGAGCAGGTTGGCGAGAAGCTGCGCGCGATGATGCCGTGGATCAAGAAGAACAAGCTGGTTGACCAGTCCAAGAACTGATCGGAAACCTTTGGCAATCGTTAAGATTGCCGGGCTTGAGTAAAATGAATGGGGCGTACCGAGAGGTGCCGCCCCATTTTTTTTGGAGAATTGAATGGCACGTTTTCTTGCTGGACTCATGATCGCCGCAGCCCTCGGCGGCACTGCCGCTGCCCACGCCCAAACTACCGCCCAGAACGGTGGCACCCTTGTCATCTTGCCTGCGTACGGCGAGGTGCGGCAGGCGAACGACGAGGCGCGCGCGACGCTGATGATCGAGGAGCAGGACAAGGACAAGGCGACCGCTGCATCCCGCGTCAACCTGAAAATGAAACAGGGCACCGAGATCGTCCGCAAGGAAGATCCGCAGGCGGTTCTCAAGACGCGCGGTTACTACACGTATCCGGTGTATAACGAAGAGCCGGTGCAGCCCAGGCAGGGCAATCGTAACCGGCAACCCGTGGGATGGCGCGTCGGCCAGTATCTCGAAATCACGACACCCAATCTTGCCGGGTTACCGAAGACGATTGCGGCTGCGCAACGCATCCTTGCGCTCAACAGCCTGCATTTCGGATTGACCGAGGCCACCAGCAGGAAACTGGAGGAGCAGCGGATCGCCGCCGCGTATCGCAATCTCACCGATCGCTTGGCGGCGGTAGCGAAGGCGATGGGCAGGAATCCGTCCGATGCTGTCCTCGAGACGGTCGACTTCGAAGCATCCGGCGCTTATGCGCAAGACGCGGCACCGGCGGCGAAGGCGATGCGCGGCGCGCCGATGGAAGCGATGCAGGTCGAAGAGCCGAGTTTCGAGCCCGGCGAGACGACGCTTGGAACGCGGGTGGTCGGGAAGGTGCGCTTCAGGTAGGGTGAACGGTGCCGTACCGGAGGGTTACATTTGTTGCCCGGTCGTCTAGAATAGCCACGCTCTTCATATTGGCAAACAAGTGAAACGGATTTTGAATGGCCACCTTCAACCGCCGCAAATCGAAGTCGAATACCGGCGCAGTGCTCAAGGCAGGACGTTGGAACAAGCGTGCTATCCACCAGGCCCAGATTGAAGCCGGCGAGGCGCCCGCCGGGCCCACGTTGCGCCGGCGAGGCATCTATCTGTTGCCGAACGCCTTTACGACGGCAAACCTGTTCGCCGGATTCTTCGCCATCGTGATGGCGATGAACCTGAAATACGACTATGCGGCAGTCGCCATCTTCGCCGCCATGCTCCTCGACAGCGTCGACGGCCGCGTGGCACGCCTGACCAACACCCAGAGCGAGTTCGGTGCGCAGTACGACAGCCTGTCCGACATGTTGTCATTCGGCGCCGCGCCCGCTCTGGTCGTCTACGAGTGGTCGCTGCGCGGATTGGGCAAGTGGGGCTGGCTGGCGGCGTTCGTCTATTGCGCCGGCGCCGCGCTCCGCCTGGCGCGTTTCAATACCAACATCGGCGTGGTCGACAAGCGCTATTTCCAGGGCCTGCCCAGCCCGGCCGCGGCCGCGCTTGTCACCGGCTTCATCTGGCTGATGCACGACCTTGGATACGAGGGGCAGAGCCTGAGCTGGTATGCATGGGCAATCACCCTCTACGCCGGCCTCACGATGGTCACCAACGTTCCGTTCTACAGCTTCAAGGAAATCAATTTCCGCAAGTCGGTGCCTTTCATCGCGATCTTCCTGATCGTCCTGATCTTCGTGCTCATTTCGAGCGATCCGCCGAAGGTGTTGTTCGGCATGTTCGTGCTGTACGGCCTCTCCGGTTACGCCATCTTTTTCTGGCGCCTGGCGAAGGGAAAGCCGGTGAGTATCGTGCAGACCTCGGAGCATGAAAACCACGACGGCAAGGACTGATCCTGTCACGGCATGCCGGTAAAATCGCCAAAATTCCGCGTTTTTACCGGCGTGTTGCACTTTTTCGGGATTCCGCTTATAGTTTTCCGCATGTTCCGCGAAATCCACATTTCCGCATCCGCATCTTTCAGCAGCTTCCTGCCGGGCCTGCTGCTGCCGCTGTTCCTACTAGTGCGTTAACGCGCGCTAAATCCCCCATCCCCACAATTCGTGTAGTGCCTCGCTCATGTCGACTCTGACAAGGGCAGGCAAGGAACCATCCAACAAACTCGTTTACCGATTTTCCCAAGGAGAGCAGCATGGCCGACAAATTGATCATTTTCGACACCACCTTACGTGACGGCGAGCAATCGCCGGGCGCCTCGATGACCAAGGATGAAAAAATCCGCATCGCGAAGCAGCTGGAGCGCCTGCGTGTGGACGTGATCGAAGCCGGTTTCGCTGCTGCTTCCCCGGGCGACTTCGAGTCGATCAGGGCAATCGCGGGCATCATCAAGGATTCCACCGTCTGCTCCCTTTCGCGTGCCAACGACCGCGATATTTCCCGCGCCGCCGAAGCGCTCGCACCGGCCGCCCGCAAACGTATTCATACCTTCATCGCCACCTCGCCGCTCCACATGGAAAAGAAGCTGCGCATGTCGCCGGAACAGGTTCTTGAACAGGCCAAACAGGCGGTACGATTTGCGCGCGGGTTTACCGACGACGTCGAGTTCAGCCCGGAAGACGGCAGCCGCTCCGATATCGATTTCCTCTGCCGCGTCATCGAGACCGTGATCAATGAGGGTGCAACCACCATCAATTTCGCCGATACCGTCGGCTACGGCGTGCCGGAGTTGTACGGCAACATGATCAAGACCCTGCGCGAGCGCATTCCGAATTCGGACAAGGCAGTCTGGTCCGTACATTGCCATAATGACCTCGGCATGGCGGTGGCGAATTCGCTGGCCGGCATCATGATCGGCGGCGCACGCCAGATCGAGTGCACGATCAATGGGCTGGGCGAACGTGCCGGCAATACTTCGCTGGAAGAAGTCGTGATGGCGGTGAAGACCAGGAAGGATTACTTCAATCTCGAGCTCGGCATCGACACGACACAGATCGTCCCGGCATCGAAACTCGTCTCCCAGGTCACGGGTTTCGCGGTCCAGCCGAACAAGGCGGTCGTGGGCGCGAACGCCTTCGCGCATGCCTCCGGCATTCACCAGGACGGCGTGCTCAAGGCGCGCGACACCTATGAAATCATGCGCGCGGAAGATGTGGGCTGGACCGCCAACAAGATCGTCCTCGGCAAGCTGTCAGGGCGCAATGCATTCAAGCAGCGCCTCGAAGAGCTTGGCATCGAGCTCGATTCCGAGTCCGAAGTGAATGCGGCTTTCGCCCGCTTCAAGGAACTCGCCGATCGCAAGGCCGAGATTTTCGACGAGGACATCATTGCCCTGGTATCGGACGAGCAGCACTCGCACGACAACGAGTACTACCGCTTCGTGTCGCTGTGCCAGCATTCCGAGACGGGCGAGCGCCCGAAGGCACGCGTCGTCTTCACGATGGACGGGAAGGAGCTCGCCTGCGAAGGGCAGGGCAACGGCCCGGTCGATGCGACCGTAAATGCAATCGAGTCGGAAGCCAAGAGCGGTTCGGAATTGCTGCTCTTTTCGGTCAATGCGATTACAACCGGCACCCAGTCGCAGGGCGAAGTGACGATGCGCCTGTCGAAAGCCGGCCGTATCGTGAACGGCGTCGGCGCGGACCCGGATATCGTGGTTGCCTCGGCCAAGGCTTACCTCTCGGCCCTGAACAAGCTGCACTCGAAGGTGGACAAGCTCAATCCCCAGCTTTGAACCCGATCGGCTGAAGCGGAAAGCGCCTGGAATTCAGGCGCTTTTTCTATTTTCGGCTATCGCATCATGCTGAAGGGAAATCTCCTGTCCGGATCAAAGCGCGGGTCAGGACCGTTCATCATTTGCTGCACGACGCCCGAGCGGTCGAAATGAACGTGCATCAGCGAGTTCCATACGTCCGCTTCCTTATACGGATATGACCAGACTTCCAGGTCCCGCAAGGGAAGGTAAGAGGTTTCGGATGGCCCGCCGATGGTCTTGAGGACGTCATTCTTCGTGGCCTCGCCGACCTTGATCGTGGCGAACTTCTGCGTCGTCAAAACTTGTTCAAATGAAACAACACGGCCATCCGGGCCGATGCGGGCCATGTACGTCCTCTGGCCCCAGGGACCCATTTTGTATTCGAGCAGGCGGTCCTTGCCGTCCTGGTAGCGATATGTCGGCTGTCCGCGCCTGGCGATGACATCGGCTTCCGAGTCCCCGACGGCTACCGCTTGGGGAAACATTGTGGCGCACGCCGACAGGAAGACGGCGCTGGCAAGAATGATCAATCTCGATGACGGTTTCATGTTCTGAGCAATGCTTTCCGGGTGTGCAAGGCGGGTTCGAAAGCCTGTCCGGAAATGCTTAAGTATTTGAATAATCGACCCATTTCCTTTATACTGCGCCTCTTGGTCGATTTGACCAAGGTTTTTTGTCAATTGTTCACGGTGCTTGGGGTCGCGACTCCGTACACCGCATGTGAAAGGTAATCATGTCCGTAGAAAACATCAACAAGGCCGCGATCATCGCGGATAACGCCCGCGGCACGAACGACACCGGCTCCCCGGAAGTGCAAGTCGCACTGCTGACCGCCCGTATCAACGAGCTCAACAACCACTTCAAGGCCCACGCCAAGGATCACCACTCCCGCCGCGGCCTGATCATGATGGTTAACCGCCGCAAGCGCCTGCTGTCCTACCTGAAGGGCAAAGACGCAAACCGTTACCGCGCCCTGATTGAAAAACTCGGCCTGCGCAAGTAATTCGTTGCGCCGTCGCCCGGTTTATAGAAAAAATGCCTGCGTCAGTCTCTGATGCAGGCATTTTGTCATTTGGCAGTTTGTAGTCGAGTGCGGTTCAGCAGTAATTCGGCAGTAATTCAGCAGTAATTCGGCAGTATAGGTGGCGGCCAATCCTGGTTCGTCATCCGTGGTGAGGTGAACGACAGCGCCTGAAAATCTGTCGGCAAAAATAGAAAGGAAACACCGTGTTCAATAAAGTTACCAAGACCTTCCAGTACGGCCAGCATACCGTCACACTGGAAACCGGCGAGATCGCCCGCCAGGCATCCGGCGCTGTGGTCGTCTCGATCGAAGATACCGTGGTGCTGGCAACCGTGGTCGCCAAGAAGGACGTCAAGCCCGGTCAGGACTTCTTCCCGCTGACTGTCGACTATGTCGAGAAGAGCTACGCGGCAGGCCGCATCCCCGGCGGCTTCTTCAAGCGCGAAGGCCGCCCGTCCGAAAAGGAAACCCTGACCTCGCGCCTGATCGACCGTCCGATCCGCCCGCTGTTCCCGGATGGTTACATGAATGAAGTGCAGGTCATCATCCATGTCCTGTCCGTCAACCCGGAAATCGATCCCGACATCGCCTCCATGATCGGTGCTTCCGCCGCGATCTGCGTCGCCGGCATTCCGTTCAACGGCCCGCTCGGCGCTGCCCGCGTCGGCTACATCGACGGCCAGTACGTGCTGAATCCGACGACGTCGCAGATGGACAAGTCCCAGCTCGACCTGGTCGTGGCCGGTACCGAGCAAGCGGTGCTGATGGTGGAATCCGAAGCCGACCAGCTGTCCGAGGAAGTGATGCTGGGTGCCGTGGTCTATGGCCACGAGCAGATGAAAGTGGTGATCGATGCGATCCATGAGCTCGTGCGCGACGGCGGCAAGCCGGAAGTCGAATGGGCGCCGCCGGCTAAGAACGAGGCGCTGATCGCTCGCGTGACGCAACTGGCCGAAGGCAAGCTGCGCGAGGCATACCAGACCAAGGACAAGCAGGCGCGTACCGCGAAGCTGAACAATGTGTCCTCCGAAGTGACTGCGGCGCTTGCCGCAGAAGCCGAGGCAGCGGGCGCGTCCGCGCCGGACTCCGTCGAAGTCGGCAACATCCTGTTCGAACTCGAGGCAAAGATCGTCCGTTCGCAGATCCTGGAAGGCGAACCGCGCATCGACGGCCGCGATACCCGTACCGTTCGACCGATCACCATTCGCAACAGCGTGCTTCCGCGCACGCACGGTTCGGCGCTGTTCACCCGTGGTGAAACGCAGGCGCTCGTGGTGGCGACCCTCGGCACCGCGCGCGACGAGCAGAAGATCGACGCGCTCATGGGCGAGTATTCCGACCGCTTCATGCTCCACTACAACATGCCGCCGTTCGCCACCGGCGAAACCGGCCGCGTCGGCTCGCCGAAGCGCCGCGAAATCGGCCACGGCCGCCTTGCCAAGCGTGCGCTGCAAGCGGTTCTGCCGGCTCCGGAAGAGTTCAGCTACTCCGTCCGCCTGGTATCCGAGATCACCGAGTCCAACGGTTCGTCCTCGATGGCTTCCGTCTGCGGCGGCTGCCTGGCGCTGATGGATGCAGGCGTGCCGATCAAGGCGCACGTCGCCGGCATCGCGATGGGTCTGATCAAGGAATCGAACAAGTTCGCGGTCCTGACCGACATCCTGGGCGACGAAGATCACCTCGGCGACATGGACTTCAAGGTGGCCGGCACGGCACTCGGCGTGACCGCCCTGCAGATGGACATCAAGATCCAGGGCATCACCAAGGAAATCATGCAGGTCGCGCTGGCGCAGGCCAAGGAAGGCCGCATGCACATCCTGGCGAAGATGCAGGAAGCCATGCCGGCTGGCAAGGCCGAGCTGTCCGACTTCGCGCCGCGTCTGATCACCATCAAGATCAATCCGGAAAAGATCCGCGACGTGATCGGCAAGGGTGGTGCGGTGATCCGCGCGCTGACCGAAGAGACCGGCACGCAGATCGACATCACCGACGAAGGCGTGGTCACCATCGCGTCCGTCGATGCCGCTGCCGGCCAGGAAGCCAAGCGCCGCATCGAAGAGCTGACCGCATCCGTTGAAGTGGGCAAGACCTACGACGGCACGGTCCTCAAGTTGCTCGACTTCGGTGCCATCGTCCAGGTCATGCCGGGCAAGGACGGCCTGCTGCACATCAGCCAGATCGCCAATGAGCGCGTCAACGCAGTGGCGGACTACCTGAAGGAAGGCCAGCAGGTGCGCGTGAAGGTCCTCGAGACAGACGATCGCGGCCGTCTCAAGCTGTCGATGAAGGCAGCTGCTGCGGAAGAAGGCGCCGCAGTGCAGCAGCAACAGCAACAGCAGTAATCGCAGGAGCTGCGGCAGCGCCGCAGCGAGAAAGCCGCCCGAGCCATCCATTGGCCGGGCGGTTTTTTTATGGGCGGGCGGTCAGCTCAGCAGCGCGTGCTGGACTGCCTGCATCGAAGGCCATGGCGGCAGCATGTCGGTGCCGCGGGAATCGAGGGTGGAGCAGGCCTGGAAGCCGTTCTTTCCCATGTCCTTCGCCTTGTACATGGCCTTGTCGGCATTCTTCAGGAGGGTCGCTCCGTCATTGCCGTCATTGGGGAAAATGGCGATGCCGATGCTGACGCTCAACCGGCATTCTTTGCCTCCCACGTCGACCGGACGCGAAGCGGCTTCGAGGAGTTTCTGGGCGATATCCGCCGCATAACGGCCATCGTCCAGGTCTTCGATCAGGACATAGAATTCGTCGCCGCCCATGCGCGCGATCTTGTCGGTATGCCGCAGGCAATTCCGCAAGCGCGAAGCAATCTCGCAGAGGACGATATCGCCCGCATCGTGCCCCAGCGTGTCATTGATTTCCTTGAACTTGTCCAGATCCAGGAACAGGACGGCAAACTTGTTCCCATGCCGGCGTGCGCTGCGCAACGCCAGGTCGAGGTATTCCTTGAAGAGGAACCGGTTGGGGAGCGAGGTGAGCCCGTCATAATGGGCAAGGTAGCGGATCTTTTCTTCGGATGCCCGGCTCTCGATCGCGATGCCGGCGAGATTCGCGCAGATTTCGCACAGGCGCATATCCTTTTCCGCAGCCGCCCGCGGTGTGCGGAAGTACAGCGCGAAAGTGCCGAGCACCTTCTTGTGCTTGCCTTGAATCGGCCACAGGACACAGGACCTCAGCCCGTGTTCGAGCGCGGCGTCACGCTTGCCTTCCCAGCGCGGGTCCGTTGCGATATCGCTGACCACCAGTGGCTCGGGACGGTTCGTCGCCGACGCAGTGGCCGTGCCGTAGCAAGCCACGGTCACATCACCGATCGTATCGATGCATTCCGCCGGCAGGCAGGGCGCGACCTTCTCCTGCAAGCTGATGCCGTCGTTTGACAATGGGAGAATCGCGCACAGCGCTTCCCCGGACTGGCTCTCGACGAAGCGCGCAATGGCGCTGAGGATTTCCGGCAGGGCGACGCCGGTCGCCACCATGTTGAGCACATGGTTCTGTCCCAGTTGCAGCGCTTCGGCGCGTTTTCTTTCAGTGATGTCGCGGACGACGACTTGTACGGACGGCATGTCGTTGTACATCAGGTTGGTGGCCCCGATTTCGACCGGGACGATGCTGCCGTCCTGGCGCAGCCATTTCTGCTCGACGAAAGGCATCGGTTGCGCCTCATGCGGCCGCAGGCGGCCACGCTCTTCGAAAACGGCGTGGCAGTCCGGGTGCACGAAATCGAAGATGCTCCTCCCCAGCAAGTCTTCCGGGTCGCGCACGCCGAGCAGCCTGCTCGCTGCCTGGTTGAACAGCATGATTTTCCCGTCCTGGTAGACGAAGGTCGCTTCCGGCGACAGTTCGACAAGCTGGCGATACCGGATCGCACTGTCCTTCAGGATGGCCTGGCTCCGCTTTACCTCCGAGATGTCGCGAATGAATGCCGTATACATGCGTTCGCCGCGCACGCGCAGGGGCACGACGGCAAGTTCTACGGGGAAGGTGCCGCCGTCCGCGCGCATGGCGGTGAGTTCGATGCGCCGGTTGAGCAGGAAGCTTTCTCCGGTCGACAGGAATCGCTCCACGCCCTGGCGATGCCTTGCGCGCCACTGGGGCGGAATGATGAGATCGGCAAGGTTCTTGCCCAGCACATCGTCGCTCTTGCGTCCGAAGGTCTGCTCGGCCGCGTGATTGAAGCTGATGATCGTTCCGCTTTCGTCGATCGTGACGATACAGTCCAGTGCCGCCGTGAGGATGGCGCTCTTGAACTGTTCGCTCTCGATCAGGGCCGCTTCCATTGCCTTGCGCTGCGATTCGCGCGCGAAGTTGTCGACGGCAAACGAAATATCGCGGCTCATTTCCGAGAGCAGATCGATCAGTTGATCGTCGAAGAAGCGGGCTGTGGACGAGTAGAGGTTTAGCGTGCCCGCGGTTTTCCCTTCGCGCGTGAATGGAAAGCTCGCGATGGATCCTTGCCCGCTGTCTACGCTGTTGCGTCCCGCCGGCATGAGGTCGAGGTCGTTGCAGATGTCGGGATGACCTTCGCGACCTGCCGTTGCGACAACGCGGTGATGCGGTGGGGACGCTGCATCGAGCGGGATCCGGTTATCCATGAAATGTGCGGGCAAGCGTCCGTGGGCGGCGCAGGGTGTGATGCATCCGTTGGCGTCGTCGACCTGGCCGATCCACGCCAGTTCGAACCTCCCGTGCTCGACGGCGATGCGGCAGACGTCCCTGAACAGGGTATCGAGGTCCGTCGCGCGGACGATGGCCTGGTTGGTCTGGCTGAGGGCGGCGTAGAGGTCGCGCAAGCGGGAGACGCGTGCCTCCGCCTTCTTGCGCTCATCGATGTCCGAGAAGGTGCCGGCCATGCGAAGCGCGCGGCCCGCGCTGTGCCGCTGCGTAATCCTTCCGGTGATGCAGACCCAGCGCCAGCCGCGCACACTGTCCTTGATGCGCACCTCGGCGCGGTAGGAGGTGCTTTGATCGTTGCCGTTGCCTTTGAGCGCTTCGTGCAGCCTGCTGCGGAAGGAGGCGAGATCGTCTCGGTGGATGATGGCCGGAAGTGCGCTCGAACGCCAGGTCTTGGACGTATCGAGCATCAGTGCCTTGAGATTTCCGGCGAGCGTCCCGCTGAAATGCAGGCAGTCGTTCGGGATGCTCCAGTCGAACGCAATCTGTCCAGAGCCCTCCAGCGCGAGACTGAGACGCTTGTTCAGTGCGGAGAGCGTTTGCGCCTTTCCCGCGTTGCGCTTTCCCTGTGGCTTGCCGGTATTCGATTGCATGATTTTGCCCGAACGAAATCTTATTGCTCGTTGGAAATGGATCGGCTTGTTTAGTTCCCATGACTTTGTAACTTTGGCATATCGGTTTGTTACATTCCGGCATGCCCGTGCCGTCGGCGAATCAGGACATTCTTTCCCAAGCGCAGCAAATGATGTTGCGCCTCCTCAACTCTCCTCGTGGATGGCTTCCGAAGCGATGAAAAGTTGTCATCGCGGCCTGGCGTAAAATGTCGCTCTGCCATAGGAGGAGTTCAAACATGAGAGCAATCGAAATCACCCGACCGGGACCGCCCGATGTTCTGAGGTTGTGCGAGAGGCCGCAGCCGGAACTCAAGCCAGGAGAGGTGCTGATCAAGGTGCACGCTGCCGGCGTCAACCGGCCCGACGTCATCCAGCGCCTCGGGCACTACCCGGTGCCGCCGGGCGCTTCGGACTTGCCCGGACTCGAGGTGGCTGGAGAGATCGTCGACGGCGACTTGTCCGGAACGGCGCTTAAGAAGGGTGACCTTGTCTGCGCCCTGGTGCAGGGCGGCGGCTACGCGGAGTATTGCGCGGCGCCGGCCATGCAATGCCTTCCCGTCCCGGCCGGCCTGAGTGCGGTCGAGGCTGCGTCGCTTCCGGAAACCTTTTTCACCGTGTGGAGCAATGTCTTCGATCGCGCTCGCTTGTCCGGCGACGAGACTATCCTGGTGCAGGGCGGTACATCGGGAATCGGTGTGACGGCCATCCAGATTGCAGCAGCCTTCGGACACCGCGTGTTCGCGACTGCCGGCAGCGACGAGAAGTGCCGTGCCTGCGAAGCGCTTGGCGCATCGCGCGCGATCAACTACCGGAGCGAGGATTTCGTCGAGGTTGTGAAGAGCGAGACCGCGGGCAAGGGCGTCGATGTCATCCTCGACATGGTCGGCGGCGACTATGTGCCACGCGAGATCAATTGCCTTGCTGACGACGGCCGTCTTGCCGTCATCGCATTGCTCGGCGGCTCGAAGGCAACCGTCGACCTGGGGCAGGTCCTTCGCCGGCGCCTCACCATCACCGGCTCCACGCTACGGCCCCGTTCGGTTGCGTTCAAGGCCGACATTGCCGGGAAACTGCGGGAGCACGTGTGGCCCCTGCTCGAGGCCAAGCGTGTGAAACCCGTGATTTTCAAGGTCTTCCCGCTTGAAGAAGCAGTCCAGGCCCATACCTTGATGGAGGCCAGCACCCACATCGGAAAAATCGTCCTCGAGGTGAGCTAGCCGGAACGCGCGAGCAAAAGCGCGCCCGGTTTGACCGGCATAGACGCGACGCGCTAAAATAAAGGGTTATTGCAAACTCAGAGCCCATATGCGACGCAAACTTATTGCCGGTAACTGGAAGATGAACGGCAGCCTGGCTGCCAACACCGCCCTCCTGAACGAAATCAAGGGCACTCTGGGTCAGCCGTCATGTTCAGTCGCAGTCTGTGTTCCCGCGCCTTACTTCGCGCAATGCCAGGCCTTGCTGGCCGGCAGCGCCGTCGTGTGGGGCGGGCAGGATCTTTCCGTGCATGAGTCGGGCGCCTATACGGGCGAGGTTGCTGCGGCAATGCTTGCCGATTTTGGATGCAGTCATGTCATCGTCGGGCACTCCGAGCGCCGTACCTACCACGGCGAAAGCGATGAGCTCGTTGCCGCGAAGGCGGTGAGGGCGCTCAAGAGTGGCCTCACGCCGATCGTCTGCGTTGGCGAGTCGCTCGAGCAGCGCGAATCCGGCAAGACCGACGAGGTTGTCGGTGCACAGCTCGATGCAGTCCTGGCTGCGCTCGATGCAGGCGATGTGGCAAAGATCGTTGTCGCCTACGAGCCGGTGTGGGCGATCGGAACCGGGAAAACGGCGACCCCGCAGATGGCACAGGATGTGCACGCCATGCTTCGCCAAAAGCTGCGTGCGAAGAACCCCGCGGCAGCCGAGTCTGTCCAAATCCTGTACGGCGGCAGCATGAAGCCGGACAACGCGGCCGAGCTGCTTGCGATGGCGGACATCGACGGCGGCCTGATCGGCGGCGCATCGCTCAAGGCTGCCGACTTCCTGGCAATCATCCGCGCCGCATAACGTCGCCGAGACGAATTAACCTTAGATTGGAAAGCATGCAATGAACGCAATGTTCACATTCATCGTCGTGGTCCAGGTGCTGTCTGCCCTCGCGATCATCGCTCTGGTTCTCCTGCAGCACGGGAAGGGGGCCGACATGGGCGCGGCCTTCGGATCCGGTGCCTCGGGCAGCCTGTTTGGTGCAACCGGTTCGTCGAACTTCTTGTCGAAGTCTACGGCGATTGCGGCAGCGGTCTTCTTTGCTGCGACGCTCGCACTTGCCTTCGTTGGCAACAAACGCGCCCCGGCCAGCGGCGGCGTCATGGAAAACCTGCCCGCCGCTCCGGCAGTGAACGCGCCTGCTGCCCCGGCTCCGGCTGCCACTGCACCCGCTGCACCGGCGCCTGCACCGGCAGAAGGTGGCGGACAGGCGAACCAGATACCAAAATAAATGGTCAGCGTCTTGATGTAAGGCAATTGTGCGTTGAACAAACGCTCTAAAGCAGGTTAAAATATGAGTCTTTAGCCGACGTGGTGAAATTGGTAGACACGCTATCTTGAGGGGGTAGTGGCGAAAGCTGTGCGAGTTCGAGTCTCGCCGTCGGCACCAACAAATAAGGCCAGCGAGGGGAATACCCAAGCTGGCTTTTTATCGAGGAATCTTGGTTTGATTTGCAAATCATTCAACTAGGCCCGCATCGTGAACCTCGAAAACTACTTCCCCATACTTCTCTTTATTCTCGTTGGCATCGCGGTCGGTGTCGTTCCCCAGGTTCTCGGCCGCGTACTTGCGCCGCACAAGCCGGACGTCGAAAAGCTTTCGCCTTACGAGTGCGGCTTCGAGGCGTTCGAAGATGCGCGCATGAAGTTCGACGTGCGCTACTACCTCGTCGCCATCCTGTTCATTTTGTTCGATCTGGAAACCGCATTCTTCTTCCCGTGGGGCGTCGCAGCGCGCGAGCTCGGCTGGCAGGGCTTCCTCACGATGATGGTGTTCATCGCCGAATTCGTGGTGGGCTTCTGGTACATCTGGAAGAAGGGCGCTCTGGATTGGGAGTAAGACATGTCTATTGAAGGTGTATTGAACGAAGGTTTCGTCACGACGACGGCCGACAAGCTGATCAACTGGACGCGTACCGGTTCGCTGTGGCCGATGACCTTCGGCCTGGCCTGCTGTGCGGTCGAGATGATGCACGCGGGCGCTTCGCGCTACGACCTCGACCGTTTCGGGATCGTGTTCCGTCCGTCCCCGCGCCAGTCCGACGTGATGATCGTTGCCGGCACGCTGTGCAACAAGATGGCGCCGGCACTGCGCAAGGTGTACGACCAGATGGCCGAGCCGCGCTGGGTGATCTCGATGGGCACCTGCGCCAACGGCGGCGGCTACTACCACTATTCCTACTCGGTTGTCCGCGGCTGCGACCGCATCGTGCCGGTCGATGTGTACGTTCCCGGATGCCCTCCCACGGCGGAGGCGCTCCTGTACGGCATCATGCAGCTGCAGAACAAGATCAAGCGCACCAACACGATCGCACGCTGAGAGGGCGCTTAGAAGAATATGACGACGAAAATTGAAACCCTCGAGGCCGCCCTCCGCAATGTGCTGGGCGACCAGATCCGGAGTCTGAAAGTTGCGTTGGGCGAAGTGACGATAGTCGTCGGCCATGCCGACTACCTGTCGGTGATGCGCGTGCTCCGCGATCACGCGGACCTGCGTTTCGACGAACTGATCGACCTCTGCGGCGTGGATTACTCGACGTACGGCGACGGCACATGGGACGGCCCGCGCTTCGCCGCCGTCTCGCACCTGCTGTCGGTGATTCATAACTGGCGTGTGCGCGTGCGCGTTTTTGCGCCCGACGATGAACTTCCGGTCGTCGCGTCTGTCACAGACATCTGGCCCTCTGCCAACTGGTACGAGCGCGAAGCGTTCGACCTCTTTGGCCTCCTCTTCGAAGGTCACAACGACCTGCGCCGCATTCTCACGGACTACGGCTTCATCGGGCATCCATTCCGCAAGGACTTCCCGGTTTCGGGCTACGTCGAGATGCGCTACGACCCCGAGCAGAAACGCGTGATTTACCAACCCGTGACGATCGAGCCGCGCGAAATTACTCCGCGTGTCATCCGCGAAGAAAAATACGGGATGAAATAATGGCTGAAATCAAGAATTACACCCTGAACTTCGGTCCGCAGCACCCGGCAGCGCACGGCGTGCTGCGCCTCGTGCTCGAGCTGGACGGCGAAGTGATCCAGCGTGCCGACCCGCACATCGGCCTCCTGCACCGCGCCACCGAAAAGCTGGCCGAGCAGAAGACCTTCCTGCAGTCGGTACCTTACATGGACCGTCTCGACTACGTGTCGATGATGTGCAACGAGCACGGCTATGTGCTGACGATCGAGAAGCTGCTCGGCATCGAGGTGCCGCTGCGCGCGCAGTACATCCGCGTGATGTTCGACGAGATCACCCGTCTGCTGAACCACCTGCTGTGGATCGGCGCGCACGGCCTCGACGTCGGCGCAATGGCGGTGTTCCTGTACGCCTTCCGCGAGCGCGAAGACCTGATGGACATGTACGAAGCCGTCTCCGGCGCCCGCATGCATGCGGCGTACTACCGTCCGGGCGGTGTCTATCGCGACCTGCCGAACACCATGCCGCAATACAAGGCTTCCGTGATCCGCAACGAGAAAGCGATCAAGCAGCTCAATGAAAACCGCCAGGGCTCTCTGCTGGACTTCATCGAGGACTTCACCAACCGCTTCCCGGGCTACGTCGACGAGTACGAAACCCTGCTGACCGACAACCGTATCTGGAAGCAGCGCCTCGTCGGTATCGGCGTCGTGACGCCCGAGCGCGCCAAGGCCATGGGCTTCACCGGCCCGATGCTGCGCGGCTCCGGCGTCGAATGGGACCTGCGCAAGAATCAGCCGTACGAAGTGTACGACCTGCTCGACTTCGACATCCCGGTCGGCGTCAACGGCGACAGCTACGACCGCTACCTGGTGCGTATCGAAGAGATGCGCCAGTCCAACCGCATCATCAAGCAGTGCGTCGAATGGCTGCGCAACAATCCGGGCCCGGTGATGACCGACAACCACAAGGTTGCCCCGCCGTCCCGCGTGAACATGAAGTCCAACATGGAAGAGCTGATCCACCACTTCAAGCTCTTCTCCGAAGGCTTCCATGTGCCGGAAGGCGAGGCCTACGTCGGCATCGAACATCCGAAGGGCGAGTTCGGCGTCTACCTGATTTCGGACGGCGCCAACAAGCCGTACCGGATGAAGATCCGTGCTCCCGGCTTTGCACACCTGCAGGGCCTGGATGAGATGGCAAAGGGCCATATGATCGCCGACGCAGTGACGATCATCGGCACGCAAGACATTGTGTTCGGTGAGATTGACCGATAACCCGCGCGACACCATCGCGCACGAATGGCTGACATCATGCTGTTAAGTCAAGAAGCGTACAAGAAAATCGATCGCGAACTCGCGAAATTCCCCGCCGACCAGAGGCAGTCCGCCGTGATGGCGGCACTGGCTATCGCCCAGAATGAAACGGGCTGGCTGTCGCCGGAAGTGATGAAGGATGTTGCCGATTACATCGGCATGGCGCCGATCGCCGTGCAGGAAGTGGCGACCTTCTACAACATGTACAACACCAAGCCGGTCGGCAAGCACAAGATTTCGGTGTGCACGAATCTGCCTTGCGCCCTGTCGGGCGGCGAGCGCGCTGCGCACTACCTGAAAGAAAAGCTTGGCGTCGACTACAAGGAAACCACCGCGGACGGCCAGTTTACGCTGATCGAAGGCGAGTGCATGGGCGCCTGCGGCGACGCGCCGGTCATGCTGGTCAATAACAAGCGCATGTGCAGCCACATGTCGAAGGAAAAGATCGACGCGCTGGTGGAGGAACTGAAGAAATGACCTGCCTGCACGATCGTCATATCAACCCGCTGATCCTTGCCGGGCTGGATGGCAGCAACTGGCATCTCGCCGACTACGTCAAGCGAGGCGGCTACGAAGCATTGAAGCGCATCCTGAGCGAGAAGATCCCGCCGGAACAGGTGATTGCCGAGCTGAAGACTTCCTCGCTGCGCGGACGCGGCGGCGCGGGTTTCCCGACCGGCCTGAAGTGGAGCTTCATGCCGCGCCAGTTCCCTGGCCAGAAGTACCTCGTCTGCAATACCGACGAAGGCGAGCCGGGCACATTCAAGGACCGCGACATCATTCGCTACAACCCGCACGCGCTCATCGAAGGCATGGCCATCGGTGCTTACGCGATGGGCATCACCGTGGGCTACAACTACATCCACGGTGAGATCTGGGCCGAGTACGAGCGTTTCGAGGAGGCGCTGGAAGAGGCGCGTGCCGCCGGCTTCCTGGGCAACAACATCATGGGCAGCGAGTTCAGCTTCCAGCTGCACGCATTCCATGGTTACGGCGCCTACATCTGCGGCGAAGAGACCGCGTTGCTCGAATCGCTGGAAGGCAAGAAGGGACAGCCGCGCTTCAAGCCTCCGTTCCCGGCCAGCTTCGGCCTGTACGGCAAGCCGACCACGATCAACAACACGGAAACCTTTGCAGCCGTGCCGTTCATCATGCGCATGGGCGGCGAAGCGTATGCTGCACTGGGCAAGCCGAACAACGGCGGCACCAAGATCTTCTCCATGTCCGGCGACGTGGCGCGCCCGGGCAACTATGAAGTGCCGCTCGGTACGCCGTTTGCCAAGCTGCTCGAACTCGCGGGCGGCATGCGCGACGGCAAGAAGATCAAGGCCGTCATCCCCGGCGGTTCGTCGATGCCTGTACTGACCGGCGAAGTCATGATGAACACCGACATGGACTATGACTCCATCGCCAAGGCAGGCTCGATGCTCGGCTCCGGGGCGGTGATCGTGATGGACGAAACCCGCTGCATGGTGAAGTCGCTGCTGCGCCTGTCGTACTTCTACTATGAAGAGTCCTGCGGCCAGTGCACGCCTTGCCGCGAAGGCACCGGCTGGTTGTACCGCATGGTCCATCGCATCGAGCACGGCAAGGGCAGGGCGGACGACCTCGACATGCTGAACTCGATCGCCGACAACATCCAGGGACGCACCATCTGCGCACTGGGCGACGCCGCCGCGATGCCGGTTCGCGCATTCGTGAAGAACTTCCGCGACGAATTCGAATACCACATCGAACACAAGCGCTGCATCGTCCCCGCATACGTTTGATGTGAGGCGCATTTCACGCCACTCATTGATCTGACAAGGCGCGCATTGCGCGCCAAACAATACTTAGGCAAAAAGCCATGGTTGAAATCGAAATTGACGGCAAAAAGGTGGAGGTCCAGGAAGGCAGCATGGTGATGGACGCTGCCAACAAGCTTGGCACCTACATTCCGCACTTTTGCTATCACAAGAAACTGTCCATCG
>NZ_DASRXF010000159.1:0-7239 GCF_035654295.1 Noviherbaspirillum sp. | reverse complement strand
CCGCCCCAGCCGTGCACGAACAATACGCCGGGCATGCGCATGTCCGGCGTGACGATGGTGCCGGCGATGCGGTTATCGTCGACGCTGATGTGTATCGTGTCCTCACGTGTTGCCATACTCCTCCAGCCTTGCATACTTGGTCAGCGGTCCCACCTTGCCGTCGTCGCCCTGGAAATAGACGGTGGCGCCGGAGGGCAGGGAAGGGGGCGCGCCATAGATTTCCGTCGTCGATGCGCGCACCACGGGCAGCGACGGGTCGTCGCCGAAGGCTTCCAGCGCGGCGAGTTCCGCTCCGCTCGCGCCGCCGATGCGCCAAGACTGTTCGAGCACGCCGGAATACCAGCGCCCTTCATCGTCGACACCCTGCGCGATATCGTAGTTGCTGCGGGAGGCGAACATGCCCTCGAAACAGGCAAGCGCCGCAGCGTGGTAGGTGCGCGCCTGTGAAATCGCGACCTGCACCTGCTGGCCGAGGGGAAGCTGCAGCAGCGCCTCGAAGCCGCCGCGCACCACGATCAGCTCCGAGCCGCCATACACCTCGCCGCCCCTGTTGTTGCGCGTGAGGCGCTGGGTGCCGCAGTAGGTGGCCAGCAGCTTGCCGACCCGTACTTGTCCCACGCTGCGCGTCTCGGGCGCGGCGAGATTGCGCTCCAGCACGAGTCCGATGCGCGCCAGCTCCCCGGCGTCCAGTTCTTCCAGCGCGGTTTCGAGCTGTTCCCGGCTGCTCACCACCGACTGCCCGAGGCCGCCGATTCCGCTCGGCTTCTTCAAGCGGACCGCCCCGCGTTCCAGAAGTTTCAGGCCGGACTCCAATGCGTCGCGCCGCGAGAATGCGGAGTAGCCGGGGAGCACAACGTCGCGCACCCTCTGACAGAACGCCTCGGACCAGCCCTCCGGCACTGCCGCCGCGCCGGGCGGCAGTGCATGGGTAATGGTCTTGGTGGCGACGAAGGCTTGCGGGACCACGCCGCCGAACAAGTCGTCCTCGCCGCTTATCCCCAGCGCCCCGCCGGCCTCGGCGCGGATGAGGGTATCGTTCGGTACAAAATACAAAGGCCGGTCATAGTGACAGGACGCGTCGTAGGCCCCGGCGAAATCGTCGCCCCGGATGTCCGCCAGCTTTTTCGCAAGCGCATTCTGGGTCGCCACTTCATGTTCGCACAGGCCGTCCCGACAGGAATAGACCACGACAATGCCAGGGGCATTTCCCGGTGCCTCCATCGTCGTCATCGCGTGCGGGTGGGCAGCTTGCATGTCTTTCTCTCTCCGTATCGCGGCGGACGCCACTTCCAGCGCCCGGCTTCCAACCGGCAAGCAAGAAGCAGGCCTCCCGAAGCTTGAGGCAGGGAAATTGTCAAGCGAAGAACGTTACCTCCATGCCACCATGAGCCGGGAAAAAAGGGTTACGATGACGTCATGATCACCAGCTCCAGTCTTACAGCCGCCCAGCTACAGGGTATCCTCAGCATTGCCGACGACGCGATCATTTCCGTCGACAGCGAGCAGAGGATCATCCTGTTCAACCAGGGCGCCGAACGCGTGTTCGGATGGAAGGCGGAAGAGATCATCGGCAAGGATCTGAACAAGCTGCTGCCGCCGCGCTACCACGAAGGCCACGGCAAGCACATGGAGACCTTCGACCGTTCCGGCCAGGCGGCCCGCAAAATGGCGGAGCGCCGCGCCATTTACGCCATGCGCCGCGACGGCACCGAATTCCCTGCGGAAGCGTCGATCTCCAAGCTCGATGTCGGCGGCACCACCATCCACACCGTCATCCTGCGCGACATCTCCGCACGCAAGGCCTACGAACGCGAGCTCGAGGTTGCCAAGGAGCGCGCCGAAGCGGCGATGCAGGCCAAGAGCATGTTCCTGGCCAACATGAGCCACGAGATCCGCACGCCGCTCAACGCGGTGATCGGGATGACCAGCCTGCTGCTCAACACGCGCATCGACGAAGAGCAGCGCGACTACGCACAGACCATCCGCGCCAGCAGCGAAGTGCTGCTGACCATCATCAACGACATCCTCGACTATTCCAAGATCGAGGTCGGCAAGCTCGATATCGAGCGCCAGCCCTTCGACCTGCGCCGCTGCATCGAGGAATCGCTCGACCTGCTGTCGTCCAACGCGGCCGACAAGAACATCAACCTCGCCTACTTCATCGACGACAGCGTGCCCGCGCAGATCGTCGGCGACGTGACCCGCCTGCGCCAGATCCTGGTCAACCTGCTGTCCAATTCGATCAAGTTCACCCATCGCGGCGAGGTAGTCGTATCGGTCACCGCGCGGCAGGGCGAGGACAGCCTGTACGAGATCACTTTCTCGGTCAAGGACACCGGCATCGGCATCCCCGAAGACCGGCAGGCGGAACTGTTCCAGGTATTCACGCAGGTCGACGCATCGACCACGCGCAAGTACGGCGGCACCGGCCTCGGCCTCGCCATCAGCAAGCGACTGGCCGAGGTGATGGGCGGGCGCATGTGGCTGGAAAGCGAAGTCGGCGTCGGCTCAACCTTCCACTTCACCATCACGGCCGAGGCCTCGGGTTCGCAACTGGCGCACAGCTTCCTGCAGGAACGTTCCTCCGCGCTGGCCGGGCGGCGCGTGCTGATCGTCGACGACAACAGCACCAACCGCCGCATCCTGGTCAAGCAGTCGCTGCTGTGGGGCATGGTGCCTTCCGCCGCCGCCTCCGCGATCGAGGCGCTCGACCTCGTGCGCCACGGCCATGCGTTCGACGTCGGCATCCTCGATATGAGCATGCCGGAAATGGACGGTCTTGGCCTCGCCCTGGAAATCCGCAAGTACCGCGACGAACACGCGCTGCCGCTGATCATGCTGACCTCGGTGGCGAACCGCCCGCGCGACGCGACACTGGCGCTGATCAAGTTTGCCGCCTACCTGAACAAGCCGATCAAGCCGACCGCCCTGTTCGATTCCCTGTTGCATGCGATGCGCATCGCGCCCATGCAGCAGGCGCCGCGGCCGCGCGCCGCCGGCGGCAAGCTGGCAGAGACGCACCCGCTGAAAATCCTCGTGGCCGAGGACAACACGGTGAACCAGAAAGTGGTGCAGCAGCTGCTGGCCCACCTCGGCTATCGCGCCGACGTCGTGGCCAACGGTGTTGAGGTACTCGATGCGCTGGAGCGCCAGAGCTACGACGTGGTGCTGATGGACGTGCAGATGCCGGAAATGGACGGCCTGGAAGCGACGCGCCGCCTGCGTGCCCGTTTTGGCACGGGCGGGCCGCGCGTCATCGCGATGACCGCCAATGCCATGCCCGGCGACCGCGAGAAATGCCTGGTGGCCGGGATGGATGCCTACGTATCCAAGCCCGTCGAGCTGGACGACCTGCGTTCGGTGCTGGTCGATGTCACCGGTCCCGCCCGCAGCGAAACCGAAGACAGCCTGCCCATCATCGATCGCCGCCGCATCGACCAGCTGCTCGAACTGCAGGATGAGAACAACCCGACGCTGGCATCGGACATCATCCAGCTGTTCATCAACGACTCGCCCAAGCATCTGCAGAACATCGCCGAGGCGCTCGCCTCCGGCAGCCCGGACGCGTTGCTGTCGGCTGCGCACCGTTTCCTGTCGAGCATCGAAAACCTCGGCGCGCAGCGCATGCGCAAGCACTGCATGGAACTGGAGCGGCTGGGCCGCGAGGGCCTGCTGCAAGGCGGGGACGCGTTGCACGACAGCCTCCGTCGCGAGTTCGACATCGCACGGCAGCACCTGCTCACGATCGTGCAGTCGGTCTGAGCCCGCGCGGCCGATGGCCGCTCAGCGCACTTCCTCCAGGATGCGCAGGCGGTCGTCGAAATTCCAGACGCGGCGGATCTCGATCACATCGAAGCGTCGCGCAAGCTCGGGCGGGAATGCGCTGAAGCGCGCATTCACCCGCACGATACGGTGCACCGCCTCATCCAGTTCCGGCCGTCCGCTGGAACGGTGGATGACCACCTCTTCCACGCTGCCGTCGCTGCGCACGGCCACCGTCACCACCGGATCGCCGTGCGCCTTGTCGACGGCGGCGCGCGGAAACATCACGCTGCCGTTGCGTTCGATCTTCAGGCGCCAGCCCTCGACATACATCATCACCCCGACGTCCGCGTCCCTGCTGCCAAGCAGCGAATGCCTGCGCGGCGGGGCGGCGCTGTTGTCGGCCTGGCGAGAGGTGGGGGCATCATTGCGCAGGGCGTCGCCGCGTCTTGCCTGTTCCAGCGCGCGTCCGGCCAGTCCGCCGAGGCCGCGCGGCAGGGCGTCGATGCGCGCGCCGGGAGCGGGATTGTCGCCCAGCACCAGTTCGGGGCCGCGCGTGGAATTGGCGGCGTGTGCCGCTTCGGCCTCCGCTTTGCGGCGGGCAGCCAGCTCCGCGGCCTGCTTTTGTTCTTGTTCCCGTTCGCGCGCCGCTGCCGCCTCGGCCAATTTGCGGGCCTGCAATTCGGCGGCCTCGCGCTGGATGCGCTCCGCTTGCATGCGCAGTGCTTCGGCGCGCTGCCGCTCTTCCAGTTCCAGCGCCTGGCGCTCTGCCGCTGCTGCTGCTTCCTTCTCACGCTCACGCTGCTGCAGGGCAAGCGCCTCCGCGTGCCGGTTTGCCTCCTCGGTCCGCCTCTGCGCTTCCTGGTCCCGCGCCAGCCGTTCCGCTTCGGCGCGGCGCGCTTCTTCCTCGATGCGCTGCGCTTCCAGTGCAAGTGCCTGCTGGCGGCCGGCTTCTTCCTCCTGCCGTCGCAGCTCGCGTTCTTCCGCTTCGCGCGTCTGTTGCAGACTTTCTTCGCCGGCCGGCGCGTGCACCTCCGCCTTGGACTCCTCGGCAACGGCGCTTTCAGGCGCGGCGACCGGAGCGGGCGGAACCTCGGCCTGCGGCTCGGGGAGGGGCAGAATCTCGTCGACGGCCGGGGCAGGCATGTTGAAGCTGTCGTCGCGGCGTTCATTGAGCGCGATGACCGGCGTTTCCCTCTTGGCCCGCGGGCGCGGAGGGCGCGCGGCCGCGCGCGGTTTGGCCGGGCGTGCCGGCACGGATTTCGGCGACGAAGGAGCCGGCACCAGCCGCATCCCCGCCTGCGGCGAGGCAGGCGCTTCGGCGGGAAGGGCCGGCGCCTCGGCCGCGGGCCGGGCGGCAGGCGGCGCCAGCACCACGCTCAGGTCCACGGCTTGCGCGCGCCGCTCCCGCCACGGCAGTTCCAGCGCCGGCAGGGCAATGCCCGGAATGCCGAACTGTAGGGAAACGACGAAGGCATGCACCAGCAGCGAAAACGTGACCGCGCCGGCCAGCCGCAGACGCCAGGGTCCGTCAGGCGGCAGTTTGCGGGCGGCGGGTGGCGGCATGGATGGTCGGCGGGCGGGCAAATGGATCGCACATTATTGCATCACACGAGGCGCCGGCTGCGATCCGGATCAAGCCGGAAAGTCGCCGCGGCGACAGCCGGGAGCGGATGAGCGTATATACTGTGGCGTTACAGATTCACGCGAAGCGCAGCCCGGCTTCCACTCCATGTCCAGTACTTTCAACATCCTGATCGTCGGCGCACTGTTCTGCGTCCTGATGCTCCTGGTCCTGACTTCGCTCCTGCGCAGCGGCATTCCCGGCATCCGGGAATGGTGGGTCGCCAACGTCCTTGCCTGCCTCGCCCTCGTCCTGTACGCCTTTGGCCGGGAATTGCCTCCCTTCATCGGCTACGAGCTGACCAACGGTGTCTATGCCGCCGCTGCCGCGGCCATGCTGGCGGGTTTCCGCCGCTTCTACGGCAGGAGCCGGATGACGCCGTGGCTTGCCGCCGGGGTGCTGCTGGCGGTGGCGGCGATCGCGCTGTTCCATTACCGCTTCGATTCGTACGCGATGCGCACCATCGCGGTGGCGGTGTTCCAGGGCGCGATCTGCCTCGGCATTGCGGTGACCATCATGCGCGGGCGCAGCGACTGGCGCTCCCATTACCCGTCCCTGTTCACCGTCGGCATGGCCGCGGTCATCACGCTGGGGCATGGCATCCGCAGCGTGATCTACCTCACGCATACCGGTGAAGTGACTTCCTTGCTGCAGCCCTCGCCCTTGAATCTGTTCTTTGTTTCCGCCGGCACCTTCGTGCTTCCGGTGCTGACCTTCGGCGCCGTCATGCTGGTGCACGACACCATGCTGGCAGCGGCGGAACTGGCCGCCAACCGCGACTTCCTCACGGGGGCCTGGACGCGCCGCGCATTCTTCGAGCATTCCGAGCGCGAGATCCTGCGGGCGCGCAGGATGGGGCGCCAGCTCTCCCTGCTGCTGCTCGACGTCGACCATTTCAAGAAGATCAATGACACGCACGGACACGGCGTGGGCGACCAGGTGCTGATCGACCTCGTCAAGCGCGCGGCGACCGTGGTGCGCGGGGTCGATTACTTTGCGCGGGTAGGCGGTGAAGAATTCGCCGTGCTGCTGCCGGAGACCTCGCGCGAAGCGGCTGCGGTAGTGGCCGAGCGCATGCGCGCCGCCGTGGCGCAGTCTGACGCCGCCAGGGGAAAGTCCAAGGCCTTGCCGCCGTATACGATCAGCATCGGCGTATCTTCATTGCGCGGCTTCGAGTCCCTGCACGACCTGATGCGCCGCGCCGATGCCGCCCTGTACGCAGCCAAGGCAATGGGGCGCAACCGGGCGGTCAGCGAGGCAGGGGCCGAGGCCTGACTTACTGCAGCGAATTACTGCAGCGAACGTACGCACAGCCGGAAATCCGGATCTTCCTCGTATCTCCTGACCTCGAACTCCAGGCTGCGCATCAGCTTGAGCATCGGTGCATTGTTGCTCAGTACCAGCCCCTCGATCTGCGCCAGGCCCTTGCTGCGCGCCACGTCCATGATCGACAGCATCATGCGCGAACCCACTCCCTGGCCATTGAATTCGTCGGCGATCGCCAGCGAGAATTCGCAGGTGTTCTGGTCCGGGTTGGTGACGTAGCGCGACACGCCGATGATGCGTTCCGTCTCGCTGAAGCCGCCGTCTTCCGACGGCGTGCGCTCGCGGTGCATCGCCACCAGCGCCATTTCGCGGTCGTAGTCGATGAGCGTGAACTTGGCCAGCATCTTCACCGACAGTTCGCGCATGGTCGACACGAAGCGGAAGTAGCGGCTCTCCGGCGACATGCGGCGCACGAAATCCTGCAGCATCTGCGCATCGTCCGGCCGGATCGGGCGCACCGCGTAATGCCCGCCGCCGCGCATCGGCCACTCCTGTTCCCGCTCGGACGGATAGGGCAGGATCGCCAG
>NZ_DASRXF010000158.1:0-6964 GCF_035654295.1 Noviherbaspirillum sp. | reverse complement strand
CATCGACGACATCCGGCGCGCCGGCGACGCGCTGCGGCGCAGCCAGGAAACGGTCAGGCTCGCAACGGAACTCACCAACCTTGGCCTGTGGGAGTTCTACACCGAGACCGGGGAACTGGTATGGGACGAAACCAACCGCCGCAACTATGGCGTGCCGCTCGAAGGCCCGGTGGATTACGACACCTTCATCGCCCGCATCCACCCCGACGACCGTGAACGCGTGGACCGTGTCGCGCGCAAGCTCACCGCGCCCGGCAGCACCGGCCGCTTCTTCACCGAATACCGCATCATCCGCGCCAACGACGGCGCGGAGCGCTGGGTCAAGGTCAACGGCGAATCGCTCGCCGACAATGAGGGGCGCACCCGCTTCGTCGGCACCACGCTCGACATCACCGAATCCAAGCTGGCAGAGCAGCGCGTGCGCCATGCATCGCAGCGCGACGCACTGACGGGCCTGCCCAATCGCGCGCTGCTGTTCGAATATTGCGACCACCTGCTGGCCATCGCGCAGCGCACGCGCAGCAGCGGCGCCCTGCTGTTCATCGACCTCGACCGCTTCAAACCCATCAACGATACCTACGGCCACGGCATCGGCGACCAGGTGCTCAAGCAGGTGGCCAAGCGCCTCAATGCATGCACACGGCAGGAAGATATCGTCGGCCGCATCGGCGGCGACGAATTCGTCGTCGCCCTGCCGCATCCGGACGATGTGCACGGGCCCGCCACGGTCGCCCGCAACATCGTGGAGCGGATCAGCGAGCCCTACCACATCGCCGACCTGCAGCTGCATTTGTCGCCGTCGATCGGCATCAGTCTGTATCCACGCCACGGTACCGATCTGGACACGCTGATCAAGTGCGCCGACACCGCGATGTACGAGGCGAAAAAGGCCGGCCGCAAGCGCTACCGCTTCTACAGCCCGGCCCTCGACCAAGGGGCGGACCAGCACATCCAGCTCGAACTGCGGCTGCGCGACGCCATCGAGCGCAGCGAATTCCGGCTGCTGTACCAGCCGGTGATGGACCTCGGCAGCGGCGCCACGACCGGGGCCGAAGCCCTGCTGCGCCTGCCCATGCCCGACGGCGGCATGCTCGTGCCTTCACAGTTCCTGCCGGCAGCCGAAGCCGCGGGCCTGATCAACCGCATCGGCGAGTGGGTGGCGCAGGAGGCATGCCGCCAGCACCAGGAATGGCGCGAAGCCGGCCTGCCTCCGATCAGCATTGCCATCAACGTCGCCCCGCAGCAGTTCCGCCAGCGCTCCTTCATCCGCTATCTTGCCAACAGCGTCGAGCGCAGCGGCATGGATCCGTCCTGCCTGCAGATCGAACTGAAGGAAAGCTCGGTGCTGGAGGACGTGCACGAAACCATCAGCGCCTTGGAAGAGATCCGTGCCATCGGCATCCGCGTCGCGCTCGACGATTTCGGCGTCGGCTATTCCAGCGTGCGCCTGCTCAGCAGCCTGCCGATCGATGCGCTCAAGATCGACCAGTCCTTCGTCAGCCGCATCGGCCACGACGCAAAGAGCCAGGTCATCGCCGATACCGTGCTGGCCCTCGGCCGCACGCTGAACCTCCAGGTCGTCGGCGAAGGCATCGAATCGGAAGACATCGTCGACTACCTGCGCGGGCATGGCTGCGACCAGGCGCAGGGCTACTACTTCAGCGGCCCGCTGACCGCCGACGAGTTTGTCTCCTGGTTCCAGACCGCGGAGCCGGAGAGGCAGGCCATGCATTGAGCTGGCGCAAGTCCGGACGCGGTACTTTCTGAAGAAACAGCTTGACGCGATCCGGTGCCAATGTTTTCCTCACGACATCCCGTTCTGCTGCCGGTGCGCCGGCGCCACGCCCATAACAATACATGCGCATCCGAACCCGCCTGCTGCTGCTGGTGCTTGCCGTGCTGGTGCCTGCCTTCCTGGTGGCCGGCGTCGGCATTGCCTACCTGTACTCGGAAGAGCGCGAATTCCACCGCGAAAATATGCGCGAGACGGCGCGCGCCGTCGCGCTCGTGGTGGACAAGGAAGTCGCGCGGCGCGAAGCCTTGCTGCACGCGCTGGCCGGCTCGCCCGCGCTGGACCGCGGCGAGTTCGAGCGTTTCTACCGTCACGCCCACGCCCTCGCTGCGGAACGCGACGTCGCCATCATCCTGCACAAGACGAACGGCGTAGACCAGATCATCAACACCCGCCTTCCCTACGGCGCGCCCCTGCCGCCGATGCTGCCGGTCGCGCAAAAGTTGCGCGCCCAGTACCCGCCGGAGGCCACCGTTGTCACCAACCTGTACAAGCCGCCGGTGGGAAAGGGCGACAGTTTCGGTATCCAGGTCCCCGTCATCCGCGATGGCAAGGTGCTGTACTACCTCGTGATGGGATCCTATGTGAAGCAGCTGCAGGCCGTATTCGACGAACAGCGCTTTCCGCAGGAATGGCTGGCCGGCATCGTCGACCGCGACGGCACCCTGCTCGCGCGCAACAAGGAACCGGAGAAGTTCGTGGGCAAGCCGGTGCGCGAAGACTTCATACGCGCAATGCGCACCGAGGACGGATTCCACGAAGGCATGACCCTGTCCGGCATTCGCGCCACCGCCTTTTTCAGCCGCGCGCCGAACTCGGGCTGGACCTTCTTCGTCAGCGTCCCCGACAGTGTCCTCAGGCGGCCGGCGGAGGAAGCGGCGCTGCTGATGACAGGCATTGCGATGGCCCTGTTCGCACTGACGGCGATCGCCGCTGCCGCGGTCGCACGCCGCACGGCCCGGTCGGTGGAATCCCTGCGGCGCGCCGCCGAGCGTCTCGGGCACGGTGAGCAGGTCGAGCTCCACCACACCGGCACACTCGAGATCGACGCCGTGAACGCCGCCATCGTGCAGGCGGGCGAGGACATCCGCAGTGCCCGCACTGGCCTTGAACAACGCGTCGCCGAAGCCGTGGCCTCGGCCGAGCGCTCGCAGCGCGCCCTGCTCCAGGCACAGAAGCTGGAAGCGCTGGGACGGCTCACCGGCGGCATCGCGCATGATTTCAACAACGTGCTGCAGACGCTGACGACCGGGCTGGAACTGGCCCACCTGCGTTCCACCGAACCGCTTGCGAGGTCCGCACTGGAGTCCAGCAAGCGAGCCGTCGAGCGGGCCTCCGAACTGACCCGTCAGCTGGCCGCTTTCGGCCGCGTGCAGGATGCGCGCCTGGAAACCATCGAACCGCACCGGCAATTGATGGAGATGATTCCGCTGTTGCGCAGCGGCCTGCGTGCCGACATCGACTTCCGGCTCGATGTGCCGCAAGCGCTATGGCCGGTGACGGTGGACCCGCTGCAGTTCGAGCTTGCGCTGCTGAACCTGACCATCAACGCCAGGGATGCCATGCCCGACGGCGGCGTGCTGCAGCTGCAGGCGGCCAACGAAACGCTGCCGCGGCACACGGGCGAGCTGGAGCCGGGAGATTATGTGCGGTTGACGGTGGCCGACAACGGCGAAGGCATGTCGGCCGACGTGCTGGCCAAGGCGCTCGACCCCTTCTTCACTACAAAGAGCGTGGGCAAGGGCTCCGGGATGGGTCTGCCGCAGGCCTACGGGTTCGCGCGGCAGAGCGGCGGCCTGCTCGTCTTGCGCAGCCGGCCAGGGGAAGGCACCCAGGTGGTGATCTACCTGCCGCGCTCCGAACGAACCGCCGAGCCGCGCCGCTCCCCCAGGCAGGCACCCGTGCCGCGCGCGCGGCGGGAAATGGTGCTGTTCGTGGAAGACGATCCGCTGGTGCGCAATGTCATGCCCCCCGCGCTGCAGTCCGCCGGATTCCGCGTGCTATGCGCGGCCGATGGCGAGCAGGCGCTGCGCGTGCTCGAAACCGGCGAGCACATCGACCTGCTGTTCACCGACATCGTCATGCCCGGCACCATCAACGGAATCGATCTCGCGCAGCGCGTGCGCAACCGCTACCCCGACGTGCGCGTCGTCCTCGCCACCGGCTATACCGAACAGCGCGTGCAGATTCCGGGCGTGCGCACCCTCGCCAAGCCCTACGGTGTCTCGCAGGCGGTGGGCGCCCTCCTCGAGGCACTGGCGTAAAAAGCCTGTCATCAAAACTTCATCCGCCTGTCACGGTAGCGTCATGCATGCGCCGTAGCATGCCGCCGGTGGACAAGTTCCTTCATTTCTCCGGAATCGACATCGTGAGTCCCGACATCGTCATCGTGCGAGACGGCGACGCCTATCGCCTCTTGCACGGCCACCTGCGGCTCGCCAACGTGCTGCGCGCGGCGGACGAGATCGAAGTCGAAGTCCGCGGTGAAGGGATGGTCAAGGTACGCAAAACCGGAAACGGTTACGTGGTCGCCCGCGACGCACGCAGGCTGCCGCTCTACCGAGACTGAGCCGCCGTCCACAGGGCAGAGACAACATATTCCAACAAGGACCGACGCAATGAACGACCTCACCAGGCAAGACCTGCTGGCCGAACCGGAAGATATCGGCACCAACAATTCCAGCAACCCGAGCTTCGACAGCGTGCTGCAGGCCCGCCTGAGCCGCCGCTCCCTCCTCAAGGGCAGCTTCGGCCTCGCCACCACCGCATTCTTCGGCGTCGGCCTGAGCGCCTGCGGCGGTTCCGGCGACGCCACGGCGGCAGCCCCCGCGACCGACAACAAGACGCTCAAGCTGAACTTCAACGCTGTCGCCAAGAGCGTGGCCGACGCGCTGTCCGTACCGGCCGGCTACACCGCCACCGTGCTGTATCGCCTCGGCGACCCGATCGCGGCAAGCGTGCCCGAATACCGGAACGACGGCACCGATACCGGCGCATCGTTCGCCCAGCGCGCCGGCGACCATCACGACGGCATGCACTACTTCGGCCTCGGCGCCGACGGCAAGTACAGCGCGAGCGCCAGCGACCGCGGCCTGCTGGTGATGAACCACGAAGCCATCACCCCCGCCTACCTGCACAAGGATGGCGTCACCATCGACGGCACGCCGGTCAGCAAGTATCCCACCACGATTACCACGGCGATGACACGGACCGTCGCCGACGAAGTCATCAAGGAGATGAACGCCCACGGGGTCAGCGTGATCGAAGTCGCCAGGAACGGCAGCAGCGTCAGCTACAAGAAGGATTCATCCTTCAACCGCCGCATCACCACCTTCACCGACATGGCCCTCTCCGGCCCGGCGGCGAAGACGGCATACATGGTCACCGCCTACTCGCCCGACGGCTCGAAGACGCGCGGCACCATCAACAACTGCGCCAACGGCTACACGCCCTGGGGCACCTACCTGACCTGCGAAGAAAACTGGGCCGGCTACTTCCGCCGCATCACCGCCGCCGACAACCCGAACCGCAGCGCAAAGGAACTCGCTTCCTTCGCCCGCTACGGCGTGGCAGGCACCGGCCGCGAACTGTGGGCGACGGTCGTCGCGACCGACCCGGCCGACACCTCGTTCACCCGCTGGAATGCGATGAAGACCGGCACCTCGGCCGACGGCAGCGACGATTTCCGCAACGTCGCCAACACTTATGGCTGGGTAGTCGAGATCGACCCGTTCAACCCGAGCTCCACGCCGAAGAAACGCACCGCGCTCGGCCGCTTCGCGCATGAGGGCGCATGGCCCGG
Source organism: Noviherbaspirillum sp. (assembly GCF_035654295.1). Classification (GTDB taxonomy): domain Bacteria; phylum Pseudomonadota; class Gammaproteobacteria; order Burkholderiales; family Burkholderiaceae_D; genus Noviherbaspirillum. Next base: position 1,370 of record NZ_DASRXF010000158.1, on the reverse strand, counting down.
CCCGGTCGTGCCGGGCAAGCCGCTGGTCTGGTACATGGGCTGCGACTCGCGCAACGAATACATCTACAAGTACGTATCGAACGCTGCCTGGGACCCGGCCGATGCAGGCAAAGGCATGGCCGCCGGCGACAAGTACCTCGACGACGGCAAGCTGTACGTGGCGAAGTTCAACGCCGACGGCAGCGGCCAGTGGATCGAACTCAAGTTCGGCAGCAACGGCATCACCGCATCGAACAGCGCCTACGCCTTCGCCGACCAGGCCGACGTGCTGGTCAACACCCGCCTCGCGGCTGATGCAGCGGGTGCGACGAAGATGGACCGCCCGGAATGGGGCGCCGTCAACCCGGCCAACGGCGAGGTGTACATGACCCTGACCAACACCAACGCCTCCAGCCGCCCGGTGGGCGCGGTCGACGCCGCCAACCCACGCTTCTACAACGACCCGAAGGGCAGCGCCGGCACTGCGCAGAAGGGCAACCCGAACGGCCACATCGTCCGCTGGGCCGAGAACAACGCTGATGTGGCCGCCACCGGCTTCAAGTGGGACGTGTTCCTGTTCGGCGCTCGTTCCGGCGCCGATGCCGCCAACGTCAACCTGTCCAACCTGACCGCCGCCAACGACTTCTCCAGCCCCGACGGCCTCTGGTTCTCGCCGAGCACCGGCCTGCTGTGGATCCAGACCGACGACGGCGCCTATACCGATGCCACCAACTGCATGATGCTGGCCGCGGTTGCGGGCAAGGTGGGCGACGGTGCGAAGAAGACCATCAACAACGTCGACGGCACGACGAGCAAGGCTGTGGATACCTATGTCGGCGCGGCGCCGGGCGAGACCAACCTGCGGCGCTTCCTGGTCGGGCCGAAGGAGTGCGAAATCACCGGCATCGCCGAGACGCCCGACGGCAAGGCGCTGTTCGTGAACATCCAGCATCCGGGCGAGGATACTGCGCCGGTGTTCAGCAATCCTTCCAGCTTCGGCAGCCACTGGCCGGACGGCGGCAATGCGCGTCCGCGCTCGGCGACGATTGTGATCACCAGGACGGATGGTGGGACGATCGGGGGCGGGTTGGCTTGATGGATTGATGCGTGATGAGGGGCCGGCCGTTTTGGTCGGCCTTTTTTCTTTGGTGCTCTCTTCGGTGAAGCGGTTTCGGTCGTCACTCCGTTGGAGCTTGCCGGGACTCGCGCCGGCGGGCGACCTACTTTCTTTGCTTCGCCAAAGAAAGTAGGCAAAGAAAGGCGACCCTGTACCGCCGCCCCTTCGGGGTCCCCAAAAGAGCGGACGCAAAATCGGGAAGCGCAGAAACTCGCCTTCGGCTCAGACATCTGCGCTTCTTTATCCGATTTTGCGTCCGCTCTTTTGGCGTCGG
>NZ_DASRXF010000157.1:0-2803 GCF_035654295.1 Noviherbaspirillum sp. | reverse complement strand
AGGAGTGCGCGGAATCTGCTCGCGGAACAGGTTGATATAGAGTTCGAGCGTCACCAGGGCGTACAGCGCGATGGTCACGGTACGCATGGGCAGCAGCCAGTCTTCGGGAACGCGCTGGCCCAGCCACTGCACATCCCATCCTGTCGATAGCGCGGCGACCCGGAGGTTGAGGCACAACCAGACTGCAAAGAGTACGTACAGTTTTTCCCGGCTGAACAGTGCGATGAACAGCATGAACACTGCCAACACGCCGAGACCGCCGTCAAGCAGCCCCGATTGCCGGTGGAAATGCGCCTCCGACAATGCAAACTGGCGGCTCGACCATTGCAAGGCGGTCAGCCTGGCCGGCCCGGCGAACCTGACACGGCAAACCGCGCTGTCCGGCGGCGACGCCAGCACGAACCCACTCTTGGCCGGCACGATGCCGGCGCTGAAACCCCTCTCCGCCGACTTGCCGAGCACTTCCAGCGTTGCTCCGTCCCAGCACTCCAGGTCTCGTGCATGGCGCGATGGGAGCTCGATCACCGAGGGGCGGCCATCGGCCGACGGCTTCACGATGAACCAGACAGGCGCTTCCGACAGCCTGGTCTCGTACCCGCGAGTCGCCCGCACCGAAGCAAGATGGCTCCGAGCCTCGTCAGGGGTCGAGATCGCATCGGACTGAATGACCTGCATGCGCAACGGACGGCCCGCTTCGGCGCCGTACCGGCTGGTCCAGAAGACAAAGGCGATGATCGAGAAAACCGCGATGGCCAGCGGAACGAGGTGGAAGGATATCGTGGCAAGAACAAAACGGAGGAACGCGTTCCGCGAGCCGGTCGGCGATTGACTGGAATGTGACATGCTGGGGCGAAGGGATATTCAGCGACCCAGCGAGCTTAGGCGAGGCAACGAAAGGCAGGAAGCTTCGTTAGCAAACTCTTAGGAACATGCCTCGATGCTCTGTCTAGCTGGCATGAGGCAGGACAAGCAGCGCACTGTCGGCATCGCGCAGCGTCCTGCAGCCGCACAAGGCCATTGCGATTTCAAGTTCGTCGCGCAGCAGGCGCAGCACATGCGAGACGCCCATCGCGCCGGCGTTCGCGAGCCCGTACACGCAGGGACGGCCGACGAGGACGGCGTCCGCGCCCAGTGCGATGGCCTTCAGGACATCGGTGCCGCGGCGGATGCCGCCGTCCACGAGCACCGGGTATTCCTTGCCGAGGCTGGCGCGGATGCGCGGCAGCAGCGCGGCGGTCGGCGGCATGGTGTCGAGCGTGCGGCCGCCGTGGTTGGAAACGATGATACCGGCAGCGCCGGCATCCCTGGCGGTGCGTGCGTCCTCGGGATGGGTTATCCCCTTCAACAGCACCGGCAACGTGGTTTCACGGCACAACCATGCGATGTCTTCCCAGGTCGGCGCATGCCTGAGCAGGCCATCGAACATACGGCTCTGGTGCGCCTCGATGGTGACGGGTTGCGGCGGCGGCATCGCATCGAGATTGACCGCGCTGACGCCCGGCGGCAGAACGAATCCGGCGCGGCGCTCGCGGTCGCGCGCGCCCGAGCACGGTGCATCGACGGTGACGACCAGTGCCTCGTAGCCCGCGCGCTCGGCGCGCCGTACCAGTTCGAGCGTGAACGCGCGGTCATGCTGGAAGTAGAGCTGGAACCAGAGCGGTCCGCGCCCTGCTTCGCCCAGCACGATCTGCGCCACCTCCTCCATCGGCGTGCTGGCCTGGCTGCTCAGGACCATCCCCGCGCCCTGCATCCCTGCCGCGAAGGCGGTCGCGGTTTCGCCGTCTGGGTGCGCCATGCGCTGAAACGCCACCGGCGCCAGCAGGATGGGATGCGCCAGGCTACGGCCCAGCAGCGAGACCCGGGTATGTCCGCCCTTCAGGTCGCGCAGGACGCGCGTCGACAGTTGCATCGCATCCCAGGCGCTGCGGTTTGCGCGCACCGTGATCTCGTCGCCCGCCCCGCCCGCGAAATAGGCCCAGGCATTGTCGTCGAGCCGGGTCCGGGCGTGCCGTTCGTGGTCGTCCAGCGTCACCACGCCGGCCGGGACGGGTTCGACTGCGGGAATCCTGATCACGTGTCGCCCCACATCCTGAGCAGGTTGTGGTACGTGCTCGTGAGCCCGACGACGGCGGGATCGGTCTCGCCGACGGTCGTGCGCAGGCGCATCAGCGCGGAATCCATGTTGAACAGCAGCTCGCGCTGCTCGGTCGAGCGCACCATGCTTTCCACCCACAGGAAGCTGGCGATGCGCTCGCCGCGGGTCACGGGCTCGACGCGGTGAACCGTGCTGGCGGGGTACAGCACCATGTCCCCCGCCGGAAACTTGATCCGCCGGTCGAGGTAGTTGTCTTCGATGACCAGTTCACCGCCATCGTACTCTTCCGGTTCGCTCAGGAACACGGTGCACGACACGTCAGTGCGCACCCGTCCGCCATCCGAAAGGTAACGCACGGCAGTGTCCACATGATTGCCGAAGGTGTTGGCATCGCCGCCGTAGCGGTTGAACATCGGCGGGGAAATCTGCTTGGGCAAGGCCGCCGAAAAGAAAACGGGATGGCGTTCGAGCGCGTACAGCACCAGCTCCCGCACGGCCTGCGCTTCGTCGCACTGCTCGGGCAGCTGGAGGTTGTTCTTGGCCTGTGCGGCCTGCTTGCCCGATGTAGTCCGGCCGTCGGCCCAGGGGGCCCGGGCGAGGACTTCCCTCGCCCGGCGGACTTCATCCTTCGACAAGACGTTTTTCAGATGAAGGAGCATGCTGAATAACTTAGAAACGTGCCACCAGCGTCAGCAGCGCCGTGCGTGC
>NZ_DASRXF010000156.1:0-6831 GCF_035654295.1 Noviherbaspirillum sp. | reverse complement strand
GAAGCATCTCGGCCTGCAGCTTGACCGCGACAAGGGCATGCGCGTGACCAACCTCGTGCGCAGCCCGGAGTTCATGGATTACATCATCCTCGGGCGCTATGACCAGCCGCTCACCCTCAGCTTCAAGGACCGCAAGCTGGTGGTGCAGATCATTCCGTTCGAGAGCCGCCGCCAGATCCTCGTGACCCACGACGCGACGGAGTCGGAGCGGATCGAGATGATGCGCCGCGATTTCATCGCCAATGCCTCGCACGAATTGCGCACGCCGCTCACGGTCATCAACGGCTTTCTTGAAATCGCCATCGCGCAGCCCGACTTGGAGCCGCAGACGCGCATGTCACACCTCAAGCTGATGAGCGAACAGGGGCAGCGGATGCAGAACCTGGTCGAGGACATGCTGACGCTGACACGGCTGGAATCGGTGGAATATCCGCTGCGTCCGGAACGCGTGAATGTGCGGACGCTGCTGCAGCAGATCGAGCGTGAAGGCATTGCACTGTCCGCCGGGCGTCACACGATTTCATTGCATATCGACGGTCCGGACCTGAAGGGCAGCACGGAAGAATTGCGCAGCGCGTTCGGCAATCTCGTTTCGAACGCGATCCGCTACACGCCCGCAGGGGGAGAAATCGATATCCGCTGGGAAGTGAAGGAAAACGGTCCGCAGTTCACGGTGCGCGACACCGGCATCGGCATTCGGCCGGAGCATATCTTGCGCCTGACCGAACGCTTCTACCGTGTCGACAAGAGCCGTTCGCGCGAGACGCAAGGCACCGGTCTTGGCCTGGCGATCGTCAAGCATGTCTTGCTGCGTCACGACGCGACGCTGGTGATCGAATCGGAGCCGGAGAAGGGCAGTACCTTCACGGTGAAGTTTCCGAAGAAGCTGATTGCCGGGGACTAGCTGCGTCATTCCCGCCTTGCGGGAATGACGGGTAATTCTTGTGAGAGATCGATCTCGCCCAGGGGCAGGAGAAAGGGGACTCGTTCCCGGGTCCCCTTGAGCGGAGGGATTACTTGTAACCGACGCGGTCGAGGATGCGCTGCGCGGCGATCTGGTTCTTGCCGATGGTGGCAATCGAAATGTTCTCGGCCTTGAACTTGCCCATTTCTTCCAGCGTCGGGTTCTTCGCGACCGCGGTCGGGACGACCGGCCACTCGTTGTTGCCGTTGGCGAAATAGGCTTGTGCCTCGTCGCTTGCCAGGTACTCGAGGAACTTGACGGCGGCTTCGCGATGCGGGGCATTCTTTGCAACGCCGCCGCCGGAAATGTTCAGGTGCGTGCCGGACGTCTTCTGGTTCGGCCAGACGAAGCTGATCTTGCTCATCATGTCCTTGTCTTCCGGCTTGGTCGAACGGAGCAGGCGGACGTAATAGTAGGTATTCGCCACCGCTACACCGCATTCACCGGATGCCACACCCTTGATCTGGTCGGTATCGCCACCGCGCGGCGGACGTGCAAAATTGCTCACCACGCCTTGCGCCCATTTCTCGGTGGCCGCTTCGCCGTTGCGCTCGATCATCGAGCCGATCATCGACAGCATGTAGGGGTGCGATCCGGAACGGGTGCAGACCTTGCCCTTGTTCTTCGGGTCGGCCAGCGATTCGTAGGTGGCCACATCTTCCGGTTTCACGTTGGCCTTGTTGTAGACGATGATGCGGCCGCGCGTCGAAAAGCCATACCATTCGGAGCCCTTGCCATCATCCTTGCCGCGCAGGTTGGCCGGAACCCGCGAGTCCAGCACCTTCGACTTGACCGGCTGGAACAGCCCGTCGATCTGCGCGCGCCAGAGGCGGGCGGCGTCGACCATCAGGATGACGTCAGCCGGGCTGTTCTTGCCTTCATTCTTCAAGCGTTCCAGCAAGGCGTTGTCGTCGGCTTCGATGCGGTTGATCTTGATGCCGGTCTGCTTCGTGAAGTTGGCATAGAGCTGCTCGTCCGTCTGGTAGTGGCGGGCGGAATAGAGGTTCAGCACGTTTTCCTGTGCGTGGGAGAAACCGGTGGCGGCGATCGCGACAGCCGCGGCGGCAATTTTCATTCGGAGGACAGGTTTCATTGTTTTTCCTTCACGAGAATTATTTTTTGGTAGCGCCGAGTATAGCCGTTTTTTGTGTAAATCGTAATCATTCTCATTATTGATGGGGATCGACTGCGGCGTCCTATACAATGCGCATTCCGTCATGCATCACCTTGCTTCATGAATCGTTTTTCGCTTGTCCTGCTCTTGTCGGCTGTCTTCATGGCCGGTTGCACCTCCACCCCCGTCACGGCTCCTGCCGTCCCCGCCGCCGGCGCGCCCAAGGCGCCGCGTCCGGTCAAGGTGGGCCTCGCGCTCGGCGGAGGCGCCGCGCGCGGCTTCGCGCATATCGGGGTCATCAAGGCGTTGGAGGCACAGGGAATCGTGCCGGATGTCGTGGTCGGCACGAGCGCAGGCAGCCTTGTCGGCGCCTTGTACGCCGCGGGCAATAACGGATTTGCGCTGCACACGCTCGCGCTCGACATGGACGAGGCGGCCATCTCCGATTGGTCCGTGCCGCTGTTTGCCAAGGCGACCGGCGTCATCAAGGGCGAGGCCTTGCAGAACTATGTCAACAAGGCGGTCGGCAATATGACCATGGAGAAATTGAAGATTCCCTTCGGCGCGGTGGCAACCGACCTCAAGAGCGGCGAGCCGATCCTGTTCCGTCGCGGGAACACCGGAACAGCGGTGCGGGCGTCGTCCGCCGTGCCCGGACTGTTCCAGCCGGTGCGCATCGGCAAGCGCTCTTACGTGGACGGCGGGCTGGTGTCGCCGGTGCCGGTGCGCTTTGCGCGCGAAATGGGTGCGGATTTTGTGATCGCGGTGAACATTTCCTCGCAGCCGGACGCCCAGCCGTCCGCGAGTACGCTCGACGTGCTGCTCCAGACCTTCGCGATCATGGGGCAGAGCATCAACGCCTATGAGCTGAAAGATGCGGACGTCGTGATCCAGCCAAAGCTGGGAACGATGAAAGGAAATGATTTCCCGGGCCGGAACAACGCGATTCTTGCGGGAGAGCAGGCGGCGACTGTCCTCATGCCCGAGATCAAGCGCAGGCTCGCGGCGAGGCGCGAGCAGTAGGTCTTACTCGGTGCCCGGTGCCGCTATGCGGCGCGCCCCGTTGAAGCGGTTCTTCCAATAGCTCAGGTCCATGCTCTCGATGCGCACCTGGCCTCCAGCGGACGGGGCGTGGATGAACTTGTTGTCGCCGAGGTAGACGCCCACGTGCGAGAAGCCGCGGCGCAAGGTGTTGTAGAAGACGAGGTCGCCGGGCTGGAGTTCATGCGTGTCGATCTTCTCGCCGACGCGGCTGATTTCTTCCGAGGTGCGCGGCAATTCTTTCCCCCAAACTTCCTTGAACAGGTAGCGCACGAGGCCGCTGCAATCGAGGCCATTCTCCGGCGCCGTGCCGCCGTACTTGTAACGGATCCCGATCAAGCCCATCGCGCGCAAGGCCATTTCGGAAGCGCGTGAGGTCAGATCTTGCAACTTTGTAAATGCCGCGCCTTGCTCGGGCGCGGGCGGCTCCGCTGCCGCGGCGGGCAGGCAGAGGGACAGTGCGCACGCACCGGCGCAAATGAGGCGCTGAACGAGGCTGCCTGGCATTGTCATTGTTGTAATTTGTTCCTAAACCGATCAGCTCAATGTACGGTATGCGGACGGGCGCTGTCAAAATTTATTGCGCAGGGGTATGCTTGTCTGAAAGCAGCTTTTTCGACACGCGCATGACGACACAGACACCGGTAGACCTGCCCGTCAAGCCTCGGGTACTGATTGCCGACGATTCCCGCATCGTCCGGGCGACGCTGATCAAGCACATCGAAGGCATGTTCGAGTTCCGGGAAGCGCTCGACGGCGAGCAGGCCTGGGAATCCCTGTTGGTCGATCCCAGCATCCGGGTTGTCATCACCGACCTCACCATGCCCAAGCTGGACGGCTACGGGCTGCTCAAGCGCATCCGGGAGTCGAAGATCAGCCGGATCCGCGACCTTCCCGTGGTGGTGGTGTCCGGCAGCGACGAACGCGAAGAACGGGAGCGTGTGAAAGCCGCGGGGGCGACCGACCTGATCACCAAGGGGATAGGCACGGCCCAGCTGCTGTCGCGGCTCGATATCCTGTCGAAGTTGGTCGGCACCCAGCGCGAATTCGAGCACAGCCTTGAGACCCTGGTGCGCAACATGGCCTCGGGCCCGCAACTTCCCCTGCTTGCCCCTGAAGCACTCTCCGGTCATCTGGAAAAGCTGTTGGCGCAAGCGGTCAGCGCGAGAAAGAATTTTGTTGTGCTCAACGTTCGTATCGGCATCCGGCATGTTGCGCTGGAAGGCGTGGCGGCAGTGCCTCCGGCGAGCGTCGTCAATGCAATCGGGCAACTGCTGCTCAGGACCGTACGCGAGACCGACGTTGTCTCGCAGACGGGGGAGGCGGAATACACGCTGGTCACCAGCGGCATCAATGCCGAAGCCGCACGCATCTTCGCGCAGCGCATTTGCCGGGCAATCAGCAGTGCTCACCTCGTCAAGGACGACCGCATGTCGTTCATCGCAAGCTGCGGACTCGTTTCACTGTACGAGGGAGGGCATGAGGCGGCCGGCCTCGCTCAGTTGCGGGAACTCGCCGCGCGCCGGGCGGTGCTCGGCCTGAACCACGCCCTTACCGGAGTTGTCGGCCGTGAAGAGAGCGATGCGTTCGAGCGCGGCGAGCCGGTGTTCGATCTTGCCCCGGCGAAGGGAGGCGGCGCGCAGGTGCCTGACCTTGCAACCCTGCTGAAATGGATCAAGGAAGGGCGGCGCGAGGAAGTGCTACCGCATATCGGCAAGCTGTCCAAGGAATTGCAGCCGCTGGTCGACCTGCTCCTCAAGCAGGGCCGGTAGTATTACGGAAGCGGCGGGGTAGTGCCTGTCGTACAATCCAGCCTTCACTGAAGGAGGCGCAATGCAAACCAAACAAGTACTTTCCCTCGACGACGCCCGCGCCATCGCCACAGCGGCGGAAGCGGAAGCGCGTGCCAACAATTGGGCGGTGACGATCGCCGTCGTCGATGACGGCGGACACTTGCTCTGGCTGCAGCGTCTCGACAATGCTGCGCCCGTATCCGCCTATATTGCACCGGCGAAAGCGCGTACCGCCGCGCTCGGCCGCCGCGAGTCCAAGGGTTACGAAGACATGATCAACAACGGTCGCGCCTCCTTTCTGAGCGCACCCGAGCTGGAAGGGATGCTCGAGGGCGGCGTTCCGGTGATGGTCAACGGGCAGTGCGCCGGGGCGGTCGGCGTATCTGGTGTGAAGTCCTCCGAAGACGTGCAGATTGCCCGCGCCGGCATTGCCGCATTGAAGATCTGAACCCTGCCGCGCACGGCGGCCGACCCCGTGCCGTGGGGCGCCTTGCTGCAAACTTACACGTTTGCAGAGCAGGGCCTTCTCGGCTATAATCTTGGGGTTTAACTAAATTCACCCGCCGTAGCGCATACCCCTTCCATTTCCGTCCCAAAAAGACCCGCGACAGCCAGCGCACAGCCGTTTGGTCGACGGTCGATCTGGCGCGGCGCAGCGGCGGTAAACATCTCAGGAGTTACCCTTGCTGCCATTTTTTTCTGGCCAATCAGTTCCGGCCATCCTTGCGCTCGCAGACGGGTCAATCTTTCAGGGTTTTTCCATCGGTGCCCCCGGTCATACGATCGGTGAAGTCGTGTTCAACACGGCCATGACCGGCTACCAGGAAATCCTGACTGATCCCAGCTACAGCCGCCAGATCGTCACCCTCACTTACCCGCACATCGGCAACGTCGGCGTCAACGAAGAAGACGTCGAAGCCAGCAAGATCCACGCCGCCGGCCTGATCATCAAGGACCTGCCGCTGCTGGTATCGAACTTCCGCGCCAAGCGCAGCCTGTCCGATTACCTGAAGGCGGAAAACGTCGTCGGCATCGCCGGGATCGATACCCGCAAGCTGACCCGCATCCTGCGCGAAAAGGGCGCGCAGAACGGCGCCATCGTCGCCGGCGAGTCCGCCAACTCGGAAGAAGCACTGGCGCTGGCCAAGTCCTTCCCCGGCCTGGCGGGCATGGACCTCGCGAAAGTGGTGTCGACCACCAAGTCCTATGTCTGGACTGAAACCGAGTGGAAGCTCGGCAGCGGTTGCGGCAAGCAGGACAATCCCAAATTCCACGTCGTTGCCTTCGACTATGGCGTCAAGTACAACATCCTGCGCATGCTTGCCGAGCGCGGCTGCAAGGTGACCGTGCTGCCGGCACAGGCAAGCGCCGCGGATGCGCTCGTACTGAACCCGGACGGCGTCTTCCTGTCCAACGGCCCCGGCGACCCGGAGCCGTGCGATTACGCGATCGCCGCCACACGCGAGCTGATCGAGCGCGGCATCCCGACCTTCGGCATCTGCCTCGGCCACCAGATCATGGCGCTGGCTTCCGGCGCGAAGACGCTGAAAATGAAATTCGGCCACCACGGCGCGAACCATCCGGTGCAGGACCTCGATACCAAACAGGTAATGATCACCTCGCAAAACCACGGCTTCGCCGTCGACGTGGATACCCTGCCGTCGAACTGCCGCGTCACGCATGTGTCGCTGTTCGATGGTTCGCTGCAAGGTTTCGAACGTACCGACAAGCCGGCGTTCTGCTTCCAGGGGCACCCGGAAGCCTCGCCCGGCCCGACCGACATCGCCCCCCTGTTCGATCGCTTCGTGGCGATGATGGAGAAACACAAAAATGCCTAAGCGCACAGACATCAAAAGCATCCTGATCATTGGCGCCGGCCCGATCATCATCGGCCAGGCGTGCGAATTCGACTACTCCGG
>NZ_DASRXF010000155.1:0-4203 GCF_035654295.1 Noviherbaspirillum sp. | reverse complement strand
AGGCGGAAAGATGATGCCGCCCATTTCGGTCACTGCGGTCATGTTGCGCAGATGGGCAAGGTTGAACGGTGTTTCACGCACCATCAGCACCAGGCGGCGCCGTTCCTTGAGCACCACGTCGGCAGCGCGCGTGATCAGGTTGTCCGACAGGCCGTGCGCGATGCCCGCAAGCGTCTTCATCGAGCAAGGCGCAATCACCATGCCGTCGGACTGGAACGAACCGCTCGCGATCGAGGCGCCGATATCGCGCACGTTGTGTACCACGTGCGCCAGCGCTTCGACGTCCTTGCGGCCGAGATCGAGTTCCTGATGCAGGTTCAGCACTCCCGCATCGGAAACCATCAGGTGGGTTTCGATGCCGGGCAGGTCGCGCAGCACCTGCAGGAGCCGGACGCCATACACCGCACCGGTCGCGCCGGTGATGGCGATGATCAGGCGTTGGCCGGCCATCTGTGTTGAAGTGAAATCAGGCCTTCAGCAGGTTCTGGAGTTCGCCCGACTCGTACATCTCGGTCATGATGTCCGATCCGCCGATGAACTCGCCTTTGACGTACAGCTGCGGAATGGTCGGCCAGTTCGAGTATTCCTTGATGCCCTGGCGGACTTCCGCGTCTTCCAGCACGTTCACGGTCACGATGTTCTCGACGCCGCAAGCGTTCAGGATCTGCACCGCGCGACCGGAAAAGCCGCACTGCGGAAACTGGGCAGTGCCCTTCATGAACAGCACGACGGGGTGGGAAGTGACGGTCTCTTTGATCCAGGCTTGTACATCGCTCATGGCTTTACCTCTAAGCTCAAAAAATGGGGAATACCGCCATTATATGAAAAAGGGTGGGGCCATGCCGTTCCGGGTGGAGAAATAGGCGGACGTCCGCAGCCGAAAGTTGCCGGAAAAATAAAAAACGGGAGGCCGCTCCATGCGGCCTCCCGTCTTCCTGTCACGACGGTGTGCCTCAGCCCTTCAGCTTGGCGAAGGCCGCGGCCATCGCGCCGCCCACTGCCGCTTGCGGCGCGCGCTGGTGCTGCGAAAGACGGCGTGCGTCATTGCGGTCGCCACGCTGCTCCGGGCGGGCCCCGGGTGTCGGGGCGGTATCGTTGAGGCGCATCGTAAGGGCAATGCGCCGGCGCTTCTCATCGACTTCCAGCACTTTCACCTTCACCACCTGGCCGGCCTTGACGACGGTGTGCGGGTCGCGGACGAAGGTATTCGACAGCGCGGAAATATGCACCAGGCCGTCCTGATGGACGCCAATGTCGACGAAGGCGCCGAACGCAGCCACGTTGGTGACGACGCCTTCGAGGATCATGTCCGGGCGCAGGTCCTTGATGTCCTCGACACCTTCCTTGAAGATTGCGGTGGTGAATTCCGGACGCGGATCGCGGCCAGGCTTTTCCAGCTCTTTCAGGATATCGGTGATGGTCGGGACGCCGAACTTGTCGTCTGCGTACTTTGCCGGATTGATAGACTTCAGCAGCTTGGTGTCACCGACGACACCCTTCACATCTTTCTTGATGTCCGCCAGGATCTTCTCGACCACCGGATACGACTCGGGGTGGACGGCGGAGGCATCGAGCGGATTCTCGCCGTTCATGATGCGCAGGAAGCCGGCCGCCTGCTCGAAGGTCTTTTCGCCCAGGCGCGGTACGGACATCAGCGCGGCGCGCGAGCTGAACATGCCCTTCATGTCGCGATAGTTGACGATGCTCTGCGCCACGCTTGCGTTCAGGCCCGAAACACGGGCGAGCAGCGGCGCCGAGGCGGTGTTGACGTCCACGCCCACCGCGTTCACGCAGTCTTCCACCACCGCATCCAGCGAGCGCGCCAACTGAGTCTGGCTGACATCGTGCTGGTACTGGCCCACGCCGATCGACTTCGGATCGATCTTCACCAGCTCTGCCAACGGGTCTTGCAGGCGGCGAGCGATGGATACCGCGCCGCGCAGCGAAACGTCGAGTTCGGGCAGTTCGCGCGAAGCGTATTCGGAGGCGGAATAGACCGAGGCACCGGCCTCGGAGACGACGATCTTGGTGAGCTGAAGCTCAGGGTGGCGCTTGATCAGGTCTTGCGCCAGCTTGTCGGTTTCGCGTGAAGCGGTGCCGTTGCCGATGGAAACCAGCGCCACGTTGTGCTTGCGGGCGAGCAGGGCGAGCGTGTGGATCGAGCCTTCCCAGTCGTTGCGCGGCTGGTGCGGATAGATGGTGGAGGTGTCCACTACCTTGCCGGTGGCATCCACGACCGCGACCTTCACGCCGGTGCGCAGGCCAGGATCGAGGCCCATGGTCGCGCGCGGGCCGGCCGGGGCCGCCAGCAGCAGGTCTTTCAGGTTGCGTGCGAACACGTTGATCGCTTCGATCTCGGCGCGCTCGCGCAGGTTAGTCATCAGCTCGGTCTCGAGGTGCATGAAGACCTTCACGCGCCAAGCCCAGCGCACCGTGTCCGCCAGCCACTTGTCGGCGGGGCGGCCCTTGCTGCTCACCCCGAAGCGGGCGGCGATGCGGCTCTCGCACGGGTTGTGGGGCGCATCCCATTTCGGCTTTTCCTCTTCGCTGTCCAGGCGCAGCGATACGTTGAGGATTTCTTCGCGCCGGCCACGGAACAACGCGAGGGCACGGTGCGACGGGATGGTGCCGATGGTTTCCGAGTAGTCGAAATAATCGGCGAACTTCGCACCGGCCTCTTCCTTGCCTTCCGCGACCTTGGATTCGACCACGCCGTGATCGGTCAGGTACTCGCGCAGGGATTGCAGCAGCGTGGCGTCCTCGGCGAAACGCTCCATCAGGATCTGGCGGGCGCCATCCAGTGCGGCCTTGGCGTCCGGCACGCCGGGGTTGTCGCCGTTCGGCGTCGTGAACGCGGGCTTGATGTACTTGGCCGCTTCTTCATCCGGGTTGAGCGTGGGGTTGGCCAGCAGCGCATCGGCGAGCTCGGTCAGGCCGGCTTCGGCGGCGATCTGTGCCTTGGTGCGACGCTTCGGCTTGTACGGCAGGTACAGGTCTTCGAGGCGGGTCTTGTCTTCTGCGTGCGTGACCGCATCCAGCAGCTCGGGTGTCATTTTCCCCTGCTCTTCGATCGACGCAATGATGGCCGCGCGGCGGTCTTCCAGCTCGCGCAGGTAACGCAGGCGCTCTTCCAGCAGGCGCAGTTGAATGTCGTCCAGACCGCCGGTCGCTTCCTTGCGGTAGCGCGCAATGAAGGGAACGGTGGCGCCTTCATCCAGCAGGGCGATGGCGGCAGCGACTTGCGCCGGCTTGGCGGCGAGTTCAAGGGCGAGACGTTGTTCGATGGATGGCAGCATGAAAAATCAGAAAGATGAAAACAAGCGGGTGATGATACGCAAATTGCGCGATTGCGTCAGTCTTGACAGTCAAAAAAGCGACGGCACCCGCGCTACCGTCTGCCGCCTGTCACGCGCTCGATACCCGCCAGGTCTTTCCAGCTTTGCACTTCGTGGAAGCCTTCGCGGACAAGCAGGGCGCGGACGGCGGCAGCCTGGTCGTAGCCGTGCTCCATCAGCAGCCAGCCGCCTGCGACGAGATACCGTTGCGTGCCCTCGGCAATGGTGCGGATCGCGGACAGGCCGTCCCCGTGGTCGGTCAGGGCATCCACGGGTTCGAAACGCAGGTCGCCCTGCGACAGGTGGGGATCGCCGGCAACGATGTAGGGTGGATTCGAAACGATGATGTCGAACTGCTCATTGCCGAGGGCGGCGTACCAGTCGCTGAGCAGGAAGCGCACCTTGGCCTGGTGGCGCTCGGCATTGCGCCGGGCGACGTCGAGGGCAGCCTCGCTGGCGTCCAGCGCGGTCACGCCGGCGTCGGGCCGTGCGTGCGCAATTGCGATTGCGATGGCACCGGAACCGGTCCCCATGTCGAGCAAGCGGGCCTTGTCCGGCATGCGCTCCAGTGCAAGTTCGACGAGGTGTTCCGTTTCGGGGCGGGGGATCAGCACATCCGGCGTGGTGTGCAGCAGGAGGCCGAAGAACTCGCGCTCGCCGAGGATGTAGGCAATCGGCTCACCCCTGAGTCGCCGTGCAAACAGCGCGGCGACGGCATCGGATTCCCGCTGGTTGAGGATGCGCTCCGATTGCGTCACCAGCTGCACGCGCGACAGCTGCAGGGCATGCGAGAGGAGGATGCGCGCCTCCAGCGGATCGAGCGGCGGTTTCCGCAGCAGGCTGCCGATGGTGGCGCCGGGCTCGATGA
>NZ_DASRXF010000154.1:0-42019 GCF_035654295.1 Noviherbaspirillum sp. | reverse complement strand
TTCCACCTGTCTAAGAGCCAATATGGACGACGTCAGCGTATCGCGTGCGTTCGCGCGATCTATGCCTTGCGGCAACATAGTAATGTGACAATGACGAAAATTATTCGTGCCGTCTCGTCCTTTTCTACTATTTCACACTTTTCACGCCTTTGAATCAAGGATGACCATGGCAAGTACCGCATCGCCATGGTCGTCCCGGATTGCTGCATGGCGTGATTGGGATTCCAAACTTTTTGGCAAACGTCGGGTAATGGCCCTCACTATGAGGCCGGCAGAAACTGTAGATTCAGGCAACGGTGCCAATCACGATAATAGCCGTTAGCTTAAACGGAAGGACAGGGTCAGTACGGGAAAGATTGTCAAAGTAATTCCTGAGAACCGTCCATGCGCCCTGAAGAGCGCGGAATTTTTGTCAAACTAATTCCCGGTTGTCAAACTTAATTCCTGCCTACCAGGCGGGCGGCGTGATTGGAAACGCCATGGATTTTATTTTACATAATGCGAATTATGCGAACAAAGCTTGTAGTGGCTAAATTAGAATGTCTCGGTCTGGTTAAGCGCGCCTTCGGGCTGAAGGTCCATCTGGCGTGGTGTCCCGCCAGCGCGGCAAGCGTGGACACCGCCAATTGGCGCCGGGCGTTGCCAATATGGCCCTGTCGATCATTCGTGACCGCTATCCCGATTTCGGGCCGACGCAACAAGCTGAGACATTTGAAAATGGCCGCAGCCAGGACATCTGAAAGCAGCTTGAACAAACCTGTGCGGGCAAGCGGCTTTCTCGTCCTGACTCTGGCGTTACGTTATACTAAAGACTGGGTGCTCACACTTTCAGTGTGGCAGGTTCATGCGATGGTCGGGCCGCCTCGCGGCTTTTTTTTCGCCCATATGAATACACCCGCAGTCAGTCGTCCGATGTGCTCGACACGTCCTCCTTCCCAAGCCCGTCCCCTTCAGGTATTTCGTTCAAGCCGCGACACCTCAACCGCTCGCCGTCATGGGGTGGCGATCCAATCTTTCGCATGTGAAATGCCGCTGAGCGGACAATTTGTACTTTCATCCACAACTAATATAGAAAAAAAGGCATGTTTCTCATGGCAAATATCGACATGATCGCGGCTGCAATATTCGGTTTGGCCCTCATTCACACCTTTGCTGCGAAGTCGTTCGAACGTATTGCAGACAGGAGCCCGCGCCACGCGGGCCTGTTTCACCTGTTGGGAGAAATCGAGGTGGTCTTCGGGTTCTGGGCGTTTGTACTCATGATCATCATGGCGTTCGTGTCAGGCGCCGAACAGGCCGTCGAGTACCTGGAATCACGGCAATACACTGAGCCCTTGTTCGTTTTTGTCATTATGGTGGTGGCGGCCTCACGGCCCGTGCTCGAGGCGGTCAAGGCTTTTATCGCGGCGGCGGCCAGGCTTGCGCCGGCCGATACCTTGCTGGCGCGGGTCTGGCTTTGTTTTGCCCTTGTCCCACTCATAGGGTCGCTGATTACCGAACCGGCTGCCATGACCCTGGCAGCCCTGATGCTGGCGCCGCTCGTATTCCGGCCTGGCATCCCTGAATGGCGCAAATACGCGGCGCTAGGCGTGCTATTCGTCAACATTTCGATTGGGGGCACGCTGACGTCTTTCGCCGCTCCCCCCGTGCTGATGGTTGCCGCAACCTGGGGTTGGGACACTAGTTTCATGGTGATGAATTTCGGCTGGAAGGCTGCCATTGCCGTCGTCATCAATGCCACGGCCATCTCATGGCTACTTAGAAAACATCTGTCAGAACCCGCCGTAATTGGCGGCACCCAAGCTGAAGTTCGCATTCCACTGGTAGTGATGCTGATACATCTCCTGTTTCTTGGCGCAGTGGTCGTATTGGCGCACCATCCGGTCTTGTTTGTTGGCGTATTCTTGTTCTTCCTAGGCTATACGCAGGCCTACCCGCAATATCAGAACCCTTTGATCTTGAAAGAGGGCCTCCTGGTCGGCTTTTTCCTCGCAGGACTGGTCGTCCTGGGCGGGATGCAGCAATGGTGGCTTCAGCCCATCGTATCCGGTCTCGAACCGGTTGCCTTGTTTTTCGGCGCGCTTGCACTGACCGCCATTACCGACAACGCGGCGCTGACCTACCTGGGATCTCTGATCGAAGGGATTTCGGAACAGGCGAAGTACATGCTCGTGGCCGGCGCGGTGGCGGGAGGCGGCCTGACCGTGATCGCGAACGCGCCGAATCCGGCCGGTGTTGCGCTTCTTCGCGACGGATTCAATGACGGGAGCATAGGAATCGGGGCGTTGCTGGCCGGGGCGCTTCTGCCCACGCTCGTTGCCGCCGGCTTTCTCCTCCTGCTTTGATTTGTCCAAGCACCGGATAACATTCAATGCGCGAACTGCCCGATATGGAGCGAGTCTACTTTCCGGAAAGGCCTGTACCAGCCTCCTCTTCCAGAAAAAAACCCGTTACAGGAGAAAAAGATGGAAGTTCGATGTGTCGTGGTCACCGGGGCTTCGGGGGGAATCGGGAGGGCGACAGCAATCGCCTTCGGCCGCAAGGGGTGTCGCGTGGCACTGCTTGCGCGCAGCAGAGAGGGGTTGGCGGGCGCTGCACGCGATGTGGAAGCCGCAGGCGGTATTGCTCTTGCCCTCCCCACCGATGTCGCGGACCATACCCAGGTCGAAGCCGCCGCCGAACATGTGGAGCGCGAGTTTGGTCCCATCGATGTCTGGATCAACAATGCGATGGCCACGATCTTCTGCCCGTTCGAACAGATCACGCCTGAAGACTTCGAACGGGCGACGCAGGTGACTTATCTTGGCGCTGTCTGGGGCACGATGGCGGCGCTCAAGCGCATGCGTCCCCGCAACCGGGGCACCGTCGTGCAGGTGGGATCCGCCCTCGCCTACCGCTCGATTCCGCTGCAGGCCCCGTATTGCGGCGCCAAGGCGGCACTGCGCGGCTTCACCGACTCGCTGCGCTCGGAGCTCCATCACGACAGGAGCAAGGTACACCTGACCATGGTTCAACTGTCGGCATTCAACACGCCGCAGTTTGATTGGGGCAGGACCTGCTTTGACAGGCAGCCGCAACCGGTACCTCCGATCTTTCAACCCGAACTGGCGGCCGAAGCCATCGTCTGGGCGGCCACCCACCGGCGTCGGGAATTGTGGGTCGGCTTCCCGGCCGTCAAAGCCATTCTCGCCACGCATCTCGTCCCGGGCTTTCTTGACCGCCTGCTCGCGTCACGCGCGTACGAAGGGCAGCTGACAGACGAGTCGAATCCGCCCGGCCGCCGGGATAACTTGTACACGCCCGTTCCGGAGGACCGCGGCGCCCACGGACGCTTCGACAGGCGGGCGAAGGCAACGAGCTGGCACTACCGAATGACCATTCATCGGGGCCCCATCGCTGCGGCAGTACTGCTGGCCCTGGCTGCCAGCGGTGCGGGAGCATGGCTGGCCTGGACCTGATGAAGCCTCCTGCCGTCAATCCTCGCCTTTCAGCGCCAGCCACGCCATGACCTGCGACACATGCGTCAGGCCCTGCGGATAGTTGCCCAGCATTTGCCCCGCGTCCATGTCGTACTCCTCGGAAAACAGGCCGAGTTCGTTGCTGCAGGCCAGGCAGCGATCGTAGTACGCGCGTGCCAGATCCTTCGCACCCTGCTGCGCGAGGCAGGCGACGAGCCAGAATGTGCATGGCAGGAACATGCCCTCCGGCCCGGCCAAGCCGTCGGGGCCGCGATACCGCAGCAGCAGGCCGTCTTCCTCAAGCGTATCGCGGATGGCCTGTACGGTACGCAGCATGCGCGGGTCGTCGTAAGTCACGAAGTCGATCCGCGGCAGGATCAACAGCGCTGCATCCAGCTCGCTGCTGTCGAAGGCTTGCACGAAAATTCCCCGTCCGGCATCGACTCCGCGTTCCTCGATCGCCGCGCGAATCGCGTCGCGCGTCTTTGTCCAGTGCTCGACCGGCGCTGAGAATCCATTGGCCTGCGCGAGCTGCAGGCCCCGGTTGAGGGCGGCCCAGCACATCGCCTTGGAATGGACGTAATGCCGCGGCTCGCCGCGCACCTCCCAGATGCCGTGATCGGCTTCCTGCCAACGCCGGCAAACGGTCTGCACCACGTCGTGGAGAAAATCCCAGTAATCCGGTTCGGTCTCGTGTCCGTGGCAGTGCCATTGCCAGGCCATTTCGAGCAGTTCGCCGTAGATGTCGAGCTGTGTCTGCCCGGCGGCAGCATTGCCGATGCGGACCGGTCGCGAGCCGCGATAGCCTTCCAGCCACTGCAGCTCGGACTCGGTCAGGCGGCGCTTGCCGTCCACGCCATACATGATCTGCAACTGCTCCGCACTGCCGGCGGCGCTGCGCTGGATGAAGTCGTGGAAGCGGTCCGCTTCGGCGGCGTAGCCGAGCGTGTGCAGCACCCGGATCGTGAAGACTGAATCGCGCACCCAGCTGAACCGGTAGTCCCAGTTGCGCTCCCCGCCCGGCCATTCGGGCAGCGAGGTGGTCGGCGCCGCGATGATGGCACCGGTGGGTTCGAAAGTCATTCCCTTGAGGACGATGGCCGAGCGGACCGTATGGGCATCGACCTCGCACGGCGGGCGCATGCGTGCAGTCCAGCCCGACCACCATTCGCGCGTACTGTCGAGATGGCGGTCGATCTCCTCGGGTCGGATACCGTCTTCCGACACGGCGAGGTCAATCCGTTCCGGAAATTCGAACTGCAGGGCCAGCCGTGCCCGCTCGCCGGCACGCAGGTGAAAGCGGCAGCCAAGCGAGCCGCGCCCGGTCGTTTCCAGCGGCATGTCGGCGCGGATCAGCAGGCCTTGGTTGCTGCCGATGGCGGAATGGAGCTGCGGGCCGTGCCTGCGGATGAAAGGGAAGATCTCGCCGTAGTCGAAGCGCGGGCAGACTTCGACCAGCATTTCGACATCCCCGTGCAGTCCGTCCACGATGCGCACAAGGTCGTAGCGCGGCTCTTCCGGTGCGTCCATGGCGAGGAAATCGGTAACCTGCACCTCGCCTTCGGCAGTGCGAAAGCGTGTCTCCACGATCATCGTCCCAGGCACATATTGCCATTCCGAGGTGAACACCTTTGCCGGCGCGATGCTGCAATGACCGCCCTTTTCCCAGTCGAGCAGGCGGCCGAAGCAGGTGTCGTCGTCGAAGCGAGGCATGCAGCACCAGTCAACCGAACCGTGCCGCGATACCAGCGCGCCGCAGTGGCAGTCGCTCAATAGCGCGTAGTCTCCGATCGCCGGGTAGCGTTGCCTCATGGCGCTGCCCAACGGTCAGGCACGCGCATGTCTTGGCAAATGCACCGGTGCGCGCCAGCGTGCAATGCGGTCCCAGGCGCCGAAATGCGAGGCGACGCGTCCGAGCGGTATTGCCAGCCATACCAGCATGAGGCCGAAAAACACCGATGCTGCCGCTGCCACCCCCGAGTAGCCGCCGATCACCCAGGGAGAGGCGAGAAGCCAGAGGCCGAAAGCGATATTAACGAAGCGCAAAGGCCGCGCCACCTCGCCCCAGGCCATGATTGTGAACGTCACGACCAGCGCGCCGACCACATGATCGTTGTGGGCGGCAAGACCTTCGGTATCGAACAAAAGGCGCGTGCACATCAGCGCGATGCCGATCAGCGTGCTCAAGAACAGCGTCCATGGCACGCTGATCCCGGTGATGAACATTTCGCGCAGCACTTCGCGCGGTGATGCTTCGAAATTGTCCGAGTAATCGGCGCTGCCGCCGGCGATGGTGTCGCCGCGCAGCAGCAGGAACCACAAGGGACGGCCTTGGCGGCGGCGTGCCTTCATGAACTGCAGCGTTGCCAGGATTTCGTCGAAGGAATACGGGATCTGCAGCAGCATCGCCAGTGCGCCGATCAGGCACAGCGTGCACCAGGTGCCGATCACGATGGGCTGGATGATGATGAAGAACACGCTGACGGCACCCAACGGCACGATCAGGATGCCGAAAGCCAGCACGAGCCAGGGCATTGTGCGCCAGCGGCGCTTGTCCCCGATGATGCCGGTGAGGATCTCGAGCACGTACACGGTTGCACCCAGCCCGGCGTCCGCGACCGGCCATGCCTCCGATACCGATGAGGTGATAATGCGCTCCGTGCCGTCGCCGAAGAACGGGTCCCAGGCCGCCGGAATATGTCCGAGCTGGTAGGCAGCCAGATAGCGGGAAATGAACAGCCCGACGAAAGCCAGGATGATGATGGGCAGACGGTTGGTCCATCCCGAGGGGGTGTAATCCCAGCCGGGAGGCGTGTCGGGACCGGTCACGCGCGCGATGGGATTGATGCCGGGGGCAACGGGGATGGCGACTGCGAAGGCGATCACCAGCGCGCCCACGAGCGTGTCGTTGGCATAGGCTGCGGCGCTCGGCGTCCAGAACAGCAGCGGCGCAAACAGCAGCCACAAGCCCAGGCCGGCGACCGTCCAGCGCGCCCATCCGGCGTCGCGTGACAGCGAAACCAGCGCAAACGCCACGATCAGCACACCCGTGATGACTTCACTCATGGTCATCCAGGTATCCGAGTACAGCATGCCGCGCCCAGTGGGCGTGATCGGGTCGATCGGCACCATCCAGTTCTGCGCCAGGCCGAACACCCAGGGACTGCTGATCAGCCAGAGTCCGAGCGCCATGTTGGCGAAGTGGCACCACAGCGTCTGGTTGTGTTCGAAGCGGTCGAGCGCCTGGTAATCCGCGATGGCGGCGGGGCTTGGCGCGTTTTCGTCACGGGTCTCTTCCATCCACAGCGGTAGCGGAATCTTGTTGCGCTTGTACCAGCCTGCCGGGTCGCTGCGCAACTCGCCGATCATTACTGGCAGCGACTGCCGCAGGCGATGCTGTGGATGCCAGTCCAGTAGCCGTTCTGCGCGCGCGATGTCCAGCTCGTAGTGCTCGTCGGCCAGCGCGACCATGAAGGGCTTGATGAAAGGCTCAACCCCGCGATCGATCGCATCCGGGACGACATCCTCCATCTTGTCCTGCAGCCAGGCGCCGGTTGCCGCCACCGGCTTGGGAATCTGCCGCGTCTCCCACGGCTGGCCGTGGACAAGACGGCCGATCAGGTTTTGCAGGGCTTCATAGCTTTCCGTGACCGGCTCGCCGATCAACAACGCGGCTTCTTCCGGCAGCCGGCCGCGCCGGTCGACGGCTGCGCGCATCGCCTGGGCAACGTCGTCTATATGCACGAAGGACTGGCCGTGGGAGGCATCGCCGGGAAAGACGCGGCTGAGCATCTGACGCTCGTAGATGCGCTGGATCTGATTGGCCAGCGAAGGGACCTCGCACTGATCCGTGTAGACACCGGCAATGCGCATGATGAGCGCCGGGATCTTTCCGCGTTCCCCGGCCACCATGCGTTCCGCATCGAGCTTGGATTGCGGATATGGCCAGGCCGGTTTCAACGGGGAATCCTCGTTGATCGGCTGCCCCGGTTCCGTCGGCGCATGCACGAGCATGGTGCTGGCATAGATGAACTGTTCGACGTCGAACGCTTGCAGCGCCTGCAGCAGGCGCCGCGTGCCCTTGACGTTGACTTCGTCGTACATCGGATGCGGCTCACCTGAGAAGTCGTAAAAGGCGGCAAGGTGGATTACTGACGCAATATGCTGCCCGTATCGTGCGCGCAACGCCTCGCATCCTTGCGCGAGCGCCTCGTCCGACGTGATATCGACGTTGATGCAATTGTCGCCGCGACACTTGCGTTCGAATCCAACGACGGTGTAGCTGTCTTTCAGCGCGGCGGCGATGACGCTCCCGATGCGTCCCTCCGCCCCGGTGATGAGCACCACGGGTTTTTGAGAAGCCATCCTGTCCTCCTGGGAATACTCGAGAAACTCAGGCAGGATGCATGCCATTTCCCCCATTGACGCGTACACCGGGCGCAGGCGTTTCCTTCTTTTTGATCGTGCAAGAAAATCCTGCAAGCGACTGCAGGATTTACACACTTCCGTTGCAGGAACGCTCCTCTTGTCCGGATGTCAATTGAACATCCTCCTTACACAACCGCGTGATGAAAGCCCCCCTGCTCACCCAGCCGCCCGAAAGCACACCGAGCTACATAGCCATCGCCGGCCATCCGATCCATCCCATGCTGATCACCTTTCCAGTCGCCTACCTGATGGCCGCGCTGGCGAGCGATCTCGGCTACTGGTGGACCGCCGATCCCTTCTGGGCCCGCGCTTCTCTCTGGCTTACAGGTGGCGGCTTGGTCATGGGGCTGCTCGCCGCGCTCGCCGGGGCCCTGGATTTTCTGCTGGTCAGGGAGATCCGCCGCCACGTGACAAGCTGGAGCCATTTCCTGATGGCAGTGATGATGCTGTCGATCGCGGGTGCGAACTGGTGGCTGAGGCTTCCCGACCCGGAGGCTGGTGTCATGCCCTGGGGAATTGTCTTGTCGGCGGCGACGGCGTTCGCACTGAGCATTGCAGGATGGTTGGGCGGAAAACTGGTGTTCGAGCACAAGGTCGGCACCGGGGAGGAGGAGGAAGCGGAGGATGAGGTCGAGACGGAGGTGGTCGTTCTCGAACGTTAGAAGGGCTTGGCCGTCACCAGCGTCACCACGCCCGCAACCAGCAGGGCCGGCAACAGCGGCAGCAACCGGTATACCAGAAGACGGCGCTGCACATGCTTGCGCCGGAAGGCATCCATCAGCGCGCCGCAGTACACGTGGAACAGCACCATCAGCAGCACGAGCAGCAGCTTGACATGCAGCCAGCCGCCGCTGAATCCGCGCAGAAAGATCAAGGCCATTCCTGCCGCCACCGCGAGCAAGGCGCTCGGCGTCATGATGAGCGAATAGAGGCTTCGCTGCATGGCGATCGCGTTCGCCCGCGTGCGCCGGTCCTCCCTGCTTGCCTCGCGGACAAGCAAGTGCGGAAAGTAGACCAGGCTGGCCGACCACATCAGCAGGAAGACGATATGGATGGCCAGGATGAGCTGCATCAAATTCACGAGCGTCGCTTCCTTCGGCATGCGGATTGCATGTGTCGGCCGCGTGGACATGCCAGCTCCCGCACGCCGAAACACCAATAACGAACCGGTGCACATGCCAGCCTCTCCTGAATTGAGCAAGAACCGAACCATACTGGCCGCGGCAGCGCTGCTCCTGTGCGGATGCGAGGGCGTCCAGTCCGCGCTGGAACCTGCCGGACCGCACGCCGCGAGCATCGCGCGCATCTGGTGGGCCATGTTCTGGGGCGCCTGTGCGGTACTGCTGCTGGTGACCTCACTGGCCCTGTACGCCTTCATCCGCTCTCCGCAACGCCGCGAGCGGACGCGGCCCGACAGGATCATTCTCGCCGGCGGCGTCGCCCTGCCGGTCGTCACGCTCACCGCCCTGCTCGCCTACGGCGTGCACGCGATGGCCTCGCTGCGGACGCTTGCCGAAGACGCCATCGAAATCGAGGTCGTGGGAAACCGCTGGTGGTGGGATGTGCATTACCTGGGCGAGGATGGCGAGGTGATCCGTACCGCGAATGAGATCCGTGTTCCGGCCGGGCGCGCGGTGCTGCTGTCCCTGCGCAGCAACGATGTGATCCACAGTTTCTGGGTACCGTCGCTGGCAGGCAAGATGGATCTGATCCCGGGCCGGACGAACCGGCTGATCATCCAGGCCGACAGGCCCGGGGTGTACCGAGGACAGTGTGCGGAGTACTGCGGCGCGCAGCACGCGCGGATGGGCATGCATGTTATTGCGGAACGGCCGGCGGATTTTTCAGTCTGGCTCGACCGCCAGCGGGCCCCGGCAACGGTGCCGGGCGACGAGAGCATGCTGCGCGGCCGCCAGGCGTTCGTGCAGCGTTGCGCCGGCTGCCACACGGTACGGGGAACGAGCGAAGCACGCAGCGCAGGGCCGGACCTCACGCATCTTGCATCACGCGAGTTCATTGGCGCGGGCACGCTGCCCAACAACCGCGAGAACCTGCTCGCCTTCATCGCGCGCACCCAGGAACTCAAGCCCGGCAGCGCAATGCCTTCGCAGGGCGATCTCGATCCAGTGGCGCTCGAATCGATCGTCGCCTACCTGGAGAGCCTGCACTGATGGCGGCGCTGCACGACCGGCTGGAGCTCATCTGGGCCAACGCGCCCGGCTGGGGCGCATTGGCCGCGGTCAACCATACCACGCTGGGCCTGCGCTTCATCGTTACCGGCTTCGTCTTCTTCCTGATCGGCGGCGTGTTGGCCATGCTGATCCGCAGCCAGCTCGCCTTTCCCGGCAACGACCTGCTCGATCATCGTGCCTACGCGCAGGCGTTCACCATGCATGGCACGACGATGATGTTCTTTTTTGCCGTGCCCATCATGGAGGGCTTTGCCGCCTACCTGATACCGAAAATGATCGGTGCGCGCGATCTTATCTTCCCGCGGCTTTCGGCTTTTGGTTACTGGTGCTACCTGTTCGGCGGCATGCTCCTGTTCTCCAGCTTCCTTGTCGGCGCAGTCCCGGACGGCGGGTGGTTCATGTACGTGCCGCTCAACAGCAAGATGTTTTCGCCGGGACTCCATGTCGACTTCTGGCTGCTGGGCGTGACCTTCGCCGAGATCTCGGCCGTGGCAGCCGGCATCGAGCTGATCGTCTCCATCCTCAAGACCCGGACGCCCGGCATGGCTCTGCATCGCATGCCCCTGTACGCGTGGTACATCCTGGTCACCGCATTCATGATCGTGTTCGGCTTTCCCCCGCTGATCCTCGGCAGCATCCTGCTGGAACTGGAGCGGGCCTTCCTGCTGCCGTTCTATGACGTCGCGCGCGGCGGCGATCCGCTGCTCTGGCAGCACCTGTTCTGGATCTTCGGCCATCCCGAGGTCTACATCATTTTTCTTCCGGCCGCCGGACTGGTCACCACCATGCTTCCGACCTTCGTGCAGCGGCCGATCGCCGGCTATGCCTGGGTGGTGCTGGCCGTGATTGCGACTGGCTTCATCAGCTTCGGCCTGTGGGTGCACCACATGTTCACCGTCGGCATTCCCTTGTTGTCACTGGCCTTCTTTTCCGCAGCCAGCATGGCCGTCGCGGTCCCGACCGGCATTCAAGTGTTCGCCTGGATCGCGACGCTGTGGAGCGGCAAGCCGGCGCTGCACACACCGATGCTCTACATCCTCGGCTTCCTGTTCATCTTCGTCCTCGGCGGCCTGACAGGCGTGATGGTGGCGATGGTGCCCTTCGACTGGCAGGTGCATGACACCCACTTCGTTGTTGCGCACCTGCACTATGTGCTGTTCGGCGGCATGGTCTTTCCGCTGTTTGCCGCGCTGTACTACTGGCTGCCGCTGTTCTCGGCGCGCGCGCCGTCGGCACATCTGAGCCGTTCGGTGTTCTGGATGATCTTCCTGGGATTCAATCTGACCTTCCTGCCGATGCACCTGACCGGGCTGCTCGGCATGCCGCGGCGGGTCTACACCTATGCGCCCGAACTCGGCGTGGATGTGTTGAACCTCGTCTCGACAGTGGGCGGCTTCCTTTCGGCCGCCGGCGTCGGCATGTTCGTGGTTGACGTGGTCCTGCATTTTCTGCACGGACGGCGCGCACCGCCGAACATGTGGAACGCATCGACGCTGGAGTGGGCGATTTCCACGCCCGTGCCGCCCTACACGTTCGTCTCCCAGGGGCGTGTAGAGGATCGCGAGCCGCTGTGGAAGGATCCCCTGCTGGCGGCACGCATCGCGCAAGGCCGGGGCTATCTCGGACAACCCGCCGTCGCGCGGCGCGAGACGCTGGTGACGGGCACTGTGCACGCTGAACCGGAATCCGTCGCCATCCTTCCGGGCAATACCTACGTGCCTCTGGTTGCGGCACTATTCACCGGCCTGTTCTTCATCGGCTTCCTGGCCAAGCTGTACTGGCTGTCAGCGATCGGCGCGGCGCTCGCCGTCGGTGCGCTGACCGTATGGGCCTGGCGCGGCGAGGACGCCAGTGTCGAAGATACCGTGGCGACGGGCGAAAGTCTGCGCCTTCCCTGCCACTACGCGACCCGCCAGCCGCCCGGTTGGTGGGGCACGCTGATTGCGCTGCTTGCCGATGCGACCCTGTTCCTTTCGCTCCTGTTTGCCTACTTCTACCTGTGGACGGTGTCGCCGGCGTGGCCGCCGGAAGGCTTCGGCGGTGCGGGCCTGCTGTGGCCGTCCCTTGCGCTCATCGCCTTGCTGGCCAGCAGCGCGGCATTGCAATGGGGCGAAACCGGCAACCGGCAAGGGCGGCGCGGCCGATTGCAGGCAGGCTTTCTCCTGGCCATGGGACTTGCCCTCGCCTTCGTCGTACTGCAGGCCGCGGCACTGGCCGGGGGCGCGCCTTCGGCAACCGCCCACGCGTACCGCGCTCTGATGTTCACCATCACCGGATTCCAGTTCGTGCACGTCGCCATCGCCATCCTGATGGCGGGCTTTACGCTGTTGCGCGCGCGGCGCGGCATGATCTCTCCGCGCAGGCCCGTGGTGCCCCGGGTGGCGGCGCTGTTCTGGCATTACACGGTGCTCCAATGGCTGGGGGGTTTTGCCACACTACATCTCTTCCCGCTGATCGCAGGAGGCTGACATGCGCAATCCCTTCACCCGGAACCATCTCCTGAGCCTGATTGCCGCGCCGCTCATCTGGGCGGCGCACTTCCTGGCGTGCTATCTCTTCGTGTCAATCGCCTGTGCGCTCGCCGTGCCCGGTGCGCGCACGGGCATTGCGGCAGCGACCACGCTTGCCCTGGCATTGATCGCCGTCTCGGCGTGGTCGAACTACCGTAAATGGTCGGCGGTTCGACGTTCGAATGCGCCGGATGCGCCCACGCATGCCTTCTTCGCCCTCAACGCCATGATGCTCGCGGCGATGTCCGCGCTGGCCCTGTCCTGGGTGGCCTTCCCCGCGCTCATGCTGCCGGTATGCGCCGCCTGATCTTCGCCGGAGTCCTTGCCGGTCTTGCGCCCCGCCTCGCGCGGGCACACGGCAGCGAGGCACATGGATGGTGGTCGTTCGACCCGTGGGTCTGGATACCCTTGGCAGTCGCGGTCACGCTGTATCTGCGCGGCCTGGTTGTGCTACGCCGGAAAGGCGTACCCATGTCAGTCACCCGGCCTCCGGCGCTGGCCGGTTTTGCGGGCGGCTGCGCAACGCTCTTCGCCGCGCTCATCTGGCCGCTCGATGCACTCGGCGAAACCAGCTTCGCCGCCCACATGGCGCAACATATGCTACTGATCGCCGTCGCCGCGCCCCTGCTGGCGATTGCCCGTCCTGCCCCTGTCCTCTTGGCCGCCCTCCCCGCGCGCGTGCGGCGGTTCAATGGCGCACTCGGCCCGCTGTACGGCCTGCTGCGTGTGTTGGCGAGGCCACGCGTCGCCTTCGCCGTGCACGGCGTTCTCGTATGGCTATGGCATGCACCGCTGCTGTTCGAACTGGCGTTGCGCTGGCGCTGGGTGCATGTGCTTGAGCACGCCGCCTTCCTGGGCAGCGCCGTGCTGTTCTGGAGTGCCATGCAACGCGCCGCCCGGAGCGGCGGAGAAGGATGCGGCACGGCAGTGCTGCTGACGCTCGGCACCCTGATGCATACCGGCCTGCTCGGTGCCCTGCTCACGTTTTCGCCGCGCCTGCTGTATCCGGAGTACGAAGGCCGAACGGCCCTTGGCCTGTCCGCCATCGAAGACCAGCAGCTTGCCGGTCTGCTGATGTGGATTCCGGGGAGCATGGTATACCTCGCCGCCGGCCTGTGCTTCGTTGCCGTCTGGCTGCGAAAGCCGGCCATGCACTAGGCCCGATGGAAAAAATTTCATGTGCAATTCTTACCGCCCGTGCGCAATTTGTACCCCCGCCCACCCGGACGCCCCTCTCCGCTCCCTTGCACACGGTGTGGCACGAGGCTTGCACCGCATGGCTGCTTGAAACATGGCGGCATCTCCCGAAAAACGACACCGGACACCATGCCCAAGATCCCGGCCAGGAACGCTGTGCTGCGCGCGGCAGCGGCCCTCCTTGTGTTCCTGTTCGCCTGCACATGCCGGGCGGCACCGGCACCGCTTACGCTGCTGACAATCGACGGGCCGATCGGGCCTGCCAATGCGGACTACGTCGCGCGCGGCATACAGCGTGCGGCCGCCAACGGCAGCCAGCTGGTCATCCTGCAGATGGATACACCGGGCGGACTGGATACGTCGATGCGCACGATCATCAAGGCCGTCCTCGGCTCGCCGGTACCGGTCGCCGGCTTCGTCGCCCCCGGTGGCGCCCGTGCCGCCAGCGCCGGCACCTATATCCTGTACGCCAGCCATATTGCTGCGATGGCACCCGGCACCAATCTCGGTGCGGCGACCCCGGTCCAGGTTGGCGCACCCGGTGCGGAACCGGGCCGTACGAAGGAGCGGCCGCGCGGCAGGGACGAAGCGTCTGACAAGAAATCGGGACAAGGCGACAAGACCGATTCGCCGGATGCCGCCACCAGCGAGCCCACGACCCGTAAGCAGGTCAACGACGCTGCGGCCTATATACGCGGATTGGCGCAGATGCGCGGCCGCAATGCCGACTGGGCAGAACGCGCGGTGCGCGAATCCGTCAGCCTGCCGGCGGAGGAAGCGGTGAAGATGCGCGTCGCCGATGTCATGGCTGCGGACGTGCGCGCCCTTGCCGCTGCGCTCGACGGGCGGCGCATCACCGTCCTCGGCCAGGAAAAGGTGCTGCAGACCCGCGATGCACCCGTCACGGACGTGCAGCCTGACTGGCGCGCACAGCTGCTTGCCGTCATCACCAATCCGAGCGTCGCGCTGCTGCTGATGACCATTGGCATCTATGGGCTGTTCTTCGAGTTCATGAATCCGGGAATGGCTGTGCCCGGGGTAGTCGGCGCCATCTGCCTGCTGCTGGCGATGTATGCCCTCCAGCTGTTGCCGGTGAACTATGCGGGCATCGCCCTGATCCTGCTCGGCCTTGCCTTCATGGTGGCGGAGGCCTTCCTGCCGAGCTTCGGCGTGCTCGGGCTGGGCGGGATTGCGGCCTTCGTCACCGGCGCGGTGATTCTGATCGACACGGAAATGCCGGGCTTTGGCATACCCATCCCCCTGATCGTCGGCACAGCGGTAGTTAGCGCCGTGCTCGTCGCCGCCATCACCATCGTCGCCCTCAAGACCCGGCGGCGGCCGGTGGCCGCGACAGGCAATCCGGCAGGAGCCGTCGCGGAAGTGGTCAGCGTGTCGCACGGGGAAAACTGGGTAAGGCTGCAAGGCGAGATCTGGCGCGCGGAGAGCACGTCGCCCTTGCATGCCGCGCAAAAAGTGCGCGTGGTCGGGCGCAAGGGACTGGTTCTGGAAGTCGTTCCCAACGGGAGTCGCACACAAGGAGAATGAATATGTACTTCGATCTCGGTTTCGGATTCGGCGGCCTGCTGCTCATTGCGGCCATATTCTTCCTCGCCTCGGCCATCCGCGTGCTGCGCGAGTATGAACGCGGGGTGGTGTTCCAGCTCGGGCGTTTCTGGGGCGTGAAGGGCCCGGGTCTGATCATCGTCATCCCCGTGCTGCAGCAGATGGTGCGGGTGGACCTGCGCACTATCGTGCTGGACGTGCCGACACAGGACGTGATCTCGCGCGACAACGTCTCCGTCAAGGTCAACGCAGTGATCTACTTCCGCGTCGTCGAGCCGGACAAGGCGATCATCCAGGTCGCGAATTTTTTCGAGGCCACCAGCCAGCTCGCGCAAACGACGCTGCGCGCCGTTCTGGGCAAACACGAGCTCGACGACATGCTGGCCGAGCGCGAACGACTCAACATGGACATCCAGCAGGTGCTGGATCAGCAGACCGATGCCTGGGGAATCAAGGTCGCCAATGTCGAGATCAAGCACGTCGACCTCGACGAATCGATGGTGCGGGCGATCGCACGGCAGGCCGAGGCCGAGCGTGAGCGCCGCGCCAAGGTGATCCACGCCGAAGGCGAGCTGCAGGCCTCCGAGAAACTGATGCAGGCGGCCAATGTGCTGGCGCAGCAGTCCGGCGCGATGCAGCTGCGCTATATGCAGACCCTGTCAGCCATCACCGGCGACAAATCAAACACGATCGTCTTTCCCTTGCCGATCGACCTGTTGACGGGACTGGTAGACCGCGCGGGAACCGGGCAGGACCGGCAGCGCGGACAATGAAGACGCGTGCGTTTTTCCTGCGGACGCTGTTCTATGGCGCCCTGTGGTGGGTGATGACGGAAGGTTCGCCGGATGGCTTGGCGCTGGGCGCGTCGTGCGCGGGACTGGCGGCGCTGCTGAGCCTGCAGTTGCATCCGCCCACGCCCCGTCGGCTGAAGATTGCGGGGATACCGGGTTTCGTCCAGTTCTTCATCGTACGCTCCATCCGCGGCGGTGCGCAGGTCGCCGCCACCGCGCTCAAACCCCGTCTCGAGCTGCGTCCCGGCATTCTCGACATTCCCCTTCGCCTGCGCGATGAACCCGACCAACTGTTCCTGGCCGGAGTGCTCAATCTCATGCCCGGAACATTGGCCGCCGGACTGGACCAAGGCCGGCTGCAACTGCATGTGCTGGACCGGTACGCCCCCATCCAGGACGAAGTGCGCGAAGCGGAAGCAAGGGTGGCCGGCCTGTTCGGCGTGGAGCTGTCATGACTGCCCTGTCCCTGTCCCTGGCCCTGTTTCTCCTCGCCAACCTGCTCGCAGCACTGCTATTGGTGGTGCGCGGGCCCACCTCGGCGGACCGCCTGCTGGCGGCACTGCTGTTTGGCACGACGGGGACAACGGTGCTCCTGCTGCTGGCGCGCGGACACGGGCCGCTGGTAGACGTGGCACTGGTGTTTGCGCTGCTGGCGGCAATCACCGGCGCCGCCTTTGCCCAGCGCGCCTGGCGCAGGAAATCGGGAGCGAACGAACATGAGCATCATTGACTGGATCAGCGCAGCTTGCCTGCTCGCGGGGGCCGGATTCTTCTTCGCAGGCACGGTGGCCTTGCTGCGATTCCCTGATGTCTACACGCGCCTGCATGCGCTGGCCAAGGCCGACAACCTCGGGCTGGGTTTCATGCTGCTCGGCCTGCTTCCGTACGCCGGCGGTACGGCCGCAGCGCTCAAGCTGGTGCTGGTCTGGCTGCTGGTACTGGCCGCCAGCGCGTCGGTCAGCTTCCTGATCGCCCGGCGTGCCAGGCGGCGCAAGATCCCGCCTTGGACCAGCCAGGAGAATGCATGATCGCGCTCGCTTTCGACCTGCTGCTTGCAGCCTCTTTGCTCTGGGCCGCATTCCGTGCCCTGACTACCCTGGACCTCTTTCGCGCAGTGGTCATGTTCATCGTCTTCGGCCTGCTCATGGCACTGGCCTGGGCGCGGCTGGATGCGCCCGATCTCGCCTTGGCCGAGGCCGCTATCGGCGCCGGGCTCGCCGGGGCGCTGCTGTTCGATTCGGTCGGACACTTGCGCGCGCGCGGCAGGAGCAGGCCATGACGCGGGGGACGGGAAGATTCCGGAAAATGCTGGTCAGCGTCGGATGCGCCTCCCTTGCCGGCGCGGCGGTGTTTGCGGTCATGGCGCTTCCGGAACCGGCAGTACGCCTCGCCGGCCCGGTCGAGGCGAATATGGACCGGAGCGGAGTGACGCATCCCGTGACCGCGGTACTGCTCAACTTCCGCGGTTACGACACGCTGCTCGAAATCGCCGTCCTGTTGCTGGCGCTGCTTGGTGTGGCGGCGGCTGGCGGCAGTGAGAAGATCGGATTGCGCCGCCTGCCGTCCGCACCGCATGCCTTCCTGCAATCGCTCACCCGGTTGATGGCGCCGCTGATGGTGCTGGCTGCCGGCTACCTGTTGTGGGCAGGATCGCACCGCCCCGGAGGCGCATTTCAGGCAGCTGCCGTGCTGGCAGCGGGCATCGTGCTGCTCTTTCTTGCCGGATTGCTGCCCGAACGCCTGCAATCGGACCGTCTGCTCAGGGTGGGTATGGTCGCCGGCTTCCTGGTCTTCCTCGCCGTGGCCGCTTTTCCCCTTGCCGGAGGTGCACTGCTCCAGTATCCGGTGCCGCTCGCCGGCGCACTGATCCTGCTGATCGAATCGGGTCTCACGATCTCCCTGGCCCTCATCCTCTCCGGCCTGTTCCTGCGGCTGCCGGATGAATTCGAAGAGGAGGAAGAATGACGCCGGGACTGCTCTTCGCGCTGACGGGCATTGCACTGTTTTCCTCCGGGGTGGCCGGCCTTATCCTGCAAACGCATCTGCTGCGCAAGATCATCGCCTTCAATGTAATGGGAAGCGGCGCCTTCCTGGTGCTCGTGGGCCTGGCCCAGCGCAGCGGCGAACCCGACCCGGTGTCGCAGGCGATGGTATTGACGGGCATCGTCGTATCGATCGCGGCGACGGCGCTGGCGCTCGCCCTCGCGCGCCGGTTGCTGAACCTGACCGGCGAGATGCGGTTTCCTGCGGAGGGGCAGGATGATTGAAATCGAGCTTATTCCTCTCATCATCCTCGTGCCACTGCTGTGGGCAAGCCTCGCGTTTATCGCCGGGCCCGCGCATGGCTGGAAGCTGGCGCTGGGCGGCAGCACCCTCCAGCTTGTGCTGGCGTGGCGTCTGGCGGCGGAGGTAGGAGGAGGTGCGGACCGGGTGCACGTGCCGGGCGGCTGGGAAGCGCCGCTGGGCATCGCACTATCGGCCGACGGGTTGGCCGCGGTGATGCTGTTGTTGGCACAAGGCGTTGCCTTGCCTCTGGCTTTCTATGCCCGCGCCTATTTCGCGCGCCATCCGGAAGGCGCGCACACCTTCTGGCCGCTGACGGGCTTTCTGCTCGCCGCAATGAACGCGCTCTTCCTGTCCGCCGATATCTTCAACCTGTATGTCACGCTGGAACTGGTCGGACTGGCGGCCGTGGGGCTTGTCGCGTCCGGTGGCGCAGGCTCTGTCGCCGCCGCCTTGCGTTACCTGCTGGCGACGCTGCTGGGCTCCGGCTCCTACCTGCTCGGCGTCGCCCTGCTCTACGGCGCTTACGGCACTGTCACACTGCCGGAACTGGCATCGCAGGTGACAGAGGCGTCGCCGCCGGTCGCCATGCTGGCGGCCGGACTGATGCTGGCCGGCATGGCTGTCAAGACGGCGCTGTTCCCCTTTCACTTTTGGCTGCCCCCGGCGCACGGCGGCGCGCCCTCGCCCGTGTCGGCCCTGCTGTCGGCGCTGGTGATCAAGGCCTCCTTCTATCTCGCAGCGCGCCTTTGGCTGGCCCTGTTCTTGCCGCTGGCCACACCTTCCTGGGGCCAGGTGATCGGCGTGCTCGGCGCTGCGGCCATCTTCTGGGGTTCATTCATGGCCTTGCGGCAGGCCCGGCTAAAAATGCTGATTGCCTATTCCACGGTGGCCCAAGTGGGTTACCTGTTCCTGTTCTTTCCGCTGGCCACACATACCGAGCCTGCCGCCGCACAAAGCGCGCTGCAGGGCGTTACGCTGCAGGCGCTCGCTCACGGGCTGGCCAAAGCGGCGATGTTTGCGGCGGCGGGGGCAGTCATTCTGTCCACGGGGCATGACCGCATCATGCAGCTCGGCGGCATTACGGCACACATGCCGGTGACAGTCTTCACGCTAGCCATCGCCGGCGTGTCGCTGATGGGCCTGCCCCCGTCGGCAGGCTTTCTCGCCAAGTGGCTGTTGATCGACAGCGCCATCGTGAGCGGCCAGTGGTGGTGGATCGTCGTCATGATCGCCGGCGGCCTGCTGACGGCCGCCTATGTCTTCAAGGTGCTGCGTCACGCCTTCCTGCGCGCCGAACAGAGCGAGGTCTACAAGCCCTTGCCGCGCCTCGTCGAATGGCCGGGTTTCCTGCTGGCGGTGGCAAGCCTGGCACTGGGCCTGCGCGCGGCGGAGTTGTTGAACGTACTGGGCACGCCATGACCTGGAATGACGCTCTCCCCCTGCTGGTACTGAGCAGTTCCTTGTTGCCGGGGTTTATCATCTTCAACCTGCCCGAGGAGCGCCGGGGCATGCGCACCGCGCTCAACCTGGCCGGAGCAGGCCTCAAGCTGGTCTTCATCGCCTTCATGCTCTGGGGTGTCGCACGCGGGGAGCGCTACGAATTCCGCTACGCCATCGTGCCGGGCCTGGAACTGGTGCTGCGTGCGGACGCACTCGCGATGCTGTTCGTCACGTTGTCGGCGGCGCTGTGGTTCCTCACGACCTTGTACGCGATCGGCTACCTGGAAGGATCGCCGCACCGCAGCCGTTTCTTTGGATTCTTCAGCCTGTGTGTAACCGCTACCGTCGGCGTGGCGATGGCGGGCAATCTGTTCAGTTTTTTCTTTTTTTACGAGCTGCTGACGCTGTCCACCTATCCGCTGGTTGTGCATCGGGGGAAGGCGTCCACGATGAAGGCCGGGAACATCTATCTCGCCTACACACTCGCAGGCGGGGCGGTGCTGCTGACGGGCGTGGTGTGGCTGTACGGCTTGCTCGGCCGTGTCGAGTTCGTGCCCGGCGGCTCGGTGTCGGTGCTCGGCCCGGCTTATGCTGACCAGTTACGGCTGGTGTTCGGCCTGCTGGTTGCCGGGGTTGGTGTGAAGGCGGCGCTCGTGCCGCTGCATGGATGGCTGCCGAAGGCGATGGTTGCCCCTGCGCCGGTATCGGCACTGCTGCATGCGGTCGCCGTCGTGAAAGCCGGAGCCTTCGGTATTGTCCGCATCGTTTACGAGGTGTACGGTGCGGACTTCACCCACGGGCTGGGCTTGTCGGCGCCGCTGGCCGTCCTGGCCGGCATCACCATCCTGTGGGGCTCCCTGCGCGCACTGTTCCAGGATGACCTCAAGCGGCGGCTTGCCTACTCGACTGTGAGCCAGGTGTCCTACATCGTGCTCGGCGTCGCTCTGGTCGGTCCGATAGGAACGATAGGCGGGCTGGTTCACCTTGTCCACCAGGGCATCATGAAGATCACTCTGTTCTTTTGCGCCGGCAATTACGCCGAGACGCTGGGGATTCACAAGGTCAGCGAAATGAATGGCGCCGGACGGCGCATGCCGTTGACCACGCTGGCCTTCAGTGTGGGCGCCCTCGGAATGATGAGCGCGCCGTTCACCGCCGGCTATGTCAGCAAGCATTACCTGACCGAAG
Source organism: Noviherbaspirillum sp. (assembly GCF_035654295.1). Lineage (GTDB taxonomy): Bacteria > Pseudomonadota > Gammaproteobacteria > Burkholderiales > Burkholderiaceae_D > Noviherbaspirillum. The sequence goes on along the minus strand of NZ_DASRXF010000154.1, from coordinate 20,966 downwards.
GCGCCGCAGTTGCAGGCGCACCATGGGCCGAATGGGTCCTGCTGGCGTCGAGTGTGCTCAACGCGGCCTATTTCCTGCCTATTCTGTACCGCGCCTGGTTCAAGCGGCAGGAGGATGCGTGGCCGGAAGAATCGATCCCGCGCCGCGGCTGGCTGGAAACGAATGGCCTCCTGCTTGCCCCGCCGCTGGTGAGTGCTGTTGCCGTCCTTGCCGCGGGCAGCTTGTCGGAACATCCGTGGAGCCCGCTATCCTGGGCCAAGCTGATCGCGGAACGGCAGTATGTGAGCGTGGAACGATAAGCCGGGCGAATCGCTGAAACGCTTCGGATTTTACTCAGAACCTGTGGGCATCACGTCGTTCCAACAGACGCACGCAAGGAAAGACCGGCATCTTTGCCCCAGATCAAATTTCCCGCGCGTATATATGCATTAGGCTCACATTGTCGTCAGCCGAGTCAGTTTGACTTGCCTACAGGAAGGGAAAGACCATGCCTAATATCCTAGTTCCGTTTGACGGATCCGATAGCGCACTCCGTGCGGTACGCCACGCCGCCCGTTTGGCAAAACTGATTGCCGGAACGCAGATCGAATTGCTCCATGTACTCGATCCGGTACTCGTGGGTGAACACACGGTGATATCGACGCAAGATATCCGTCGCATCCAGGATGAAGAGGCCGCACGCGTGCTGCAGCCCGCTCGTGAGGTGCTCGATGCGGAAGGCATTCCGTATATGGCGCATCACCGTTGCGGCGCGCCGGCTGGCGAGATTGCTCAGCAGGTGTACGAATCGAAGTGCGACGCTGTCGTAATGGGCACGCGCGGCCTCGGGCCGATCGCCAGCATCATGATCGGATCGGTGGCGACCCGGGTGATCCATCTGGTGGACGTTCCTGTCACCCTCATCAAATAAGCGGACCGATGCTGTCGGTCTGGTCCGAGTTCGGACTCTGCGCCGCATTGATCGCTTTCGCAGGACGGCGTCTTTCTTATTACGGCGACGTGATTGCGGACAAGACCGGACTGTCCGGCAACTGGATCGGCATGATCCTGCTCGCGTCCGTCACATCGCTGCCTGAACTGGTGACGGGCATCAGTGCCGTGACGCTCGCGGATGCGCCCGAGCTTGCGGTAGGCAATGTGCTCGGCAGTTGCATGGTCAACCTGTCCATGCTGGCCGTGATCGACTTCCTGCATCGCCGCGAATCCTTCTATCGGCGCGCCAGCCGCGCGCACATCCTGTCGGCGGGCTTTGGGATCGTCTCGCTTGCTTTTGTCGGCATCGGCATCCTGCTCGGCTCGACGACGCCGCGTGCGGCCGTCGGCCATATCAGTGTGCAGGCGCTAGTGATCTTCGTCCTGTACGGCGTCGCGATTCGCACGGTGCTTGTTTTCGAGAGGGAACAGATCCGCGAATTCGCCGCGGACGTTGCGGACCGTTATCCTGACCTGAGCCTGGGCCGGGCTGTGCGCGGCTACCTGCTGGCAGCCGTTATCGTTGTCTGCGCCGGCTTGTGGCTGCCCTTCATCGGTACGCGCCTGTCCGATGTGATGAACTGGCACGGCTCCTTTGTCGGCACGCTCCTGATGGCCGCTGCGACGACATTACCCGAACTTGCAGTGACGGTTTCCGCGATCCGGATTGGGGCGCTCGACATGGCCATCGCCAACCTCCTGGGCAGCAACCTGTTCAATGTCACGATTCTCGCGGTCGATGACTTGTTCTATCTGAAAGGCCCGATCTTCGCGCAGATCACGCCAGTCCAGGCATTTTCCGCCTTTTCCGGCTGCCTGATGACCGGACTGGCGGTCATCGGCCTGAGCTGCCGCCCTGGCGTACGCCTGCTCAGCGCGGTCGGATGGATCAGCCTCTGCCTGATTTTTGTCTATGTGCTGAATGCCTGGGTGCTGTTCCATTTTGGGGGATAGCATGGGTCTTGGGTATCATGGGGAGTATGAAATGTCGCTCTTTCAACATCTGCGAGTTGCAATGGATTGCTCACTGCATCGCGCGACACTGATTACCCTTGTAGGGCCTGACAGCGGAACGCTGCCAGGCAGGGAACGTCCCTTCCCCGGATCACGATACCCACTCCTGGAGCACGCATGACCGGTATCACCGCAATCCTCGTATCGCTCGTGCTTCTGATGTTTCTGGCCTACCGCGGCGTGAGCGTGCTGCTGCTTGCCCCGCTACTCGCAGCGCTCGCCGCCTTTCTCAGCCAGGATGTGCCGGTGCTGGCCGGTTACACCCAGGTGTTCATGAAAGCGCTGGGAAACTTTATCGTCCTTTACTTCCCGCTGTTCCTGCTCGGCGCAATCTTCGGCAAGCTGATGGAAGCATCCGGGGCGGCAGGTGCGATCGCGGACTGGATCGTTGCCCGTCTGGGCCGAGAACGTGCCGTACTTGCTGTCGTCCTCGCGTGTGCCGTGCTGACTTATGGCGGCGTATCGCTGTTCGTTGTCGCCTTCGGCATCTATCCCGTTGCTTCGGCGCTGTTCCGGCAAGCTGACGTGCCCAAGCGGCTGATCCCCGCCAGCATCGCCCTTGGCGCCTTTACCTTCACGATGACTGCGCTTCCCGGTACACCCGCCATCCAGAACGCAATCCCGATGCCCTTCTTCAAAACGACACCCTTCGCCGCGCCCGGTCTCGGGGTCATTGCCGGACTTGTCATGCTCGCCTTCGGCATGGTCTGGCTGCTCTACCGGGCGCGCCGCGCGGCGAAAGCCGCCGAGGGATATGGCGAGCCGGAGGAAACGCCGCTACAGCAACCGGACAAGACCTTGCGCCCCTTGGCCCAGGGCGAAGGATACGACCTCGTTGAGGTCGGCACGCAGGGTGCCGGCAGGCCGGGAATCGCCGTTGCCTTGTTTCCGATCCTGCTGGTGGTTGCGCTCAACTACGTTTTCTCCCGCCACCTTTTCCCCGCGCTCGACACCGGCTATCTGGCCTTGCCGCAGTACGGCGCGACGGCCCTCGACCAGCTCATCGGCCTCTGGTCCATCATCTGCGCGCTGCTCCTGTCGAACCTTGCCATCCTCGTGCTGAACCTGCGCCGGCTTCCGGGCGTCACAGGCACGCTCGACGACGGTGCAAGCGCATCCGCCCTGCCTATCTTCAATACGGCTTCCCTCGTCGGCTTCGGCGCGGTGATCGCCTCGCTTCCAGCGTTTGCCATGATCCGTGACGCCGTGCTTCATATCGCTCCCGGAAATCCGCTGATATCACTGTCCATCGCCGTCAACATCCTCGCCGGCATCACCGGTTCCGCTTCGGGCGGGATGAGCATCGCCCTGCAGACGCTCGGCGCGAGCTATCTCGACATGGCGCGCCAGACCGGCACCTCCCCGGAACTGTTGCACCGCGTTGCTGCCATCGCCACCGGCGGCCTTGACTCGCTGCCGCATAACGGCGCGGTCATCACCTTGCTGTCGATCTGCAAGCTCGGCCATCGCCAGGCCTATCCGGATATCTTCATGGTGGCCGTTGTCGGCCCGCTGGCGGCGCTCGCCGTGGTCGTGCTGCTTGCCACCTGGGTGGGAGCGTTCTGATGGCCAAACCGATTTCCATCGATCTCGCGTTGCAAGGAGGCGGCGCACACGGGGCATTCACCTGGGGCGTGCTGGACAGAATCCTGGAAGACGGCCGGCTGCGCATCGACGGCATCAGCGGCACCAGTGCCGGCGCGATGAATGCAGTTGTCCTCGCCGACGGATATTCCCGTGGCGGCGGGCCGGATGGTGCCCGCAAGGCGTTGCGGCATTTCTGGCGTGCCGTCAGCAGGATAACGCGCCTGAGTCCGCTCCAGCGCTCGCCGCTGGACCACCTGATGGGCAACTGGACGCTTGACAGCTCTCCCGGCTATCTGGCGCTCCAGATGGCGGGAGCGTTTGTCTCTCCCTACCAGTTCAACCCGTTCAACATCAATCCCCTGCGGGATCTTGTGCACCGCCTGGTCGACTTCGACCGGGTGCGTTCTTGCGAAGCCCTGCATGTCTTCATCTCTGCGACCAATGTCCGCACCGGCAAGGCGCGCATCTTCCGCCGCGGGGAGCTCGACGCAGACCGTGTCATGGCCTCGGCCTGTCTGCCACAGCTTTTCCACGCCGTCGAAATCGATGGCGAGGCGTTCTGGGACGGCGGCTACATGGGCAATCCGGCGCTGTTTCCCCTCGTCGATGAGACCGATGCGCACGACCTGATCATCGTCCAGATCAATCCGATCGTACGCGAGGACCTGCCGCACAGCGCAACGGAAATCATGAACCGGCTGAATGAAATCACCTTCAATGCCAGCCTTGTGCGGGAGATCAGCTCGATCCTGTTGCTCAAGAAGCTGATCGACGAGGAACATGTCACGCGTGTCCGCTACACCGACATGCGGCTGCACAAGGTCAGCGCCGATGCAGAACTGATGGGCCTGAGCGTGTCGAGCAAGTTGAACGCCGAATGGGGCTTCCTTGAATACCTGCATCGGGTCGGCTATCGTGCCGCCAACGAATGGCTTGACATGAATTTTTCCAGCCTCGGCCACACATCCACCCTGGACCTGGCATCGATCTATTTCGCCGAAATGAGCGACAAGCGCAGCCGATAGCCCTTTCAATGCGGGCGCAGCAGGATGCCGTTCTTTCCTTGCCGCTTGACCTCGTACATCACCGCGTCGGCTGCGGCAAGCGCCTTGTCCGCATCCTGCGGCGATTCATTGAAACAGACGATGCCGATGCTGAAGCCCACAGGCCAATCATGCTGACGCATCGCTGTGTCGAGGCCGCGTTTCATGAAGCTCGCGGCATGTTCTGCCGCATCCGCCGCCGTCTCGCGCAGCAGGACCGCGAACTCGTCGCCGCCCAGACGTCCCACCGCGTCGACGTTGCGCAGTTCCGCCCGGAGCACCCGCCCGATTTCCGCAAGTAACAAATCCCCGGCATGATGGCCGAGCGTGTCGTTGACCTGCTTGAAGTTGTCGCAGTCGAAATAGGCGAGCGAGAACGGGTGGTCATAGCGGCGATGGCGATCAATCTCGGTTTGCAGCTGTTCGCGGAACCCGGCCTTGTTCAGGCAGCCGGTCAGCGCATCGGTTTTCGATTGACGACGCACCACATCATAGGACTCGCGCAGCTTCGCCTGGACATACACCATCACCGATATGGCGGCGAAATCGCTGACAAGATCGAGGTAACGGTACGCCAGGTTGCTGAGAAACGGAGCCGCGTCTGCAATCGTCAGCGCCGAGATCGTGGCCATCAGGGCGGCAAAGAAGTACCCCCACCGGGCTCCCGCAAACCAGGTCACGATCAGCACAGGGATGATGTGCACGATCAACAGGCTGATTTCGAACCCGGCCGCCGCATCGAGCACCGCCACAAGGCCAGTGCCGAGGAATCCGGCGAGAATCGCCCGATCGGGAGAGACGTGCGGTATTGCTGCAAATCTCATGGCTGGCGCACGCCGCGCTGCCTGCGTCGCATCCAGCTCAATCGTACGTGGAGGTGCCAGAGCGCGCTTACGCCCACGTAGCCGACGATCGCAGCCGAAGCCGCAAGGACGGCCAGGCCGGTCATGAGGGGAAAGCCGACACTGTGCAGCCACTCAGCCAGTTGCGGTATCCAGCCGTCGACTTCGCCCTGTTGCACAGCCATCGCATGTTCGACTTCGGCGTCGATTGCCGTTTCCGAAGGGATGGGTTCACTTCCGGTCAGGACGTCCCCCAGCCGGTACGCGAGATAATAGATCGGAGGAAAGGTCAGTGGATTGGACACCAGGGTGCACAACGCCGCCACCGGCAGGTTGACACGCAGGAAGATCGCCGCGATTGCCGCGAGAAATATTTGGGCGAACGGTACCAGGATGCCGAAGAACAAGCCCGTTGCCACACCTCCCGCGACTGAACGGCGATTGAATTGCCACAGAAAGTGATGATGCAGGTAAGGCGCGAATGGCTTGAGGAAGGGCTTGTCACGCAAGCTCTCCGCAGTCGGCAAGCGCCGCATGAAACGCTGGAACTGCATTACCGCTGTACTACTGCAGCAATGGACGGAACGCCCGATCGTCGCCGACGGTCCCCAGTTCGGCAAGCTGCTCCTGCGCAGCGCGCTCAAGCGTATCGTCCAGGACGTCCTCGGGAACGGCAGGCAGGAGTTTCTGCAATTCCGGTTCCGGCATCAATTGCGTCCCCTCCGGATCCCACTGGTTGTACACATGGGTCACCATTTTCCAGATCGAACCCTGGGTTTCACTCAAACTCATGTCGGCCTCCGTCGAAAACGCCCCGGTTGGACAGCGCCATTTCCACCAAGTTTTTGGTATCACGCTTTTCCAGTCGGGAATAGCGAACCTGAGGGCGCTCTCGATCGGCATCTGGTCCCGAAATCTAGAACTAATTTTTCAACATTTCCTTAGACTTCACTTTACAAAAATCGTACAAACGTTGGACGTTGACGGGAGTTCTACTTCTTCAACAAGTCGCAGTTTTAGTTCTGCCCGCTTCGGCCGGCTGCACGTCGCCACATAAGGGCTGACCGGCGGAGATCGATGCGAAAAAGGGCTGCCTTTCCTTCTGCCGCACCTGCCGCGCCTGCCGCCATCCGCGCTTTGCTATCCAGATCACCAGGTGAACTCATGTCGCAGTTGCAGTTTATTGTCAGGACGATGTTGGTTTTGCTCATCGCCTTCACGGGCGCCGATTACCTGGCGCAGAACGTGCCGGCCAGGGTTGAGGCCGACGGCTGGGCGAGGAAGCGGGATGCCCTGGTGCGCTTTTATACGCCGTCCGTCGGCCGCGCCGATGCGCCGGTGCATATCGTCATATTCATGGATCCGGCGTCCGAAATCTGCCGGGTCTTCTACCCGCTGGTCAGGGAAATGCGCGAGGCCGACCCGGACCGGATCCGCCTGACCGTGCGAAGCGCTGTTGTCGTGGGTGATATGGACAAAGTGCTGGAGATCCTCGAGGCGGCGCGCAGGCAAGGCAAGTTCTGGGAAGTGCTGGAAGGCTTGCTGCACGCGCAGCCGGTATGGGTGAAGAAGGACGAAATCCGTCCGGACGCGGCCTGGAAAGTCGTCGAGAACCTGGATATTGGACTGGATATGCCGCGCGCCCGGGCCGATGCCGCCTCAAGGGATGTTTTCCTGACCATTCGCCGGGACAAGGGGGATACGGCACGCATGGTGGTGAAGGAGCCGGCGGTGTTCTTCGTGAACGGAAAGCGTTTGCCGCGACCCGGCGTCGAGTCCTTGAAGAAGCTTGTCGCCGAATCGATGGACAAGGCTGTTTCTGGTTAGTCCGGCGCGTGAAGGAAAGCTTTAAACAGGCTTTTTGAAAAGAATAACGTATCTCACTGATTAAAAACGGATATCGGCATCCTTCCTGGCGATTTCCTGCGAAGCAGCGAAAAGTTCGCGCACTAGATGCGATAGATCACGCAAGTGATTGTATTTCCGTGATATTTAACCTTCCATCAATATCGCAACAGGTAGATGTGCCAGCGCTTCGGCGAGCATCAGCTTTCCGGCCCCGATCTTCACGCGCAGGCCGGAGTAGATCTCCTTCCATGTCGAATCCGCCACGCCGGGGATTTGTACCGCCGTGTCCTGCCAGCGCGCCACCGGGACGATGGGCGTGCCGTCCTGGGCGAGGATGCGGACCGGCAGGTGCGTCGTGACGACGATGGCGGTGCGGTCCGGCAGCCGCCGGGCAAAGGCGACGGCGTGCCCGGCCAGCGGCCCGGTCAGTTCGAGCGGGACGTATTCACCGCGGGCGAACAGTTCCGGGTCTTGCGCGCGCGCCTGCAAGGTGCGCCGGATGATCTGCTGCTTCACGCGCCCGTCCTGCCAGCCATCGATGCCGATCGCGGGCGCCCCGTCCTCCAGGCCATGCATGCGGCTGGCGTAGTCGACGGGACGCCGGTTGTCCGGATCGACCAGGCTGAAGTCCCAGAAATCGGTTCCCTGGTACAGGTCCGGCACGCCGGGCGAGGTCATGCGCAGCATGGTCTGGGCCAGGCTGTTGACGACGCCCGCCGGCGTCAGGCTGTCGACGCAGGCGGCGAGTTCGGCCAGGAAGCGGTTTTCCGGGCTGACATCGAGGATGCCGTACAGGAAACGGCGGCAGGCTTGCTCGTATTCTTCGTTCGGCAGCACCCAGCCGCTGACCTGCTTGGCTTCGCGCAGCGCCTTGGTCTGCCATTGTTCCAGCCGTTCGGCGAAGGCACGCACACCCTCCCTGTCGCCCGGCTGCAGGCCGATCGGCCAGGCGCCGGCCAGCATCTGGTACAGCATCAGCTCGTCGGCGGGCTGGGGGGCCGAGACGGCTCCGCCCTCTCCCGCTGTTTCGCTGTGCAGCGCGGCGTTGAGCTGCATCCAGCGCGTGACCATGGTGTTCCATTCCGACGGGATTTCGCTCAGCGCGGCAATCCGGGCGCGCACGTCCTCGCCGCGCTTGTGGTCGTGGGTGGCGGTGGCCAGCATGGAATTCGGAAAGTACGCGGCGCGTTCCATGTTGGCCGCGTGGAATTCCTCCGGGCTGCAGGCGAACTGGCTGGGGTCCGAGCCGACTTCGTTGCGGGAAAGCAGCCGGCCGTAGCGGTAGAACGCCGTGTCTTCCACCGATTTCGCGGCCAGCGGCGGGGTGAGCTGCTGGAAGCGGGTGATGGCGCGCTGGTGCAGGTGGCGCACGCGGGGATTGGCGGCGTCGCGGGGCGCATCGCCGCCCAGCCAGTGGGCGAGCACGTCCAGCAGCGGGGTCTCGGTGCGGTCGACGCTTTGCCGAGCCTGTTCCAGCGCCCTGTCGATGACCTCCTGGTCCAGCTCGTCGCGGCCGTTGGCGTCGGCATAGGTGCGGTAGACCGGGAAATGCACCAGCAATTCGGTAAACACCCGGCGGATCGCGCCCAGCGAAAAATCGCGGGTGCGCAGGTCGGTGCGGGCCACGGCATGGAGGGCACGGGCGGCCGCCTCGAATTCTCCCGCCAGGTTGTTGGCCAGCAGCTGGCGGCGGGCTTGCCGCACTTCGGCCTGGAAGTCGAGGTCGTGACCGGTCAGCGCGCGCCACATGTCGGCCAGCGGCGCGTCGCCGGCTGGATCGTGCAGCAAGGCGCCGACCCGGTCCATGAAGTCGTAGCCGCTGGTGCCGTCGATTTCCCAGTTCTGTCGCAAATGCTCGCGATGGGCGAGGATTTTTTCGACGACGATATAGGCCGGCGCGGGCGCCAGCTCGGGCGGGCGCTGCGAGCTCAGGGCTTGCAGGCGGCGGCGCAGCTTGCGGCAGTAGGCGCCGGGGTCGGCGAGGCCGTCCACGTGGTCGATGCGCACGCCGTCGATCAGGCCTTCTGTGTAAAGGCGGAAGATCATGGCGTGCGTGGCTTCGAAGACGTCGTCCTGTTCGACCCGCACGCCGGCAAGGTCGGTCACTTCGAAGAAGCGCCGCCAGTTGATGCTGTCCGCGGCGCAGCGCCACCAGGAAAGCCGGTAGTGCTGCCGCTCGAGCAGCGCATGCAAGGCTTCCAGCCCTTGTGGTGAGGCGGCGGAAAAGCCGGCCAGCGCCTGTTCGATGCCGGCGCGGCCTTCGGGCGTCATGCCGGCATCGCGCAGCAGTCCGGAGCCGATGTCGGCGTTGTGCTGGGTGATGGCGCCGCCCTCGCCCGCTTTTTCCTCGAAAGTGGCAATGGCGGAAGCGAGCCGCTCGGAGCCGGCGGCGTGCAGGATGCCGGCGTATTCCGAGGGCGATACCGGGAAGCGGTGCCCGTAATAGGCAATGAAGAACTTGCCGCGCGTGTCGTCGAACTGGAGCGTGATTTCACCGTCGGCGATCGCATCGCCGTAGGGTTTGCCGAGGAATGGCGCGAGCACCTTGCCGCGCAGGGTTTCGTCGGCCGGACTCCAGTCGATGTCGAACCAGCGGGCGTAGGGACTGCCCTCGCCCCACTCCAGCACATGCTGCCACCACGGGTTTTCCGGGCCCACGCCCATGTGGTTGGGCACGATGTCGAGGATCAGGCCCATGCCGTGCTCGCGTACGCGCGCCACCAGCCGGCGCAGGCCCTCCTCGCCGCCGAGCTCGGGATTGATACGGGTCGGATCGACGATGTCGTAGCCATGCGTCGAGCCGCTGCGGGCGGTGAGGATGGGCGAGGAATAGAGATGGCTGATGCCCAGCGCCGCGTAATACGGCACTACTTCGGCAGCCTGGTCGAAGTTGAAATCCTTGTGCAGTTGCAGTCTGGCGGTTGCGCGCGGGATGGCCATGTCAGCGGTTTCCTTTCGCGGAACGTGTCTTGTTCATGGACTCCAGCCGCGCACGCACCTCGGCCTGGTCCAGCACGCTGTCCACCGGCTGCGGCAGGCGACGGCGCCAGTTGGGGTGGGTATCGATGGTGCCCGGCAGGTTGGGCTGTTCCGGCAGACCGAGCGCATCTTCCACCGGCAGCATGGCCAGCGGCGCCGGCGTGGCGGCGATGAAGCCGGCGGCGGCGTCGACCACGCGGCCGGCTTCATCGGACGGCGGCATCTCGCCCTGCGCGCACCCCGCCCCTGCCAGCGCCTGCCAGAGGGATGATCGTTCGCGGGTGCGGTCGTGCAGCGCGTCGCTTTCGGTCTGGCCGGGCATGTGCAGGTCGAGCCGGGTGCGCCAGGCGATGTCGCGCCCCTGCCACCAGCCGGCAATGGTCGGCAGGTCATGCGTCGTGGTGGTGGCGATGGCGTGGGCGGGCCATTCGTCCGGCCGGAAGAAGCGGCCGTGGTGCTGCTGGAACAGGAGCACGCGGATGCCGAGCAGGCCGGCCTGCGCCAGCAACTGGTCGTAGCCCTCGGGCACCGTGCCAAGGTCTTCGCCGATCACGATGGCGCGGTTGCGCCAGGATTCCAGCGCGATCAGACGCATCAGGTCGTGCACCGGGTATTGCAGGTAGGCGCCGTGTTCCGGCGATTCGCCGTCCGGCACCAGCCACAGGCGGTTCAGGCCGAGCACATGATCGATGCGTGCGCCGCCGGCGTAGGCGAAGATGGCGCGCAGCATCTCGATGTAGGCGCCGAATCCCTTGGCTTTCATCGCGTGCGGCGAGAATGCGCCCAGGCCCCAGCTCTGGCCGCGTGTGTTGAGGACATCCGGCGGCGCGCCGACCGAGAGGCCGTTGATGATCTCTGCCTGCCGGCTCCATGCCTGGCTGCCGCCGTTGTCCGCGCCCACGGCGAGGTCGGTGATGAGGCCGATCGGCATGCCGGCATCGCGGGCGGCTTTCTGCGCGCCGCCGAGTCCGCGCGCGGCCTGCCACTGCAGGAATTCGTGGAAACGCACCTCCGCCTCGTGATGCCGCGCAAAGTCGGCGACGGCCGCGCCGCGCGGATCGCGCAAACCTTCCGGCCATTCCTTCCAGTAACCGCTTTCGCCGTTGGCGAGTTGCCAGCCGTGGAGCGCTTCAAAGCGCGCATGGTCCTGCAGCGCCTCGCCGCCGTGCTGGCGGAAGTCATCGAAGTCACGGTTCCCGCCGGCGGCCAGCATCCGGTCATGCAGGCGCCGCAACAGCGCCAAGCGGATCTGGGCCGAGCCGGGCCAGTCGATCAGTTCCGCCTCTTCCATTGCCGCATAGCGGGCGGGTACGTCCGGTCCCAGGGCGGCCAGTTCGGCCAGCATGGCATCGCGTCCGAGCACCGCGGCGGGGTCGATGTGCTGCGCGTTGAGGAACAGCCGGCTCGACGGGCCGTAGGGGCTGAAGCGGTTGACGTCGGCGCTGAACATCGCGTGCACCGGACTGATGGCGAGGGCGGATGCGCCATGCGCCGCGGCGGAACGGGCCAGCGCGGACAAGGCGGAAAAATCGCCGATCCCGCCGTCGCCCGGCCTGCGCAGCGAATAGAGCTGCACGCCCAGGCCCCACAACCGTGGCTGCTCGTCGGGCCGGCGAAGCGCGTCGGCCACGCCGAAACATTTCGGCGGCGCGATGGCCAGCGTGGTGACGTGGCCGCCGACACGCAGGGTGTGGTAGCCGTAATGGTCGATGGCGGGCAGCTCCACGCCGTGCGAGGTATCGGCGGGCAGGCGGCCGTCGAGGTGGCGGCCGGATTCCAGTTCGATGCGCCACGCCTGCCCGGCGAGATGCGGCGCCGGCGGCAGGTGCAGCGGACGGCCGGCCACGCTCGTAAACAGAGGCGGCAGTCCACCGCCGCCATTGAGCTGCGCCAGCCGCGCATGGCTGGCCCGGCAGTCGTCCTCGCTTGCACAGGGGAAGCCAAGCCGTTCGAGGATGCGCCGCAGCGCGTCCGGTGCGACGCGCATCGGCTGGCCGAAGGCGTTGGTCCATTCATGCGCCAGGCCTGCGGCCCGCGCCAGGTTCAGGATGTGTTCATCGTTCATGCGGAAGGCTCCAGCACAGCGAGGAAGGCACGGCCGGGAAGTTCGTTGCGTGTGATCGCGTCCTCCACGCCGTCCGTCGCGAAAAGAAGGGTTCCGCCCTGCCCGTCGGCCAGACGGTCATAGGCGATAGTGACACCGGAGGTCCCAAGGTTGATCGCCAGCATCAGCACTTTTCCGTCGCCCATCCGCCAGCGCGCCTTCACCGCGGCGGGGGCGATGATTTCCGTGCCGAGCGACGCCGCGCCTTCGAGGCGGGGCACGATGTGCGTGCGGCGGATCGCCAGCAGGGAGGCGATCCATTCGCGCCACGATTGGGCCACCGTCGGATCGGCTTGCGGGATCGACTGCTGGAAGGTCTCTTCGGCGTTCGGGTCCGGAATCCGCTCACGCTGCCCCGGGTCGGAAAAGGCCGCGAAGCGGGCGAATTCCTGGCGGCGTCCGTTGCGCACCGCGTCCGCCAGTTCCTGCGTGAGGTGGCTGGTGAAATACAGGAAGGGCTGCGTTGCACCGACCTCCTCGCCCATGAACAGCATCGGGATGTGCGGCGACAGCAGTTGCAGCGCCATCGCCGCCCGCAGCGCATGCGGATTCGCCAGCGCCGTCAGCCGTTCGCCGAAGGCGCGGTTGCCGATCTGGTCATGGTTTTGCAGGAACATCACAAAGGATGTCGGCGGCAGGTGTCCGCTCGGCTCGCCGCGCGGCGCGCCGCCTGCATACAGCGAGGCTTCGCCCTGGTAGATGAAGCCTTCCGACAGCCCGCGCGCCAGCTTTTCCGCCCACTGGTTGATGTAGCCCGCGTAATAGCCTTCGCGCTCGCCGGTGAGCATCACATGCAGGATGTGGTGCATGTCGTCGTTCCATTGCGCGTCGTACAGATGCGATGGTGCGCGTTCCAGCAGGCGGGCGCTGTTGTCGTCATTTTCCAGCACCAGGTGCACATGGCGGCCGGGCGGCATCGCGGCCCGGATACGCTGCGCCATTTCAACCAGCCAGTCCTTGTCGCTGATGGCATGCACAGCGTCGAAGCGCAGGCCGTCGAAACGGAATTCGTCCAGCCAGTAGATCGCGTTCTCGATAAAGAAGTCGCGTACCGGCCGTTGCCGGAAATCGATCGCCTGCCCCCAGGGCGTATGGATGTCGTCCCGGAAAAACTGCGGTGCGTAGGTGCCGAGGTAATTGCCGTCCGGCCCGAAATGGTTGTAGACCACATCGAGGAAGACCATCATGTCCAGCTCGTGCGCGGCGTCGACCAGGGCCTTGAGCTGGTCCGGCGTGCCGTAGGCGGCGTCAGGCGCGTACGGCAGCACACCGTCGTAGCCCCAGTTGCGCGGACCGGGGAAGTCGGCCACGGGCATGAGTTCGATCGCCGTGATGCCAAGGTCGGCCAGCGCAGGCAATTGCTGCATCACGCCCTCGAAGCCGCCCAGCGCGCCGGCGTGCAATTCAACCAGCACGGTTTCATGCCAGGGCCGTCCGGTCCAGTCCTTGCGCTTCCACTGGTAGCTGTCCGGATTGCAGACGACGCTGGCATCGTGCACGTCGCCGGCCTGGGCGCGTGATGCGGGATCGGGCACGGCGAGATCGCCGGAAATGCGGAACTTGTAGCGTGCGCCGGCGCCGGCAGCGGCCTCGGCCTCGAACCAGCCGTCGGCGAGCCGGTTCATGGGAACGGGCGGCATGCTCTCGATCTCGACGCTGACCGCTTCCCTGCCCGGCGCCCACAGGCGGAAAAGGGTGCGGTCGGGCGCCAGCAGGCGGGCGCCGAAGGATGGGTTAAATGATGACATTGTCGGTAACCAGTAAGACCGCACTGTGTGCGGAAACGATGAGCCTGCCTTCGACGGGCATGCCGTCGGCCTCCGGATCGGCGGCATCCACCGCGATCGTCCATGGCATGTCCGGCTTGGGCAGGATGAATTCGCGATCCATCGAAAAGGCGTTGAGCAGCAGCAAGGAGGCGGAGAGCTGACCTGCCCGCAGTTCCTGGCCGATGCGCCGCAGCGCCAGCAGGCGGCCTTCGCTGAAATGCCAGCGCTCCTGCGTCATTTCGGCGCCGGTTTCGTCGAACCAGCTGATTTCCGGAATCCGATGCAGCGTGCGCAGGTTGGCCGCCAGGAAACGCGTGCTGCGCAGCCGCGGCAGGATACGGCGGGCGGCGATGCAGCGGCGGGTGAACTCAAGCAAGGTCTTGCCTTCGCCGGTGTCGATGAGACTCCAGTCGAACCAGGAAATTTCCGAATCCTGGCAATACGGATTGTTGTTGCCCTGCTGCGTGCGCCCGAATTCGTCGCCGCCCAGCAGCATCGGCGTGCCGTGCGAAAACAGTAGCGTCATCAGCATGGCCCGCTTGACCTTTTGGCGCGTGGCGCGGACCTTGGGATCGTCGGTGGGCCCTTCCACGCCCCAGTTGGCGCTGCGGTTTTCATTGCTGCCGTCGCGGTTGTCTTCCAGGTTGGCTTCGTTGTGCTTGCGGCTGTAGCTCACCAGGTCCTGCAGCGTGAAGCCGTCGTGCGCGGTGACGAAGTTCACCGAGGACCAGGAACGCCGCCTCCGGTGGTTGAACAGGTCGGCCGAGCCCATCAGCCGGCTCGCGATGGCGCCGCGCACGCCGGAATCGCCGCGCCAGAAGCGGCGCACGTCGTCGCGGAAGCGGTCGTTCCATTCGGCCAGCCCGGGCGGATGGTTGCCGACCTGGTAGCCGCCGGGGCCGACGTCCCAGGGCTCGGAAATCAGCTTTCTCGGGGCCAGCACCGGGTCTTGCAGCAGCGCGTCGAAGAAGCCGGAGCCGGGGTCGAAGCCGTAGCTTTCCCGGCCCAGCGTTGCCCCGAGGTCGAAGCGGAAACCGTCGACGTGGAATTCCTGCACCCAATAGCGCAGCGAATCCATCACCATCTGGATCACGCGCGGATGCGACATGTTCACCGTGTTGCCGCAGCCGGTATCGTTGACGTGGTGGCGCGGATAGTCGCGGTCGAGCCGGTAGTAGCTGGCGTTGTCCAGGCCGCGGAAACACAGCGTGGGACCGAGCTCGCTTTCTTCGCAGGTGTGGTTGTAGACCACGTCCAGGATCACCTCGATGCCTGCCGCATGCAAGGCGCGTACCGCATGCCGCATTTCATCCGGCGATCCGGTGGACAGGTAGCGCGGCTCGGGCGTGAAGAAATTGAGCGTGTTGTATCCCCAGTAGTTGAGGAGGCCCTGGTTGACCAGCCGGCGATCATGCAGGATCGCATGCACGGGCAGCAGCTCCACCGCCGTCACGCCCAGGCGCACGAGATAGTCGATGACCCAGGGATTGGCGAGGCCGGCGAAGGTGCCGCGCTCCTGCTCGGGCACCTTGTCCAGGCGCATGGTCAGGCCGCGTACGTGCGTCTCGTAGATGACGGTCTTTTCCCACGGCACCTGGGGATGGCGGTCGCCGTGCCAGTTGAACGTCGATTCCGTCACCACGCACTTGGGCATCGATGGCGCGCTGTCGCGGTGGTCGAAGGACAGGTCGGTGCGCGGCGAGTTGATGCGGTAGCCGTACAGGCTGTCGGCCCAGCGCACATGCCCGTGCAATTGGCGCGCGTAGGGATCGAGCAGCAGTTTGTTTGGATTGAAGCGGTGGCCGCTCTCCGGCTGGTACGGGCCGTAGGCACGGTAACCGTACAGCGCGCCTGGATGCACGCCGGGGATGTAGCCGTGCCAGATCTCATTGGTACAGTGCGGCAGGGAACAGCGCGCGACTTCGTGCTTTCCCGCCGGGTCGAAGAAGCAGATCTCCATCTTTGCCGCATTCGCGGAGAAAACGGCAAAGTTGGTACCGATACCGTCGTAGGTGGCTCCCAGCGGGTACGGCGACCCCGGCTGGACGGGGGCAAGCGGCAGGCTCAGCGGCGCCATGTGCGCAAGGGTTTGAGCACGACCGTCGCGAGCGGCGGCAGCCGCAGCATGAGCGACTGCTCCATGCCGTGCGCGGGCTCGGCATCGGCGTCGATGCGCTCGTCGCTGCCCTTGCCGCTGCCCTTGCCGCTTCCGCCGTAGACCGTGGCGTCGCTGTTGAGCACTTCGGTCCAGCTGCCGCCTTCCGGGACGCCGACGCGGTATTGCTCGCGCGGCACCGGCGTCATGTTCATCACCACCAGCAGAGGCGGGTCACCCTGCTCGCCTCGCCGCAGATATGCGAACACGCTGTTGCTGCTGTCGTCGCCGATCACCCAGGCAAAGCCCTCGGGGCTGTGATCGAGCCGGTGCAGCGCGGGTTCGGCCGCATACAGCCGGTTCAGGTCGCGCAGCAGGCGTTGCATGCCGCGATGCGGCGGGTTGTCGAGCAGGCTCCAGTCGGGCGAGCCGTCGTGGTTCCATTCCAGCGGCTGGGCGATCTCGCAGCCCATGAACAGCAGTTTCTTGCCGGGATGGGTCCACATGAAGGCGAGATAGGCGCGCAAGTTGGCCATTTTCTGCCAGCCGTCGCCGGGCATCTTGTTGAGCAGCGAGCCCTTGCCGTGCACCACCTCGTCATGCGAGATCGGCAGGATGAAGCGTTCCGAGAACGCATAGATCAGCCCGAAGGTCAGGTCGTGGTGATGGTGCCGGCGGTGGATCGGATCGGTGCTCATGTAGCGCAGCGTGTCGTGCATCCATCCCATGTTCCACTTGTGCGTGAATCCCAGGCCGCCCTCTTCCACCGGCGCGGAAACGCCCGGCCAGGCGGTGGATTCCTCGGCGATCATCAGCGCGCCGGGGCAGCGCTGCGCAACGACCTGGTTCAGGTTGCGCAGGAAGGCGACGGCTTCCAGGTTTTCGCGTCCGCCGTGGACATTGGGCACCCATTCGCCGGCCTTGCGGCTGTAGTCGCGGTACAGCATGGACGCCACCGCATCCACCCGCAGGCCGTCCACGTGGAAATGCTCCAGCCATTCCAGCGCGCTGGCGATCAGGAAGGCGCACACTTCGTTGCGGCCGAGGTTGTAGATGAGCGTGTTCCAGTCCTGGTGGTAGCCTTCGCGCGGGTCCTGGTGCTCGTACAGCGCGGTGCCGTCGAAGCGCGCGAGCCCATGCGGATCCGAGGGGAAATGCGCCGGCACCCAGTCGAGGATGACGCCGATGCCTTCCGCATGGCAGCGGTCGACGAAGGCGGCGAACCCGGCCGGCGAGCCGAAGCGCGCGGTCGGCGCGAACAGGCCCAGCGGCTGATAGCCCCAGGAGCCGCCGAACGGATGCTCCATGACCGGCAGGAATTCGATATGCGTGAAGCCCATGCCCTTGGCATACGGAATCAGGCGATCGCCGAGCTCGTGCCAGTTCAGGCTGCGGCCGTCTTCTTCCAGGATGCGCAGCCAGGAACCTGCGTGCACTTCATAGATCGACATCGGCGCGTTGGCTCCCTGCCGTTGCGCGCGGCTGGCCATCCAGGCATCGTCGGTCCAGCGGAACGGCATGTCCGAGGGCACCACGGACACTGTCGACGGCGGCATCTCGGAAGCGCGGGCGACCGGGTCGGCCTTGAGCGGCAGCACATTGCCGTCGATGCCGACGATTTCATACTGGTAGCGCGCACCGCTGCGCAGGCGCGGGATGAACAGTTCCCACACGCCGGCCTCGAAGCGCAGCCGCATCGGATGGCGCCGTCCGTCCCACAGGTTGAAATCGCCCACGACGGACACGCGCCGGGCGTTCGGCGCCCACACCGCAAAGCGGGTGCCGGCCACGCCGTCGATCGTCATCGGGATCGCGCCGAGACAGCGGCCCAGTTCGCGGTGAGTGCCCTCGCGCAGCAGGTGCATGTCCAGCTCGCCCAGCAGCAGCGGAAAACGGTACGGGTCCTCGGTGTACTGCACATGCTCGCCGCCGGAAGCGGTCGGCCAGGTGATGCGCAGCAGGTAATCCTGGCCGGGCGAAAGCGTGGGCGCGCCGCTCACGAACAGCCCGGTCTGGTTGACGTTGTAGAGCGACTCCAGCAGCACGCCGGCCGCATCGTTGCCCGGCTCGCGGCTAACGACATCGACCGCCAGCGCGCCCGGCTGGAAGCTGCGGACCACCATGCGCTCGCCGGCCCGGTGCGGGCCGAACAGCGCGAACGGATCCGTCAACTGTCCATGGACGACGGCGTCGATCGTCCTCTGGTCGACGACGGTCAGTTCCTCGGTGTGCTCAACCATTCGACGGTTCTCCTTCTGAAACGCTTAGCAGTTCATCCGCGATCTTTGCCAGTCCGTTCATCGGCACCGGTAGCCATGTCGGCCGGTTCGCCGCTTCGTAACAGACCTCGTAGGCGGCCTTTTCCAGCACGAACAGCTGCAGCAGGCTGCCCTCCGCCTCCGGCGAGACCTGGAAGGCGCCGTTGTAGGCGGCGGCACGATAGGCATCGAGGAAGACGGACTGGGAGGTCGGGGCGAAGCGGCGGATGATGTCCTGCTTGCGCAGTTCGCCGGCTTCGTCGAGATCGGCCGGCCCGGCGATGTTGGCAAAGGCGGCGGCGTAGTCGAACGAACGCAGCAGCCCGGCCACGTCGCGCAGCGGGCTGGACTTCTCGCGCCGTTGCTCCAGCGGCTTGGCCGGTTCGCCTTCGAAATCGACGATGTAGACATCGCCGTGCGCCACCAGCACCTGGCCGAGGTGGAAATCGCCGTGGATGCGGGTGCGCAGCGTGCCGACGCCGGCGGCGGCCAGCGCATCGAGCCGGTCCAGGAGCTGGTCGCGCTGGCTTAGCAGGCGCGCGGCGCGGCGCGACTCGGCTTCGTTGGTCCATTCGGTCTTGCCTTGCAGGGCGGTGAAGGCAGCTTCGAGCTGCTTGCGGGCGCACTGCGCCCACAGCTCGGCGTCGTCCGCAGTCGCCACTTCGGGCGCGAAGTCCGGGTTGTCGCTTGCGGACGAGAGCGCGGTGTGCATCTCGCCCAGGCGCTTGCCGAGGTTGCTCGCCAGGCTGAGCATTTCGTCCTGCGGATGCGAAATATCCTGGGTCGTTTCCGCCGCGGCCGCCGGCTCGGGAATCGCCACCTGCTGCACCCAGCGGGCCAGCGTGTCCAGCACCCATTCCCAGGCATCGCCCTGGTTATGGATGAATTCCTGCACCATGATCATGGTGTAGCGCGTGCCGTCGGTGGCGATGCGCGTGACTTCGCCGTACATGCACGGCGCATTGGCATAGCCGAGCGAGGTGAGGTAGCGCCCCATCTCCGCTTCCGGATGCACGCCTGGCAAGAGACGGCGGATCACCTTCAACACCAGCTTGTCCTCGATGATCAGCGAGCTGTTCGACTGCTCGGCCGACAGCCGCCGGATCGGGGGTTCGGCGCTCAGTTCCACGGCGTCGATTTTCCCGGTGGGCAGGAAGTGCACCTCACCGTCGCCCGAGGGCAGCTTTGCGCGTGCCCGCAGCTGTTCGATGATCACGAAGGAGAAGGAATCGAGCACCCAGGCATCGGTGAGCAGGCCCACGTAGCGGCCGCGCCGCGCGCGGGCGAGCGCGAGCTGCTGCGGCATCGCGGTGACGATGTCTTCCTCCCGGATATAGCCCAGCGGCAGCAGGTAACGGTTGGTGCCGCCGGTCGTCACGGTTTCGACTTCCGCCAGCATCGACGGCATCACATGCGGACGGGCCGTCGCGCCCGGCAGCAAGGTGGCGAGCGCGATGCGCGCGGTCTTCAGTTTTTCCTGCTTGCCGGCATACCAGCGCCGCTTGGGCAGGTAGACCGGCAGCGCCTCGTTCTCCAGGATATTGCGGCGCGGGGTTTCCAGCACTTCGGCGATGCCGTTGCGCAAAACCAGGGTCGCCAGTTCGGGCAGCGGCTCCGGGCCCGGGACGTGCCAGGGGGGCATACGCTCTTCGGGCGCGAGCAGGAACCAGTAGAAGCCGTACGGCGGCAGCGTCAGCAGGTAAGGCAGTTTGCCGATCGGCGGGAAGGCGGAGCCGCCGAGCATCTCGATCGGCACCCGGCTGGCATAGCTCGACAGGTCGAGTTCGACCGCCTGCGCCGAGCGCGAGACATTGGTCACGCAAAGGATGGTTTCGGTTTCCCCGTCGCATTCGTACTCGCGCATGTAGGCGAGGATGCGGCGATTGGCCGGGTACAGCAGCGTGAACTTGCCGCGGCTGAACGCGCAATGCTGCTTGCGCACCGAGAGCAGGCGGCGCATCCAGTTGAGCATCGAGTAAGGATCGGCGCTCTGTGCTTCCACGTTGACCGCCTGGAAACCGTAGATCGGGTCCTGGATGGGCGGCAGCACCAGCCGCGCGGGATCGGCACGCGAAAAGCCGCCGTTGCGATCGGACGTCCATTGCATCGGCGTGCGCACGCCGTCGCGGTCGCCGAGGTGGATGTTGTCGCCCATGCCGATCTCGTCGCCGTAATAAATGACGGGCGTGCCCGGCATGGAGAGCAGGAAGCTGTTCAGCAGTTCGGTGCGGCGGCGGTCGCGTTCCAGCAGCGGCGCCAGGCGGCGGCGGATGCCGAGGTTGATGCGGGCACGCTTTTCCGAGGCGTAGTAGTTCCAGAGGTAATCGCGCTCCTTGTCGGTCACCATTTCCAGCGTCAGCTCGTCATGGTTGCGCAGGAAGATCGCCCACTGGCAGGCGTCCGGGATTTCCGGCGTCTGGCGCAGGATGTCGGCGATCGGGAAACGGTCTTCCTG